>CAYYJM010000281.1:0-7844 GCA_964471755.1 uncultured Alcaligenaceae bacterium
TTAGCCCGCCGGTTCTTCACGGGAAAGAACCGGCGGGCTGACGCCGCGCCGCTCGCCAATCGCCACTCAACTCGCCTTCGGCGGCAGCACCTCGAACATCCGCAGCAGCGACGGCACCGCCAGCAGCGCCAGCACGGCTAGATGGCTGACCCACATCACGACACAGAACATCGCCAGGGTGTTACTGAAGCCGTAGGCGTGCAGACCGACGCCGAGCTGGTTCGTGCCGAACCACGACCAGACTGTGATCATGTTACCGACCACGGCCAGGGCCGCGACGCCCGTCGCCTTGACCATGCCGGCCCAGCGAGCGTGCAGGATCAGGGCGTTCCAGACGACGATCAGGATGGCCCCGTTCTCCTTCGGGTCCCAGCCCCAGAAACGCCCCCAGGACTGATCGGCCCAGATGCCGCCCAGGACCGTGCCGACGAAGCTCAACAACGTCGCGAAGCAGACGACGCCGTAGATCATCGTACTCAGATTCTTGCGCAACTCCTTGTTGTTGTTCGGATCGGTCAACTCGGCCTGGAGCCAGATCGCCAGGTAGGCGATGGCCAGGCCGCCGGCCACGATGGTGGCCATGTAACCCATGGTCACCGCGGTGACGTGGGTCGCCAGCCAGAAGTTCGTGTCGAGAACGGCCTGCATCATCTCGAGCGTGTCGCCCGTGCTGGCGAGCAGGTTGGCGATGATGCAGGTGCCGAAGCCGAACACGGCCCCGACGAACGTCCCGAAGCTGGTGCGGTAGACCATGTCCAGGAACAGGCCGAGCAGGACGCAGCCCCAGCCGATGAAGATCGCCGACGAGTACAGATTCGTCACCGGCGGCCGACCTTGCAGGTACATGCGCGTCAGGATCGCCAGGGTGTGAACGACCACCGTGACGACCAGAATCCAGAAGGCGCTGCGGCACAGAACCGTGCCAAGCTGGACCCACTTCTCGCCGGCCAGCATGACGAGCCAGCCGACGATGACCAGAAGCATCGCCAGGGCGTAGGCGATCAGACACTGGTAGAACGGAGCCATCTTGTTGAAGTGCTGTTCCAGGCCGACCGTCTTCGCGGCCGGAATCGGGGTGTCCGCCAGGAGCTGCTGATACGCCTCGACGCCCTGGTTGAACAGCTTCGTTCCCTGCTCCTTCAGCTTGGGAACCTTCGTGTACTGATACCCTTCCAGGCACTGGAACAGGGCGGTGGCGGCCTTCTCCTCACCGGCCGCGCCCTCGGGGAAGCTGTCCCAGTTGTACCAGTGTTCGTTCGTCGGCTCGGACAGCGGCGGGATCATGAGCAGGTGCGGATAGTTGGCCACGGCGATGTACTGGCCGACCTTGTTCCAGGTCTTCATGACCTGTTTCTGGTACGGGGTGACCCGCTGCGGATCGCGCTTCTCGGCCGTCCGGGCGTCGATGTTGGCCTTTTGCAGATCGCCCAGTCGGGCGGCGAACTCCGTGATCGCGTAGCGATAGCCCTCGCGCGGAGCCAGGCCGAGCAGGGCCTGCACGTCCAGGTTCTCGATTCGGAAGACCCGATGCGGTGTCAGGTAGCGGTCCAGTTCCTGGAAACGCCGGATGGTGGCGGCCAGGTCCAGGGCCATCTTCTCGATCGGATCGAGCTTCTCGGCCGGCTTGCTGTGCGCTCCCTTGAGCAACTGCGGCAGCCGCTGGGCCCCCGGTGCCTTGGTGATGTCCCGCAGACTGTGCAGGCCCGTCTGTGTGGGGGCCAACTCGATCAGCGACGCGATTTCCTCCGGAACCTGGAAGTAGGGCCGAGAGGCCGATTCGGTACTCGAAGACATGACATCGAGCAGCCAGACGATGGCCGGCCGCTTGACCCACTCCTTCCTGTCCTCCGGCTTCGGTCCCTCGCCCGGTACGCGCTGCTCCTCGTAGAACTCGGTGCGGTCATTGAGCATCATGAGAGTGTTGCGTGCCAGCGTGTCGATCGGCTGAACCCGACCGCCTTCCTGGATGGGCAGTCGGCCGAACGCCTGGAGGTGCAATCCGTCCGCCGGGTCACGCGGCGGCAGGGCCGTGTAGAGGAAAAAGACCAGCATGATGGCGGCTGCGGCTGCCGGCGTCCAGATCGCCCAGGCCGGGACGTGGGTCTTCGCGCTGCTGGCCACGGCACGCTGCCGGGCTCGCGACAGAGCCACCGGCAGCATCAGGCCAAAGTGCCACAGCAGACCGAACGTCACCATCGTGCAGGAGATGTACGGCATCATCCAGCTGCGGTTATCGACCACCTGCAAGATGGTGCCCTGATCTCCCGGCAGGAAGGACGACTGGAAGAGCGTGTCCACCTGCGGCACCAGGCTGGACCAGTCCACGATCAGCCGGAGCGGGTTGTTCATCGAGATGACCACCTCGTGGTTCTCGTTCCGTTCCGGATAGATGACCCGGACCCGACTGGAGAAATTCTTCGCCTTCTCCACACCGGGGAAGCGGTCGTGGTCGAACGCGATCAGCTCGATCCTGTACGGCTTGTAGACGTGCTTGAAGCGCAGAGCGATCTCGTACGTCTTGCCGTCCACCTCGACCGGCTGCGGCTTGAGGTGCGCGCTGACGAGGTAGGTGCCGAGTTCCTTCTCGCCCCCCTTCTCCCAGAGCGTGATGTAGGCCGAGGGGATATCGACGGTCTGCTCCGTATTGGTGCCGCTCACCTCGGGGAGTTCCACCGCGCGATGAGTCAGGCCGGCACCAGCGGTGGCGGCGTTCTTCGCCTGGGGATCGAGCTTGGCGAGGTCGGAATTGACCATGAAGGGGGCAGCGAGGACGATGTCGAACGGCAGGTCGGCGTTCGCGACGGTCTTCTGCGAGCGCAGGAGCGACGCAGGGACGGCCACGACATCATCCACCTTCGGGTCGGAGGTGTCGATGACGGCGAGTTCGGCCTTGCGGCTGTCGATGACCAGGTTGGACGTTTCGCCGTTGGCCAGGGCCATCTGCCCTTCCTGCGAAAACAGGCCGGTGGCCAGTTCGCCGAGTAGGAGCAGGATCAGGCCCGCGTGCAGGAGCAGGACGCCGCCCCGAGCCCAGGAAATCCGCAGTCGCACGGCATGCGCCGCGAGCAGGTTGATGAGCAGCAGCCCGCCAATCGTCCAGCCGCCCGGGAAGAGAATCGAGCCGGGAATCTTGACCCAGGCCGGTACGCCGAAGAAGACCTGCGCAACCTGGACGTTCAGTTGCAGCGGGATGAAGACGATGAACGAGCGGAAGTAACGCTCGACGATGGTCCAGACGCCACGATCGATCTGTGCGACCGTACCGTAGAAGACGAGGATCATCGACAGCACGAAAAGAAATACAGTCAGGCGGAGCGAGGCGAGCACGTGGAGGATCTGCCAGCCCAGGCCGAGCGGCTTGCGAACCGGCCGGTCGTGCGGCACCTCCTCCCGACGCGGCGGCTCGGCGGTGGTCACGCTCGTCGAGCCTGCGGGAGCCGGCACCGGGCCGGGCTGCTTCTGGATGGCCTTGTTCCCCATCAGTTCGCTCCTCCCATCATGGGCCGGGCACCCTTCTTCGGGCCCGGGCCGGTGCTATCGACCAGGAGCACCTCGCCCTTGTCGAGCGGGAGCTTCTGAAGGTTCTTGTCATCGTCGAGTTCGGCCTGCGTCAGGTCGGCCAACCCGACATCCTGCTTTCGCCAGCGATTGACGTTCTCCAGGACGCTACCGGCCGGGTGGGGAAACCGGAACACGGTGACGTTCAGTCCACCGGGCAGGGCCAGGGTGGCGTAGCGGACCTGGTTGCCGGGCTTCTCCTCCCAGCCTTCGGGCAGGGTCCAGGTCACCTTCTCGCCGCTCGCGTCGGCGAACTTCAGGGACGTCAAGAAGGTGCGGAACGGCTCGGCCTGCTTCGCCATGCTCTCGGGGGGACCAACCACCTTGAAGAACCAGTCCCATTTGTCCTTGAAGACCATGCCGCCCAGGAGGCGAACCTCGCGTTTGACGGCGGGTTCCCTGGCGACCTGGTAGTGTTCGATCGGTTCCTGCTGGCAGCCGGACAGGACGAGCAAGGCCGTCATCACGAGGACGGGTGCCAGTTGTCGCGGCCCACCGGGGCCGGAGAGAGAGAATCCGCAGCGCATGGTCGGCCGATCCGTAGGTGGGACGGGTTTCCGGGAACCCGTGAACGTTCTCAATGGTGACACGAACGCGAAGGGCCGTCAAGAGACTGCCCGAGGGTGGGATGGTCCAGGCGGAACACTTCCAGTGTGCCGGCCGGAACCCCTGCGGGGCAAGGGAATTTTTCCGGCCGGGAGATTTAATCCCGGGGCGGGTCGGGCGTGTCATCGGTGAACTGGAAGTTCGGGTCACGATCCGAGCCGCTCTCGGCCTGGCGCTGGCGGAGCAGTCGTTCCTGACGTTCCGCATCGAGCAGCTGCAAGCGTTCCCGCTCCCGACGCGTCGCCTGGCGAGCCCACCACTGTATGAAATTGTAGGCAGCGAGAATCAGAGCGAGCCAGCCCCCCGACGGATTTCCTGGCAGGGGGATACGAAAATTCGGATCGTTGGTCGTGGCGTGGTAAACAATCAGGAACAGACCGAGAGCGGTCCAGATCAGACAGAGAAACAGGTTCATGCCAGACTCCCGGAGAAGGCGTTGCTCTATTGTAGCGATATCCAGGCGAGCCGGGAGCGTCTCTTTGGCGAGCGTGGGGCGTCAGCCCCATGACTGCCTTCATCCGGAGAGAAGATCATGGGGCTGACGCCCCACGCTCGCCAAGAGACGCTCGGCGGTTCGCCAAAGAGTCAGGCCGCCGGGTGCTGCACCAGGACGGGCACCGGACACGCTCGGATGACCTTGTCCGTGACGCTGCCCAGGAAGAAGCGCGTCAGGCCGCCGCGACCGTGCGTCTCCATGGCGACCATGTCCACGCTGGCGGCCTCCTGGAGCAGGGCGCTGGCAGGCGTCTCGGCGACATCGACGCGCGTCTCGACGGTGATCCCCATCTTGCGCAGGTCCACGGCCTTCGTTTCCAGGTAGCGGCTGGCCTCCTGTTCGATCTGCGTTTGCAGGGCCTGCACCTGGGTCATGAGGCCCTCGACCTCGCGTGTCAGGGCGGCCGCCTCCAGGGCCGGGTAGCTGGCGACGTAGACCGGCTTGACCACACGCAGCAGCAGGAGCGTCGCCCCGGTGGCCTTCGCCACCTTCGCCGTCGGCGCGAGGATCCGCTCGGCCAGGGTGGTGCCGTCCATCGCGACGAGGATCTGTTTCAGCGGCACGTCGGTGTTGAAGTCGGGTTCACCAGAGCCGGGGTGGATGAGCAGGAGCGGCTCGTGGGCGTTGCGGACCAGCTCATCGGAGACGCTGCCCAGCCAGAAACGGCCGACCGGGCCCCGGCCGTGCGTCGTGGCGACCACCAGGTCGGCCTTGGTCCTGTCGGCGTAGCTGTTGATGGCCCCGACCACCTCGCCGTCGAGGAGGACCGTCTCGACCTCGAACTTGCCCTGAGGGTCGATCCGTGCGGCCACCTGTTCGAGGTAGCTGCGATGCACGGCGTGCTGGTAGTCATGCAGGCGGTTTTCGAGGCTGATATCGACGTAGAAGGGCGTCTCGGCCACGACCGCGGCGAGCGGCGGGATGACGTGAACCAGATGGAGGGTGGCCCCGGATTTCCGGGCCAGGGTGGTTGCCAGGGGCAGAGCGTGTTCCCCGAACGGCGAGCCATCCAGCGGAACGACAAGATGTTTCAACATGGTTCACCTCCAGGCAAGAAGAGCCGGTTAGACAACTCCACTTCGTGCAATCGTCATGCCGGGGGAAGTTACGGATCAGTGTACCAGTTTCACCGTTCATCCGCGAGGACGAAGGCCGGCTTCACGCTGGAACTTCGCCGAAGAGCCCGGCTCGGCGAGTCCGATCCGCACACCGCCTGTGCGAGAAAGCACGCCAACCGCTCAGGGCCCGTCTGATTCATCGTTCATCGTTCATCGTTCATCGTTTCGACTTCCCCTTTCCGAAGGGCGGGCGGGATGCGACACTAGGGTTATCCACTTCCTCATCGGAGAATCATCGCATGGATCGGGGCGTGATCGTTCTTCCTGGCCTGGTCCTCGGCCTGCTCGGCATTGCGCTGGCGCAGGCTCCGGAGCGGCCTCGGCCGGCCACGTTGCGCATCGGGGCGTGGAACATCGAATGGCTCGGCTATCCCGATCGCCGCAAGGGGCCGGAACAGTCTGCCGAGCAGATCGCGCGGTATCTGCTGGAGAACCGCGTCGATCTGCTGGCTGTCGAGGAGGTCTCGTTTAACGATGGCACCGAGGCCGCACCGCGCAACAAGACACTGACCGCCGCCCTGGCCTGGATCAAGGAGAAGACCGGCCAGGAATGGCGGCACGTCCTCTTTCCCAAGCTCCCCGGTGGAGAGCCCGACTTCGAGAAGCATCAGTGGACCGGCGTCGTCTGGAACACGACGAGAGTCCAGCTCGTCGGCGAACCGTTCAAGATCCCGGTTCGACGAGCGGGAGCCTTCAAGGAAATCTGGGCCCGCTGGCCGCACGCCGTCAAGTTTTCGACCGGGCCGGGCAAGACCGACCTGGTCCTGATTCCCCTGCACATGAAATCGAACCGCGGCGGCGTGGGCGTGACCAGTGCCCAGCGGGACGAGGAGGCGAAGGCCCTTGTTCGGAGCCTCGGCGCGGTGGCCAACCAGTTCAGCGACGACGACATCGTTCTTCTGGGCGACTCCAACGTGAAGAAGGCGACGGAGAAGGCCCACGGCCGTCTGACCGCTGCCGGTCTGCGCGATCTCAACGCCGACGATGCGCCGACGTGGATCGCCGACGCCCAGTTCTCGGCCGCACCGTTCGACCGAATCTTCGTGCCAGACGACCAGCCGGAGTTCCGGACGGCTCCGTTCACGGTGGCCCGGAGTGCCGAATTCCTGAAGAACACACGCTATCCGGGCACGATCGAGGAGAAGTTCCGGCACTACCTGTCCGACCACTGGATGGTCGTCGCCGACGTGACGATCACCGATGATGACGATTGACTGATCAGGCGGAAGAGGGCGAGCCCCCGGCGAAAGCCGGGGGAGTTCCAGACGATGAACTCCCCCGGCTTTCGCTGGGGGCTCGCCGGGGCACTGCTCGCCGCTCACAGCTGCGGCTTGCGTGGATCCTTGAGCGGCCAGTCGGGATGGGCCTCCCGCGATGTCTTCATGAGCATCTCGGCCTTCGCCACGAGATCCTTCTTCTCGGCAGCCAGGTCCTTTGTCTCGCCGGGGTCGGTCTTCAGGTCGTACAACTCGATGGCGGCCGAGGGACGGTTGCGGACTGCCTTCCAGTCATCGAAGCGAACGGCCTGCCGGCTGACGTTCCCCTCATGCAGTTCCCAGTAGAAACACTCACGCTGTGGAGCGACTCCGCCCCGGAGCAGCGGCAGGATGGACACGCCATCGGTTCGGGCCTTCTCCGGCAGTTTGACGCCGAGCAGGTCGGCGCACGTCGGCAGGAAGTCCCAGAACGCCCACGGCTCGTCGCGGACCTTGCCGGCCGGCACGACGCCGGGCCAGCGAGCGATGCACGCCTGGCGCAGGCCGCCCTCGTACATGCCACGCTTGAAGCCACGCAGGCCGTTACTCTGGGCGAAGAACTTGCCGTTGACCGAGTCCGGCGCAAATGCCGAGCCGTTGTCACCGGCGAAGATCACCAGCGTCTTCTCGTCCAGCTTCAACTCCTTGAGCAGATCGAGCAGTCGGCCGACGTCCGTGTCGAGGCGAGTGACCATGGCCGCGTACGCCTTCTGCTCCGGCGTCCAGTCGGTCTTCGCGTACTCGCCGAGGTCGTCGATCTCGTACTTGCCGTGCGGCAACGTCGTCGCGTAGTAGAGGTAGAACGGCTTC
>CAYYJM010000282.1:0-7833 GCA_964471755.1 uncultured Alcaligenaceae bacterium
CCCGAGCGAGGATTGGTGGGCCTGCGCTGTTCCGGCCTGATGTGGCGATGAGGCGGCGGCGCTCCCGCCCACCCTACATCTTCCAGGGACGATAGGGCGTTAGTGGCGATCCCGCCCACCCCACGTCTCGCAACCACGGGATGCCCCCGTCGTTGTCCTCCCTTGCGGGTGTGGTACAATGGCTGTTTCAGGAGACACGCCATGACGCAGCCGTCCGGTTCACCCCTTTCCCTGCCTCTGGTGGGCGAGACACCCACGCCCCAATGGGAGGGACTGCATGCCGAGGGGGAACTGCCCGAGGTCGCCGAGCCGCAGGCACCGCAGGGCGACTACGCCGACCAGGCCGAGGTGCCGCTCGACGTGCCGGCCATCGCCGGCCTCCCGGCCAGCGCGGCGGAACTGCTCGCACCGGCCGGCGGCCCCGAGGCTGCCTTCGCCGCCTTCCACTTCGGCGCGGACGCCGTTTACCTTGGCCTGAAGAAATTCTCCGCACGAGCCGAGGCCGAGAACTTCAGCTTCGAGGAACTCGACGAGATCACGGCCTACGCTCATTCGCTGACGCCTCGACGGCGTGTCTTCGTGACGATCAACACCCTCATTCGCCAGGATGAACTGCCCGAACTGGTCGAGTGCCTGGTGCGTCTCGACGAGGTCGGCGTCGATGCCGTCATCTTGCAGGATCTCGGCGTCTATCGCCTGCTTCGGCGGCACTTCCCGCAGGTCGAGTGTCACGCCAGCACACAACTCGCCGTCCACAACGGGGCAGGGGCGCAGGCCCTGCGGGCGCTCGGCTTCCCGCGTGTTGTCCTGGCCCGCGAGCTGACCTTCGAGGAGGTCCGCGACATCACCGCGACGGCCGACATCGAGACAGAGGTCTTCATCCACGGGGCGCTCTGCTACTCGTACAGCGGTCTGTGCCTGTTCTCGTCGCAGACGCTCGGCCGAAGCGGCAATCGCGGCAAGTGTGCCTACTCGTGCCGTGACAGCTACACGTCACCCGACGCGCCGACGACACTCCGCGACGGCTCGCCGGTGCGGCGTGATCCCGGCCAGGGCTTTCCCTTCTCGATGAAGGACCTGGCCCTGCCCGATCACCTGCCCGCCCTGCGTGCGGCCGGCGTGAGTTGCTTCAAGGTCGAGGGCCGCAAGAAGTCGCCGCTTTACGTCGCCACGACCACGGACTACTACCGCAAACTCCTCGACGGCACCCTGACCGAGGACGATCGGCCCGAGGCGGAAGCCGAGTTGCAGACCGTCTTCAGCCGACCCTGGACGCGCTTGTTCGTGCAGTCGCACCTCGACAAGGAAGTGGCCGACCGCGACACCGTCGGCCATCGCGGCACGCGCATCGGCATCGTCGAGCGCGTCGTCCGGGTCGATGGCGAGGATCGCCTCCGTTTCCGCACCGAGCGGGCGATCGAGCGGCACGACGGTCTCCAGGTCGATCTGCCGACGCTGGGCAAGCCGTTCGGCTTCGGCATCGAGAAGATGTGGGTCCTCCGCGACGGCCGCAAGAATCCGCGTGTCGATGCCTTCCAGGCCGAGGCTGGTGCGCTGGTCGAGGTCACGCTGCCGGGCGAGCATCCGCCGTTGAATCCGGGCGCGCCGGTCTACTGCTCCTCGTCGCAGACCGTGAAGCAAAAATATCGCCACGAGCGGCCGAAACCGGAGGCGTATCGCACCCGCCAGGCGATCGACGTGATCGCCCGCCTGACCGACGAGGCGCTGACGATCAACGCTCGCACGTCCGGCATCGAGGTGGAGGGGCGCTTGCTCGGGCCATTTCCTCCGGCACGCGATCCATCGGCGATGCACGCAGCCCTGCGCGGCGTCTTCGAGAAACTCGGCGGCACCGCGTTCGACCTGGGCACGATGACGTTCGAGAACGTGGCCGGCGGATTCGTGCCGGTGTCGCGGCTCAATCCGCTGCGGCGTGAGATCCTCGATCGCCTCGAAGCCGAGCGTCTCAAGGCCCGGCATCAGCGAATCGAGACGCTTCGCGCCGAGGTCTGTCCGCGTGACATGAAGGCGTCACCCAGCCGCGAATTCGCCTGGTCGCTCAAGGCGGACCGCATCGGCTTCCTGTCTGCCCTCGACGAGTCGGACCTGACCGATGTCGAGGAGATCGTCCTCGACATCGCTCGCGATCATCCCACGATCCTGAAGGAGCAACTCGACGAGTGGGCGAGCCGGATCGGCCGCGAGAAGCTGCGTCTGGCGTTGCCACCGCTGACGCGTCGCTGGGAGGAGAAAGCCCTGCGCCGCAAGATTGACACGCTGCGAGCCGCCGGCTGGACACGCTGGGAGGCGGCGAACCTGTCGGCGTGGACGTTCCTGGGTGTCGATCCGCTCGATCCCCGGGCCGGCGGCCTCGACCTGGCGACCGACTGGAGCGTCTACGTCGTCAACCGCCTGGCCGCGGAGCAACTCCAGGCAATGGGCGTGCTGCGATTCGCGCTCTCGCCCGAGGACGGCCTGGGCAATCTGCGTTCGCTGCTGACCGAGTTCGCTGACTCGGCCGTGGTCATCGTGCATCAGGACACGCCGCAGTTCCTGGCCGAGTCGTGTGCCTACGCCAACCTGATCGGCGGCTGTCCGGGCAAGGCCAACTGCCGGTTCGAGTCGATGCACATGGTCTCCAGTCACGGCGAGCGTGTGCTGGCCCTCGATTATCACTGCCGGACGATCGTCCTGAACGAGGGGCCGTTCTGCCTGTCGCGTCGGCTGCCGGACCTGGCGAAGGCCGGAGCCCGCCACCTGCGCGTCGATTTCCTCTACCGGCCCTACGCGCCGGAGGTGGTCCGGGAGCGCTGGCGACAGGTGCGCGGCGGCCTACCCGTGCCGGGAGGCCATGCGGCGAACTTCGATCGCGGCCTGCTCTGAGTCGGACGCTCGATGCGTGCGTCTGCCCTCACGCCGGAAACACCGCCTGGATCAGCGGATGCTGGTACGCTCCCAGCTCGTCCAGCGCCCGCAGCACCTCCGCCTCGCTCAGACGATGCGTCCGGCCATCGGGCAGGACCGCCTCCAGGTCGCCGGCCCGACCCATGCCGGCGACCGATTCCAGGGCGTCCAGGTCGGCATACCGCGCGAAGCTCAGCATCACCTCAGTCATGTTCCGTGCCCGGAGTTGGCCCAGGTAGTGCTGGCCGCGTTCGCCGAGTTTCGGCGGCTGACGCTCATCGGACAGCAGGATGATCCGCTCCGGCAGACGCGGAGCCTGGAGCAGTTTCCGCAGCCGGGCCGCAGCCGCGACGGCGCTGCTGGTCACCAGTGCGACCAGGCCGACTCGTCCGCGCCCCTCGCCGTCACGCAGAATCACCTCGCACCCCTCCGCCTTCTCGTTCGGGGCCGGATCGAGCATCAGGCCGCCCGACGTTGGATGGAGCGTCAGCCACTGCTGCAGGACCGCCGCGGCCAGGCCGATCAGGTTCTCGCCACTGGGCGGCAGCGCGTGCGGGCGCTCGTCGAGCAGGCCGCGAAACTCCTCCAGCTTCTCCTTCACCTTGCCGGCCAGGAAGCCCGGCAACGGCGCGGGCGGAGCCTCCGGTGACGGCACGTCGTCGAGCCGGGCCCAGTTCGTCAGCCACGCCTCGCCCGAGGCGTCGAGCGTCTCCTGCTGCTGACGGAAACGTCGATACGCCCAGCTGATCGCGTCGCGCGGTCGGATCTGGGCCAGGTGTGCCGTCCGCTGCTTGAACCACTCGCTGCCCAGCGGAAAGAGCGGGTCCTGCTGCCGCAGCGCGATCAGGCCCGGTTCCGTGGCGTACGGTGCGAAGAACCGATCGAGCCGGGCGGCGAGGATGTCGCGAGCCTGCGGCGGCGTCACCCGCTGGAGCATCACCGTCTCCATCGCCAGCCGATCCCACGACGCCCGACCGATCACCCCCTGATCGAGCAAGTCCAGCAGTCGATCCTGGACGCCGGAGAAGACGACGAGCAGATTGCCGCAGCTGTCGAGCAGCGCGTGCAGGAACCGACACAGAGCGTCGAGCCGCTGGGCGTCGAGATTCTCGACCTGATCGAAGCAGAGAATGAACGGCTGACGACAGTAGAGGGCCATCTGGGTCAGGACGCAGAAGACCATCTTGATGTGCTGATCGTCGCCGAGACGGATGGCGTCCTCCTCGCTGCCACCGGGCCGTAGGCCGAGCTTGCGGGCCTCGCCGGGATCGAGGTACTCGCCGCCGAGCCACTGAACCGCCAGCCAGGCGAGTTCCTGCGCCGCCGCGAGCGGAGCTGCCTGCCAGAAGCGGAACAGCACCTGAAAGACCGTGCGGTCGAGCAGGCCGAGCCGGGCGGGATTCTGCTCCAGCAATCGATCGATCAGAGCGTTGTAGGCCGGCTCGATGGCCGGCGGCGCGCCCGGCACCCGACGCGCCGCCTCGACGAAGACATGGACGAGCGAGTAGAGCGGCGTCAGATGGAGGTTGCTGCGTTTGCCGCGCGTCAGGAAGCCGAGGACGCAGCGCAGGACGTAGCGCGGCAGGGATGCCGCCGCCGGCGAGAGGTTGTGCAGGTAGACGAAACACGCCTGACTGCTGCCGGACACGTCGGGACTGACGCCGGGACGCGGACTGTCAGCCCACTGCCACAGTCGAAGCAGCAGATGGCTCTTGCCGACGCCGGCCTCGCCGCCGACGATCGTGCCCAGGCCGTGGTTCTGATCGCGAGCCTGCTCGGCCATGCGGATCAGGGCGTTGAAGTCGCGAGCGTGGATCTGCTGCACATCGACCTCGGGTAGAGCGAGGCCATCGACGCGGTTGATCAGGAACGGGTTCGCCGAGCGGATCCAGGCCAGCCAGGCGTTGGGAGCGGCGGTCGTCATGGGTGCGCACCTCGGACGGAGAGCGAGAGCCGTCGTGATTGTATCCGGTCGATGGGGCGGTCGTCTCACTCGCGTCCGAGCAGCAGATCCACCGGCACGCCAAAGAACGGCCCCAGCTTCGCGGCGACCGCCAGCGAGATCGCGTGCTTTTCCTCCAGGATGCGCGTCAGCGTCGGCCGCGGCACCTTCGCCTGCCGGGCGAGCGACTCGACCGTCAGGCCGCGGGCGTCCATCAGGTGGGCGAGGATCTGCCACGGCTCGGCCGACGATGGGTATGCCGTCCGCTCGTAGTCATCGACGAGGCCGGCCAGGACATCGACGTAGGCGTCCACGCCCTCATCGCCCTCGGTGTGGAAGACGCGCTCCAGGATGGCCTGGGCCTGGGCGAGTTCCTCGTCGGACTCGATCGCCTTGAGGGGGAACTCCCCGACGAGGCGGTAGTATGATCGCGGGAGGCGCTTAACGCTGGCCACGGGTGGTTCTCCTCTTCGGTGGCGGGGTCGTGCAGCCGCACGGCTCCTGCCAGCGGTTCCGGCTGTACTCAGCGTGGGTCATGATGCGCCGGACGAAGACGATGCCGTTCTGCCGGCCGCGCTTGTACTTCATGAAGGCTACCAGGCGGAATCGGTTGTGGTGGATGTCGAAGACAACGCAGTAGCCAGCGAGGGCCGCCGAGGGATAGATGGACCGCAGTTCGTTCAGGTTCGACCACTGGGCCGCCTCGACCACGTCGAGCCAGGCCGACAGGGAGGCCTCGGCGTCATGGCCTTCGGGCGACTGCCAGTATTCGACCACCGACTTCCGAGACACGATCCGCACGGCTGCTTCCTGTCTTGTCGTTTCTATTCTGCTCGTCGTCCGTATCCAAAGACTAACGCAGGCCGAGGAGCAAGTCGACCATGATGTCAGCCTCTTCCTTCTACGGCAGCAGGTCGGCCACCGGCACGGTCCCGGTGACCGTGCCATCGACTACCAGGGGGACGGCGTCGCCAACATGGAAGAACCGGCTCACCCCATATGCCGGGGTGACGTGCGATCCTGACGGCTGCGTGTAGACTTCGACGCGGCCATCGACGAGGTTGACGATCCAGTAGATCGGAATGTCGGCTCGTGCGTAGATGCGACCCTTGTCGGCTCGGTCGCGCAGCAGGGACGAGTCGGCCACCTCGATGAGCAGGCCGGCGTCGGCCGGGCCAGGGTGGCGTGTCAGGTACGATCGCGCCGTCCCTCGTACGATGGCGAAGTCCGGCTCGGGCTGACTATCAGCAAGAGCGATCGTTTGTTGAACCCGGAGCAGCCACCCCGCCGGGATGCGGCCGGGAAGTGCTGCCTTGAGCAGATCGATCGTCCCGTCATGCGGCGGATTCCTGGGCATCTTCAGCACCACATAGTTTTCGAGCAACTCGACGGGATCCTCGGCCGTGAGGATGCCGGTCTCGATCATGCGCTGGTAGCTCGCCAGCGAGAAGCGGGCCAGCGAGGCGTCATGGCCGTAGGTCGCCGGCTGAGTCGTCGGCGTGGTCGGGGGAAAAAGAGTCGCCGGGGGCATGCGTCACCTCCTGTGCGGCCATTGTACGACCGGGCCGCGCAGCGGTTCAATGAAAGAAATCCTGGCTCCCACCCCGACGATGCGGTACAAGACAGTTCCGCCATCCTCCGGAGATTACCATCAATGAGAAAGCCGATTCTCACGCTCGTCCTGTCGTTCCTCGTGCTGGCCCACCTCGGCCAGGCCGATCCGCCAGAGCCCGCCGCAGCCGCCGGCATCAAGGTCGCCACGTTCGACGTGGACGCGACGCCACCACTCGGCTCCGCGATGGCCTATGACCCCGTCAAGCGACTCGACGAACTCACGCTCCGCTGTCGTGGCATTGTCATCCTCGGGGCTGGCAGCCCGATCGTCCTCTGCGCGGTGGACTGGATCGGCATCGCCAACGAGGGGCACGATCAGTTCCGCGAGATCCTGGCTCACGCCGCCGGCACGACGCGGGAGCGCGTCGCCGTCCACACGCTGCATCAGCACGACGCGCCCGGCTGCGACATCACCGCCGAGCGACTTATCCGCACCCTGCACCTGAAGAACTTCGGCCGGTTCGAGAGTACCTTCCACCGCGAGGTCATGCAGCGGGCCGCCGAGGCGATCAAACGTGCGATCGCCACCGCCCAGCCGGCCACGCACCACGGCTGGGGCGTCGCGAAGGTCAAGGAGATCGCCTCGAACCGTCGCATTCTCGGCCCCGACGGCAAGGTCCGCGCCGTCCGCTTCACCGCGACGAGGGACCCCAAACTGCGAGCCGAGCCAGAGGGCGTCATCGATCCGGAACTGTCCCTGCTGTCGTTCTGGAATGGCGACAGGCCGATCGCGCTGATCAGCTACTACGCCTGTCATCCGCAGAGCTACTACCGCACTGGCATCCCGAGCCCGGACTTCCCCGGCATCGCCCGGTTCATCCGTGGTCAGGCCGTCCCCGAGGCGCTCCACGTTCACTTCAACGGAGCGGGCGGCAACATCGGCGCGGGCAAGTACAACGATGGCGCGAAGGAGAACCGCATGGTTCTCGCTCAGCGCCTGGCCGACGGTATGAAGCAGGCCCTGGCTGCGACGAAGAAGGTTCCGCTCACTCCCCGGGACGTCGGCTGGCAGACGGTCCCGGTCAAGCTCCCGGTGGCACCGCACCTCAACGGCCCCGACCTGATCAAGGACCTGCAAACCGAACCGGCTCGCGGCTACGTCTCCAAGGCCGATCAGCTGGCCTGGGTCGTCCGTTGCAAGGCGGGCCACGCCATCGATGTCGGCTGCCTGCGTGTCGGTGAGGCACGGGTGTTGCATCTGCCGGGCGAACTGTTCGTCGAGTACCAACTCGCCGCCAAGAAGATGCGGCCGGACCTGCACGTTGCAATGGCCGCCTATGGCGATTATGGCCCGGCCTACATCGGCACGACGAAAGCCTACGCCGAAGGTGGCTATGAGACCAGCCAGCGGGCAAGCAACGTCGCGCCGGAAG
>CAYYJM010000283.1:0-7181 GCA_964471755.1 uncultured Alcaligenaceae bacterium
TCGTCAGTGGCCTGGCCGTTGGCTTCGGCGGCGTCTGGGTCGGAGCGGCACCGGAGTTCCTGTTCATCCCGGTCAAGCCGGGCGAGGACAAACCGGCCGGCCCAGCGAAGGTCCTGCTCGACGGCTGGGGCTATCAGGACACGCACGAGACGCTCAACACCTTCGTCTGGGGCCCGGACGGCTGGCTCTACGGCTGTCATGGCGTGTTCACCCACTCGAAGGTCGGCACGCCGGGTACGCCGGACGCCCAGCGTCAGCGGCTCAACGCCGGCATCTGGCGATACCATCCGACCCGGCACGACTTCGAGGTCTTTGCCCACGGCACGAGTAATCCCTGGGGCCTCGACTTCGACGCTCACGGCCAGGCGTTCGTCGAGGCGTGCGTCATTCCGCACAACTGGCACATCATCCAGGGAGCCCGCTATCAGCGGCAGGCCGGCTCGCACTTCAACCCGTACACCTACGCCGACATCCCGACCATCGCGAAGCATCGCCACTACGTCGGAGCGACGCCGCACAGCGGCAACAATCGCTCCGACAGTGCCGGCGGCGGCCATGCCCATGCCGGCACGATGATCTACCTCGGCGGCTCCTGGCCGGCCGAGTATCGCGGCCAGATGTTCATGGGCAACATCCACGGCCATCGACTGAACATCGACACGCTGACATCCAGGGGCTCCGGCTTCGAGGCCGATCGACATCCCGATTTCTTGCTGACACATGATCGTCATTCGCTGCTCATCAATCTGATGTACGGCCCGGACGGCAACGTCTTCGTCATCGACTGGTACGATCGGCAATCGTGCCACAACGGCACGCCGGAAGTCTGGGACCGGTCGAGCGGCCGGATCTACAAGATCAGTCACAGGGACGCGAAGCCGGTCACTGGCATCGACCTGGCAGCGCGGTCGGATGCCGAGCTGGTCGAGTATCAGAAGCACGCCAATGAGTGGTACGTCCGGCACGCCCGGCGGTTGCTCCAGGAACGAGCGGCCCGGAAGGAACTGAAGTCGGACACCCGGACGAAGCTGGCGGCGCTCGCGTTCGGTGACAGTGCGGAGTCACTCCGTCTGCGCGGACTGTGGGCGCTGCACGTCACCGGCGGCCTGGATTCGCGTCAGGTCGAGAGCGGCCTGGTGTCGTCGAGTCCGGCGATCCGGGCCTGGACGATTCAGTCGGCGCTGGAAGACGGTCAGGCCGACGCGGCGCTGCTCCAGCGTCTGGCCGATCTCGCTGCCAGGGACTCGTCACCGGTCGTCCGGTTGTACCTCGCCAGCGGCTTGCAGCGACTGCCACCCGGCGAGCGCTGGGCCATCGCGGCGAACCTGCTCGCTCACGCCGAGGACGCGGGCGATCACAACCTGCCGCTGCTCTACTGGTACGCGGTCGAGCCGCTGGCAGCCATCGATGCGAGCCGCGCGTTGACGCTGGCCCTGGAGGCGAAGGTGCCGCCGGTGGCGGAGTTCATGGCCCGGCGTGTCGCGGCCCTGGGAACGCCCGAGGCGATCGATACGCTCGTCGGAGCCGTGGCTCAGGCGACGACGCCGACCCGGCAGGCGTCTCTGCTCCGGAACATTCAGGAAGGGCTCCGGGGACGAACCCGGGTGGCGATGCCGAAGACGTGGCCGGCCGCGTTCGACGCTCTGATGAAGAGCGACAGTGGCGAACTGAAGGCTCAGGCGACCGCCCTGGCGACGACGTTCGGCGACGCGCGAGCCTTCGCCGAGTTACGCCGCGTGGCCGAACAGGGCAAGGATCTGTCCCGCCGACAGGAGGCGATCGAGGCTCTGCTGTCGGCACGCGATCCGCAGTTGCCGCCGATTCTGCAACGTCTCGTCGGCGACCCGGCGCTGCGTGGCCCGGCCCTGCGCGGCCTGGCGATCTACGACGATCCGAAGACGCCCGGCGTGATCCTGGCCGCATATGCCAGTCTGCCGCCGGCCGAGAAGCGTGACGCCCTGGCGACACTCGCCTCGCGTGTGTCCTACGGCAAGGCCCTGCTCGACGCCCTGGCAGCGAAGAAGTTCGCGGTGGCCGACGTTCCGGCCGAGACGGTGCGACAGTTGCGCAACCTGAACGATGCCGACCTGACGAAGCGCCTGGCCGACCTGTGGGGCCAGGTTCGCGTCACGCCGGCCGAGCGAGCGCGGGTCATCGCCGGCTGGCGGACGAAACTGAGTGCGGTGCCGCCGAAACCGGATCTGCCCCGGGGCCGGGCGGTGTTTCACAAGGTGTGCGCGCAGTGTCACCAACTCTACGGCGTCGGCGGCAAGGTCGGGCCAGACATCACCGGTTCCAACCGGACCAACCTCGAATATCTGCTGGAGAACGTCTTTGACCCCAGCGCCGTCATCCCGAAGGACTACGCGATGACGCAACTGACGCTCAAGAATGGTCGGGTCATCACCGGCATCGTCAAGGCCGAGACGCCGGTCGCGCTGACGGTGGTCACGGCGAACGAAACGCTGACCATCCCGTCCGGCGAGGTGGACGAGCGAACGGCCAGTAACCTGTCGATGATGCCGGACGACCTGACGAAAACGCTGACCGAGGCGGACCTGAAGGCCCTGTTCGCGTACCTGCGACATCCGTCGCAGGTGGCCCTGCGAGCGACGGCGGACAACGTCAAGGACTTCTTCAACGGCAAGGATCTCACCGGCTGGGATGGCGACCCAGCCCTGTGGAAGGTCGAGGACGGCGAGATCATCGGCCGTTCGCCGGGGTTGAAGAGGAACGAGTTCCTGAAGAGTCAGATGCTGGCTCGTGACTTCCGATTGTCAGTCCAGGTAAAACTGTCGCCCGATGCCGGGAACAGCGGCTTCCAGTTTCGGAGCCAGCCGCTCCCGAATGGCGAGATGAAGGGACCGCAGGCCGATGCCGGAGTGGGCTGGTGGGGCAAGCTCTACGAGGAGAGCGGTCGGGGCCTGCTGTGGGACAAATCCGGCGAGAAGCACGTCAAGCCGGGGGAGTGGAACGTCTACGTCATCGAGGCCCGTGGGTCGGCCATCAAGACGTGGATCAACGGCCAGTTGTGCGTGGATCTGACCGACGGGCAGGTGGCCCGCGAGGGGATCTTCGGATTGCAACTCCACAGCGGCGGAGCGTTCGAGGTACGATTCAGGGAGCTAAAGCTGGAAGTGTTGAGCGAGCGATGACCAGGCGAGCCCCCGGCGAAAGCCGGGGGAGTTTCCAGACGGCGACGGGCGAGCCCCCGGCGACAGCCGGGGGAGTTACCAGACGGCGACCTCCCCCGGCTTTCGCCGGGGGCTCGCCAGGGAGTGAACATGCATCTGGCCTCGCTACTGCTGATCATCACGACGACCGCCCCGGCCGCAGATCCGGCCCGCGACGCCGTCCCGCTCCTGCGCCGGGCGTGCATCGAGTGCCACGGCCCCGACAAGCAGCGCGGCGGCCTCCGCCTTGACTCCCGGTCGGCCCTGCTCCAGGGCGGCGACAACGGTCCCGCCATCGCCTTGAAGCAACCCGATGAGAGCGAACTACTCCGTCGAGTGCTGCTCGCCAAAAGTGAACCCGGCGTCATGCCAGCACGCGGCGAGACGTTGACCAGGGAGCAGATCGCGACCCTCCGGGCCTGGATCGCCGCCGGGGTTCCCTGGCCCGATGATTCCGGACAAACCCACTGGGCGTACGTCGCGCCGAAACGACCGGTGCCGCCGGCCGTGCCCGGTTACACGATCCACAACCCAATCGATGCGTTCGTGGCGGCCCGGTTGCGGCGTGAGAAATTGTCGCAATCGCCAATCGCTGCCCGGGAGGTTCTGATCCGACGCGTCACGCTGGACCTTATCGGTCTGACACCGACGCCAGCGGAGGTGGAAACCTTCGTCAACGATCCGCGACCGGATGCGTACGAGCGAGTCGTCGAGCGGTTGCTCGGTTCGTCGCAATTCGGCGTTCGCTGGGCCAGGCCGTGGCTCGACGCAGCTCGCTACGCCGACTCGCACGGCTTCCAGCGCGACGACCTGCGCGACCTCTGGCCGTACCGCGACTGGGTCGTCAACGCCTTCAACGCCGACCTGCCGTTTGATCGATTCACGATCGAGCAACTCGCTGGCGATCTGCTCCCCAATCCAACACAAAACCAACGGATCGCGACGGGATTCAATCGCTCGGCACCAACCAACGTCGAGGCCGGTTCCGATCCAGAAGACACACGTACGAGCCAGGTATTCGACCGAATCAACACGCTCGGCACCGTCTGGCTTGGCACGACGTTGGAATGCTGTCAGTGCCACGACCACAAGTACGATCCGTTCACGACGAAGGAATACTATCGCCTGTTCGCGTTCTTCAACAGCACGGCGATCGAAGCCGATCGGTCGAATCCGAAAGTGCCCGGCTCGATCCGCTTTCTCGGACCAACGCTGGAATTCACCGATCCAGCGACGGAATCCGTACGACAGAAATGGGTGCAGCAAGCCAACGCCCTGCGCAAGAAACGCACCGAGTATCTGGCCCGTGAATACCAACGTGATCCGGAGTGGGAGGCGATGCTTCTCAAGCGAGCAACCACCGCTCCACGCGAGGTACTGCTCGACGTGACCGACTTCGCTTCCCTGGGCGGAGCGACGCACGAAATCCTCGACGATGGCTCCGTCCTGCTCAGTGGCGATCCGCCGGATACCGACACCTACACCGTCACCGTCAAGACGAAGTTGACCGACATCCGGGCGATCAAGTTGGAGGCCCTGACGCACCCGTCACTGCCGGGGACCGGGCCGGGACGCGGAGATGCGAAGCGGACGAACTTCGTCCTCCAGACGTTCGCGGCGACGGCCGCTCCGACGGTCGGCGGCAAGGCCACCCCGGTCACGTTCAGCAGGGCCCGGGCCGACTTCGCACAGGCGAAGTTCCCGGCGAACGGAGCCATCGACACCAACCCGAAATCGGCCTGGGCCATCGGTCCGAAGTTCAAGCAACCGCACTGGGCGGTCTTCGAGACGAGCAAACCCCTCGGCTTCGACGAGGGCACGACACTGACCTTCACCCTGGTGCAGAACTTCGGTTCCGCCCGGACCCTAGGCCGACTGCGCCTGTCGGCCATCACCGGCAACGTCGGAACCGAGTCGCTCCCGACAGCGGTCGTCCAGGCGATCCAGACGCCGGCCGAAAAACGCACCCCAGCCCAGAACCAGACTCTGCGTGACTATCGAGCGTCACTCGATCCGGAAGTGAAACGATACGATGCCGAACTGCGCAAGATCGATGACGCCCTCGCGGATCTGAAACCGATCTCGACGCTCATCCTGCGCGAACTGGATCGGCCGCGAACGACGCACGTCCTGAAGCGTGGCGACTTCCACACGCCGGGCGAGGCAGTCACACCGGGGACGCCCCGCGTTCTGCCGCCGTTGCCGGTCGGCGAGAAGGTCAATCGGCTCGATCTGGCTCGCTGGCTCGTCGCGCCGAATAACCCACTGACCGCCCGCGTCACGGTCAATCGACTCTGGGCCGAATTGTTCGGACTGGGCCTGGTCCAGACACCGGAGGACTTTGGCGTCAAGGGCGAACGGCCGACACATCCGGACCTGCTCGACTGGCTGGCCGTCGAGTTTCGCGAAGGCGACTGGTCGGTGAAGCGACTCCTGCGGACCATCGTACTGTCAGCGACGTATCAGCAGTCGTCGCGGGTGACGCCGGAATTGCTGGAACGAGATGACAGGAACCTGTTGCTCGCGCGTGGACCACGCTTCCGACTCAGCGCCGAGGCGATTCGTGACAATGCCCTGTCCATCGCCGGTCTCCTGAGTCTGAACCAGGGTGGACCGCCGATCCGGCCGCCGCAACCGGACGGCCTCTGGGTCAAGGTCGGCGGTCAGCGCTACGACTACGTCGTCAGCCCGGGCCCGGAGAAGTATCGTCGCGGCCTCTACGTCGTCTGGAAGCGGGCGGCTCCCTATCCGAGTTTCATGAACTTCGACACGACCAACCGCATGGCCTGCCGGGTGCAGCGAGCGCGGACGAACACGCCACTCCAGGCGCTGACACTGCTCAACGATCCGGTCCACGTCGGAGCCGCCCAGGCGTTCGCGCGGCGCGTCCTGGCCGAGACACCGGACGCGACCACTGACACGCGATTGACACACGCCTTTCGCCTGGCCGTTGTCCGGTCGCCGCGAACGGAGGAACTGGCCATCCTGCGAACACTGTTCGACGCCGAGAAGGCGACCCGTAAGACGGATCTCGCGGCCTGGTACGCCGTCTGCACGGCGATTCTGAACCTGGACGAGACGATCACCAAGGGCTGATTCCGATGACCCCGCTCGAACTGACTCGCCGGCACTTCCTGCGGCGCACGGGCCTCGGCTTCGGAGCCGCGGCGCTGGCGGCACTGCTCCACGACAACGCCCACGCCGGGGAACCGCTCGCGGCCCGCAAACCGCACTTCACACCGAAGGCGAAACGCGTCATCTACCTGCACATGATCGGTGCCCCAAGCCATCTCGATCTGTTCGACCCCAAGCCGGAACTGAAGAAACGCCACGGCCAGACCTGCCCGGAGAACCTCCTCGAAGGCCGACGGTTCGCCTTCATCGGCGGCAAACACGTCTTCGCCGGCAGCCCGTTCACGTTCAAGAAGCAGGGCCAGTGCGGGATGGAACTGTCGGAACTGCTGCCGAACCTGGGGAGCGTCGCCGATGAGATCGCCCTGGTGCGGACACTGCACACCGAGGAGATCAACCACGCTCCGGCGCAGATGTTCCTGCACACCGGCTTCGGTCGTGGCGGCCGGCCCGGGTTCGGATCATGGGTCGTCTACGGACTCGGAGCCGTGGCTCGCGATCTGCCGGGATACGTCGTCCTGCAGTCCGGGCCGCTCGGCGGAGCGGGCACGTCGCTCTGGTCGAGCGGCTTTCTTCCGAGCGTCTACCAGGGCATCCCCTTCCGCTCGACCGGCGACCCGGTGCTGTTCCTGTCGAACCCACCCGGCCAGGATGGCCCCGAGCGGCGGCGCATCCTGGATGCCGTCCAGGCCCTGAACCAGAAGCAACTCGCCGCGGTCGGCGACCCGGAAATCGCGACCCGCATCGCGCAGTATGAACTCGCCTTCAAGATGCAGACCAGCGTGCCGGAACTCATGGACCTCTCCAAGGAGCCGAAGGAGACGCTCGAACTCTACGGGGCGAAACCAGGCCAGGCCTCGTTCGCGGCGAACTGCC
>CAYYJM010000283.1:7191-7788 GCA_964471755.1 uncultured Alcaligenaceae bacterium
GTGCGGGTCGTCGAGTTGTACGACGCCGACTGGGACCATCACTCCAACCTGAAGGGGGCTCTGCCGAAGAAGGCCGGCGACGTGGATCGACCGATGGCCGCCCTGGTCAAGGATCTCAAACGGCTGGGGATGCTCGACGACACGCTCGTCGTCTGGGGAGCGGAGTTCGGTCGAACGCCGCTGGGCCAGGGGATCGACGGCGCGGGAAAATCGACCAATCCGGGCCGCGATCATCACAAGGACGCCTTCTGCTGCTGGCTCGCCGGCGGCGGCATCAAGGGCGGCACCGTCCTCGGCCAGACCGATCCGTTCGGCTTCGCCCCGATCGAGAATCCGGTCCACGTCCACGATCTGAACGCCACGGTGCTGCACCTGCTCGGGCTCGATCACGAACGGCTCACGTTCCGATATCAGGGCCGTGAATTCCGCCTGACCGACGTGCATGGCGTCGTGCAGAAGGGCCTCCTGGCATAGGGCTGTCAGCTCATCCCTGGAGCCGCTCACGGATGAACGCCGTCGCCTGGTTCAGTGACGCCTCGGCGGCGACACTGTAGCCGACGAAGGTCGGGTAGACGTGAACCTCGTCGGGCTCGACGT
>CAYYJM010000284.1:0-3468 GCA_964471755.1 uncultured Alcaligenaceae bacterium
GGCGGGGTTTCATTTAGGTTTCGTCCCGAAGACCCCCGGCAAGCCGGCGGCTAAATCAGCGGCAACAGCACCTCGCGGGCCTTGCGGGCGGCCTCGTCGGGGTTCTCCACGTACGGATACAGCTCCACGGTCAGCCAGCCATCGTAGCCGATCGAGCGGATCGCCGCGAGCGTCGCCTTGAAGTCGATCGCACCCTCGCCAGGGACCATGTGATGATGCACCCGCGTCGCGGCGATGTCCTCCAGGTGGAAATGCCGGATGTGCGACGCCACACGGGGAATCGTCGTCGCCGGGTCGTCCTTGACACAGAAGGCATGGCCGATGTCGTAGTTCAGACCGACCGCCGGGCTGTCCATGTGCTGCATGAACTCCAGGAACTGGTCGCACGTCTCGATCAGCAGGCCCGGTTCCGGCTCGATCAGCAGCAGCACGCCTTCCTTATCGGCATGCTCGGCGACCGGCTTGACCATCTCGACGAACAGTTTCAGCGCTGCCTGCCACGACTCGCCCGGAGCGACCGGGCCGCCCGGCTCCGTGGTGACGCAGCGCGCACCGAGTTCCTTCGCCAGGGTCAGAGCCCGCATCGTGTGGTCGATGCGAATGGCCCGGTAGTTCGGGTCCGGCTCGATCCAGGAGGGATGCCAGTACTTCTGGCGTCGATCGTTGACGGCGTGCATCATGAACGAGTTGATGTTGCTGATGCCGAGGCGATTCTTCGCCAGGGCGTCGCGCAGGGCGGCCTTCTGCTCGTCGAGCAGGTAGGCCGGCCAGGCGTGCGGCACATCGGCCATGATCTCGACGCCCTCATAGCCGAGCCCGGCGATCCGCCGGACGGCCTCGGCGAACGGGAAACGCAGGTACGCGTTGGTGGAGAAGGCCAGCTTCATTTCGACGCCCTCCCCACGGTGTGCGCCTCGACATACACGCGAAGCATCTCCCACTGGACGAAGAAATCGTGTTCGACGACGCCGTTGGGATTCTTGAAGAAGCACGCCAGGTGACGCTGCACGCCGGCCTCGTCGTGCCGCTGGGCGAACAGGGCGAGCCGGGCCAGGTCGATCACCAGCGGCGCAGCCCTGCCAGATGAATTGCAGGATCATCTTGGTGCCGAGAAAGCCCTTGAAATGGATGTGGTCCCAGGCCGTCTTCCAGTCATCCATCGACGGAATGTACTCGATCGAGACGTGCGTCGCCGGCTTGTAGCCGACGATCTGGGTGATGACCTGGTCCTTGGTCTTGATCTTGCTCGCCTTGTTGGACGGGTCGTCGAGAACGATACCGTCACGATTGCCGAAGATGTTGTGACCGACCCAGGAGAGGATCTGCCAGTTCCGATGGGCGAACATCGGAGCCAGGACGCTCTTCATGAGCGTCTCGCCGGTCTTGCCGTCCTGGCCGGCGATCGGAGCCTTCTTCAGGGCGGCCAGTTCATGCAGCGCCGGGAAACTCGCTCCCAGCGACGGCGTGAAGTTGACGAACGGCAGGCCGAGATCGAGGGCGGCGTAGGCGTAGAGCGAACTCGCCGGCAGCGGACAATCGGGCTTGTCGAGGGCCGCCTTCAGTTTCGCCAGCGTCTGATGGGTCTCGCCCAGCTCGAACGGCGGCTCGGTCGAGGCGACGCAGACGACGACGACCTGATCGAGTTGGTTCGCTTCCTTGAACTGGCGGATGTCGCCCTTGAGGCGTTCGATGGCCCCGGCCGGGGTGCGATCGGTATCGACGCCGGGCAGGTCGGCCAGCTTGCTGATGGTCGGGCCGGCTCCGAGGATCGTTCCGGGCCGGACGTTGGCCTGCCAGGCGTCGAGCTGTTCGCGACAGCCGGCGACGGTGCCGGCGTCGAAGACGGCGGCGTGTTCGTGCAGGTCACGAACGGCGTCATTGAACGTGGCGTTGCGGATTTCGTGACCACCGACGGTGAAATTTTCGACAGGGTCGAGGTCCAGGCCGGCGAACAGCGGCAGGGCCGTCGTCAGCGAGTTGCCATCGGTCAGGCCGCGTTTCAGGGCGGCCAGGCCCAGGGTGGCCGTGGCTCCGACGCCGCCGAGGGCGCCAACCAGCCAGATACCGACACGTCGTGTACTCATGGCAATTCCACCTGTGTCCGGAACGGAGCGGATCCCGGACGCCTAGCAAAGGGTGTACCATCGGCCGCTCGGCCATCCAGCGGGAGGGTGGTGGCGGGTGACAGGGCCATTATAGAACACCAGGCGGCGCGGTCCAGAAGCGAAGCTGGTCACAGGCCCACTTCACAGAAGAGGGACGACTCCCTACAATTTCCTGCGCAATGAGGGGCATTTGAGGAGAACCTGAGCCATGCCGACACCCCCATCCGGGAAGATCACCGCCCGACCCATGATCGTACGAGCCTGTGGCTGCGAACAGGAGTTCCAGCATTACGAGGTGGACAAGTTTCGCGCCCAGCGGCTGGCCAAGTTTCAATCGACGCGTTGCCCGGCCTGCGTCGCGAAGCTGGTCGAGTCGCAGCGTCAGGCGGAACCGCCGCCGAAGGCCGAGGCGATGAAGCTGCTGCCGCCTGGAACCCAGGTGTCGCTGACCCGGCGCGAGGACGGCACCTGGGCCGGCACCCTGGTCGTCGCCGGCATCAAGGTCGAGACGGCCGGCCAGGCGGGAGCGGGACCGCAGGCGATCGTCGCCGCCCTGGCCCGCCTCTGGGCCGCCGGACAGAAGCCGGCCTCCTGAACCGACGGCCCGAACTGGTGGCGGTCTCATGCAGACGCTCAAGGGGCATCGCGGCAAGATCCGTTCGCTGAGCTTCTCGGCGGACGGCAACCTGCTTGCGTCCTGTAGCGGTCGCGGTAGGACGATCTCACTCTGGCGGCTGTCGAAGGGAACGCGGTCGTACCTGAAAGGCCACGACGAAACGGTCGAGCAGGTCCACTTTGCGGCTCAGGGCAACAGACTTCTGTCCTCGACATGGCACCTGGGCCTGATCTGGTCGCCGGATGAGGCCGGGACGTGGACGCCCCTGGGCCCGGGCATCGGCCTCATCGCCTTCGTGGCTGGTGGCCGGGAAGTCGCCCATCTCCACTGGCATTCGGGGCCTCACGAGGTGAGCTACCTTGACCCATCCACCCTCCAAGTCGTGCGGCCAGTTCAGCCATGCTCCCCCTCTCGGTATTGCCAGATGCTCGCCGGTTCGCCGACCGGCCTGGATCTCGCTCTGGCCACCCACGACTATCGTTCAATGGCGTCCGACCTGTCCCTCTTTCGCCCGGACCAGACCCCGCCGTTCCTCCAGGTGAACCTGCGTGGGTATCTCTACGCGATGGCATTTCACCCTGACGGCCGGAGCCTCGCCGCCGGATCGGCGAAGTCGCTTCAGCGTTTCGAGGTGGCGACCAGCACGGAACTACCGCCCCTGAAAGGTCACAGCCGAATGGTGACCGGACTGGCGTACATGCCCGACGGCCGACTCCTGTCGTGCAGCACCGATGGCACCGTGCGAAT
>CAYYJM010000284.1:3478-7659 GCA_964471755.1 uncultured Alcaligenaceae bacterium
ATGGGGCCGTTGACCGCTCTCACGGTCGCACCCGATGGCATGCGCGCCGCCGTGGGGTCCGATCAGGGCGAGATCCTCATCTGGGATCTCGACTGAGCGATCTGGTACAATCTCACCGTGAAGGGAAACCACATCATGGCACGCTGGTATCGCGTGTTCGCCGCGGCGGAGACCTGCCCGGCCGAGACTCTCCTGGCCGGGGCGACCTTCGGTCAGGAAGGGGCCGAGTGGTTCTGGGCCGAACTGCCCGGCGTCCGCATCGAACGCTTCGTGCCGAGTGATGAGGGCATCCGGGCCGAGTTGAACAACTGGGCCGCCGTCGTCGAGGCGACCCTGGACGAACCGATCGCTCTCATGGAACGCATCGTCCAGAGCCGACAACTATTCACCGTCCAGGCCGAGAGCATGGCTTCCGAACCGGAGGCGGAGCGGGTGGCCCGCCTCCTCGCGGCGGCGACGCAGGGCTGCTTTCAGGTGGACGAGGGAGGCTGGCACGACGCCGACGGGACGCTGCTCGCCGGCAGCGAGGAAGACGAGTCCGACGCGCAGGCCAGAGGAGAATAAGGGAACCCCTTCCCTGCGAATCCGGTGCCGGAGGCGAGCGATGGCGAACGTCGAAAAGTATCTGCGCCCCGATGTCATCCGCCAGGTGGCCCGGCTCGACCTGCGCGCCCGGTTCATCGTCGAGGGCTTCCTCGCCGGTCTGCACGCCAGCCCGTTCCAGGGCTTCAGTGTCGAGTTCAGCGAGCATCGTAAGTACTCGCCCGGCGATGATGTCAAGGACATCGACTGGGGCGTCTACGCCAAGACGGATCGCTACTACGTCAAGAAGTTCCAGGCCGAGACGAACGTCACCGGCTACCTCGTCATCGATCTGTCGGCGTCGATGGCCTACACTTATCGCCAGGAGTTGACCAAGCTCGACTACGCCGTCAGCCTCGCCGCGGCGCTCGGCTACCTGATGATCCATCAGCAGGATCCGGTCGGCCTGATCACGTTCGACACCGCAATCCGGGCCGCCCTGCCGCCGCGGAGCAAGCGAACGCACCTGGCCAACATCCTGTCGCTCCTGGCCAACGTCAAGCCGTCCGGCCAGACCGACGTGTCGGCGAGTCTGCACCAACTGGCGACGATGCTGCGTCACCGCAGTCTGGTGATGCTCTTCAGCGACCTGCTCGGCGATCCGGAGCCGATCATCCAGGCGCTACACCGCCTGCGTCATCGCGGACACGAAGTGATCCTGTTCCACATCCTCGACGAGGCGGAGGTCCACTTTCCGTTCGAGGGGCTGGTCGAGTTTACCGATCCGGAAAGTGACGAGAAGATGACACTCGACGCGCGCGGCATGCGCAACGACTACCTCGACGCGGTGCGGCAGTTCCGCGAGAAGTTACATGATGAGTGCATGGCGGCCCGGATCGACTACGTGCCGATGGACACGAGTGTCAGCTTCGACAAGGCCCTGATGGAGTACCTGCTCCAGCGGCAGCGGCGGTTCTGATCATCGAGCCGGCCGGGTGTTACTTCTGCTGGCCGCGCAGCCGGGCGAGTTCCGCTTCCAGGGCTTCGCGTGCCTGCCGTTCGCGAGCCAGTTCGTCCTCGGCTGCCGTCAGACGCTGCTCTGTCGAAGTCAACCGTTGCTCCGCTCTCGTCAGGCGTTCCTGGGTCGCCGTCAGTTGCCTCAGGAGTTCGCCCGGTAGCGGCAGCAGTTCGCCTTGATACCAGTAGCGCACCCAGTTGTCGATCAGGCCGACCTGCAGGTCCAGCTCCGGGATTGGACACCGACCGTTGGCGTCCGGCACGATCGTCCGATAGCGCCGCCGGGTCGTCAGCCGAAAGAGCGTCAGCTCCTCGTTGTCCGGGTAGAACACCAGGTAATACGGCACCTTGAGGCCCCGTTCGTACACCTCCAGGCTCGAGCCGTAGTCCTTGCGCTCACTCCCCTTCGAGACGTATTCCAGCACCCAGAACAGCCCGGCTGGCTGAATCGGGATGGCGTAGTTCGTGTCGGCCTCGATCGGCCCATCGTGGATGACGACCATGTTGTCCGGCACGATCTGACCGGGCCGTTCGCGTCCTCGGATCGGATACTGAACGAGTAGCTCACCAAAGACGTGCAGGTCGCTTCGTTGAACCTGGACCAGTGCCAGGCTCGCGTCAGTGATCTTGCGCTGGGTCGACTGGGCGGTCGATTCCATGAAATGCTCCAGCGGCAAGCTCGCCAGGTACTCACGAGCGTAGCGTGTGTAGATCACGTCGATGTGGCCGCGCGGCAGATTCCTGGTCGCCATGAAGCCCTCCATGCCGGTGAGAGTTGTGATTGTACCGGCACGCACTCAGCGCGGGGAGGCCAACTGAAGGGATCGATCCCGAAGGAAACGCCAGGCGAGCGGCGCGAGCGTCAGCCCGCCGGTTCTGGACGCGAGAGACAGCCCGTTCCCACTTGCTAGGCCGCTTCCCGCGCCTACTCTAAACCCAGGGATGGAATGAACCGTCGCCGATCCTGGCTCCCAGCCACACTCACGAGGAGGACAACATGATCCGCGCATTGATGCTGTCCGCGTTCGTTCCGCTGGTCGTTTGCGTCGCCGGTGCCCAGCAACCGTTCGATCCCGGTCGGCCACCGGGGCAGCCCGGCGGCCTGGGAACGGCCTTCGTCTTCAATAACACCTCTGAGGACATCGTCTTCGTCCTGTCCTCGGCGAGAGGTACCGTCCGCTCCAACCTTCGGCCCGGCTGGGCCTATCCGACCTACTTCGAGCGTGATGGCCGACTTCGCGTCCTGACCACGTTCCGCGCCGTCAACGGCGACATTCTCTCCAACCGCACCATCAAGCCGATCGATGGCAACTTTTACGACGCCATCGCCCCGACCCCGCCCCCGGTTACCGCCACCAAGACCGTAACCGAGACGGTGGAGGGACGGGCCGTGACCAAGCAGATCCAGGTGACGGAGATTCCGGCCGACCAGGGCAAGAAGCGGGAAGTCCCGCAGACCCAGATTCAACGGGTGCCGATGCCCTGATGAAGCTCCTGCTGTTCAGCGATCTGCACGCCGACGCCGACGCTGCGCGCCGCCTGGTCGACCTGGCGGCCGGCGTCGATCTCATTCTCGGGGCCGGCGATTTCGCCAATCAGCACCGTCAGATCCACGTCGGCCTTGATGTCCTCCGCACGCTCACGCAACCGGCTCTCCTCGTCGCCGGCAACAACGAGACGACAGACGAGTTGACCGCCGCCGTGCGGGGCTGGCCGTCCGCCCGGGTTCTCCACGGCAGCGGCGTCGAACTGCTCGGCGTTCCCTTCTTCGGTCTTGGTGGCGGCATCCCGGTCACGCCGTTCGGTTCGTGGAGCTACGACTTCACCGAGGCCGAGGCGACGGCTCTCCTGGCTGACGCGCCGCCCGGTTGCGTCCTGATCAGCCATTCGCCGCCGAGGGGAGCGGTTGATCTCGATTCGCGTGGTCGGAGCCTGGGCAGCACCGCCCTGGCCGCCGCCATCGCTCAGTTGCGGCCGCGTCTGGTCGTCTGCGGCCACATCCACGGTAGCGCCGGCCAGCGTGCCGAACTCGGTTCCACGCCGGTCATCAACGCCGGCCCGGCGGGCGTCCTCTGGAAAATCTGACCTGTCACGTCTCTCCCGATCGGGCGTAGATCCACTGCCTGGATCACCTTCCCATCGGAGGAGCTTCGCGCCTGCGGCGAATCCGGCGCAACCTTTACCTCGGCGACCTGTCCACGGCGGCCGACCTCCCCTGCCTCGAGGCGGCTGGCATCACGCACATCCTCAACTGCGCCCGGGACGTGGCCTGCTTCCATCACGGCCGATTCCGATACTACCATCTGAAGTTGACCGACCCGGACCCGGAGTTCCACGAGTACATCGATCGGATCTGCCGATTCATCCATCGCGGCCGGCGAGCGGGCGGTGTTCTGGTTCACTGTCGGGCTGGCCTGAGCCGAAGTCCATCGGCGGTCCTGGCCTACCTCTGCTCGCGGGGCCGGACACTGGAACGAGCTCTGGAAATCCTACGTCGCGGCACCCGAGAATCGGTCGCCGAGTTCATCGAGCCGGACGCGAGCTTCCTTGAACAGATCGAGGTTCACTTCGCCGAGGAGTGATTTCTGACCTCGCTGGACACCGTCCTCCCTCTCTGCTAGTCTCAGGCTACCGGATGAATG
>CAYYJM010000285.1:0-7512 GCA_964471755.1 uncultured Alcaligenaceae bacterium
TCCCTGTCTGGAGAGCCGCTTCCCCCTCACCCCAGCCCTCTCCCCCGGAGTACCGGGGGAGAGGGAGCCGACTCCGGAGCAGTCTCTCACAGCAGTTCGTGGATCGGCTCCGGATCATCGAGGATGGACGTCGGCCGACCACTCGGATCGAGCAGTTGCAGCTGCGGATCGATGCCGAGGACGGTGTAGATCGTCGCGTGGATGTTCGACGGCGTCACCGCCCGGGTCTTCGGCACCGAGCCGAGCCGATCGGTCGAGCCGACGATCTGACCGCCCTTGACGCCGCCACCGCCCATGAGGCAGAACATCGAGTTGCCCCAGTGATCGCGGCCCGGCGTACCCTTGCTTCCCGCAGGGCCACCGTTGCCGCCGTCGTTCAGCTTCGGCGTTCGGCTGAACTCGCCGCACAGCACGACCAGCGTCGTCTCCAGCAGGCCGCGTTCGGCCAGGTCCGTGAACAGGGCCCAGACCAGGCTGTCCACCTTCGGCAGATAGTTCTCGTAGCCCTTCTGCAGATCCCAGTGATGGTCCCAGCCGCCGAGATGGACCGTGACGAACGTCGAGCCCGCCTCGACCAGTCGGCGAGCCAGCAGCGTCGATTGACCCCAGTTGTGTCGGCCGTAGCGGTCGCGGAGCTTCGGATCTTCCTTGTTGATGTCGAACGCACGTCGGGCGACCGGGCCGACGACGAACTCGTACGCCTCCTGGGCGAAGCGGTCCATGACCGCGGCCGTGCCGCTACGGTCCATGTCACGACGGAACGTGTCGAAGTGCTGGGAGAGCGCCCGGCGATCTTCGAGCGTCTCCAGGGTCGCCCCCTTCGCCAGGTTCAGGTTCTGCACCTGGAAGTTGGCCGCGTTCGGGTCGCCGCCGGTGGCGAACGGGTTGTGCTGAGCGCCGAGCAGGTGGCCGCCGAAGTAGCCCGGATTCAGGCCGATGCTCGAGGCGTATGGCACGGCGACGTAGCCCGGCATGCCGGCCTGGCGCGGGCCGACTTCACGGTTAGCGATCGCTCCGATGCCGGGGAACTTCTGGCCGGTGTTCGCACCGCTGACGCCCATGTCCTTCGCGGTGAGCATGCGGTGTCCGCCGGCGAAGTGATCGCCCGTGTTGTGGTACAGCGATCGGACGACCGAGAACTTGTCGGTCACCTTGGCCTGGAGCGGATACAGCTCGGTGATGTCGAAGCCTGGGACGCGGGTCGGGATCGGCTTCCAGATGCCGCGGTACTCGGCCGGGGCGTCCGGCTTCATGTCATACATGTCCATGTGGCCCGGCCCCCCGTCGAGCCAGATCAGGATGACGGACGTGTTTTTGCGGGAGGCCGTCGGGGAGGCGGCCTTCGCCTGAAGGAGTTGGGGCAGGCCGAGGCTCGCCATTCCGGCGACGCCCAGGTGCAAGAAATCCCGGCGGGAAACGCCATCGCAGTAGCGGCCGGTGCGGCCCATGTCGAGTCGGAACATCGCAATCGGTCTCCAGGGAGGCAGGATCATCCTGGCCAGGCGGGAAGATATTTGACTTTCGCACATTCCCTGTTTACGTTCAAGCGACTTCCTGGCGTTTTCGACTCTGCACGGATCGCCACCCGCCGACCTCGCCCGCGACCTCGAGGGGCCACAATGACGACCACCACGGCGTTTCGCATCCGCATCGCCCTCCTACTCCTGTCGGCCGGCACCCTGTTAAGCCTGGTCAGCCTGGCGATCCCCGCCGAGGAACCCGGCGCGGCCGAGTCGTTCGGCCGGGACGTTCGGCCCCTTCTGCAGCGCTACTGCCTCGATTGTCACTCGACGAAGGCGAAGAAGGGGAGTCTCGATCTGGAGCGCTTCGGCTCCGAGGCCGATCTCCGCAAGGACCTCAAGCCGTGGCAAAACCTGATCGAGCAGATCGAGGCCGGCGAGATGCCGCCGAAGAGTCGGCCGCAGCCGACGGCCATGGAGAAGAAGCACCTGTTGACCTGGGTACGCGGCTTCCTCGACGCCGAGGCCCGGGCTCGGGCCGGCGATCCCGGCCACGTGCCGCTCCGCCGCCTGAGCAACGCCGAGTACGACGCCACCATCCGCGCCCTGACCGGCGTCGATCTTCGACCGACCCGCGAGTTTCCCGCCGACGGAGCTGCCGGCGAGGGCTTCACCAATGCCGCCGAGGCCCTGACTGACATCTCGCCGACACTCCTGAACAAATATCTGAACGCCGCCCGCGAGATCGCCCGGCACGCCGTCCTGGTGCCGGATGGCTTCCGCTTCTCCCCCTCGACAACCCGACGCGACTGGACCGACGAGAGTACCGCTCGCCTGCGTGCGTTCTACGCTCCGTTCGCCGGCGCAGACGGTCGCTTGCCCTTTCAGCCGTACCTCGCCGCCACCGTCCGCCATCGCGATGCGCTCGTCGCCGGGACGCTCACGCCGGAGGCGGTCGCCACGAAGGAGAAGCTCAACCCGAAGTACCTCGCCATCCTGTATCGCACCCTGATCGACCGGACGCCGTCGGAGCCGCTCGACACGATCCGCGCCCGCTGGCGAACCGCGACCGAGAAGGATGTGCCCGCCCTCGTCGCCGAGGTCACGGCCTGGCAGACCGCTCTGTGGAAGACGGTCAAGATCGGCAACTACATCCAGGCGAACTGGCACGCTCGCGGCGGCTTCATCGAGAGCCTGACCCGTCAGGTGCCGGTTGATCCGCCACCGGCCGCGTCGGTCCCGCTGCGGGTTCCGGTCAAGCTGACACCGGGTCAGACCGAGGTGACGATCCACCTTGCCGCCCGGGACCTGGGCAAGCCGGGCTCGATCGTCTGGCACCGGCCGCGCTTCGAGGGCCCGGGCAAGCCGGCGCTCCTGCTCCGCGATTACGCCACCTTCGGCCCGACGTTCGAGGCCGACTACCCGTCCGCGTTCGTCGGCAGCGCGAAGTACCTCGCCGCGGCGGTCACGCTGGCCAATGATCCGAAGACCAGCGTCGAGACACTGGCCCGTCAGCAGGACCTGGACACCGCCTTCCTTCGGCAGTGGGTCAAGCTGCTGGCCGTCGCGCCGCGAGCGAAGCCGGATCAGGCCAGCCGGCCGGCGGTCGCCCTGGCTCCGCTCGACGAGAAGACCCGGCCCGATCCGCGTCGGCCCGCCATCACCGGCTGGCGCAGGAAGGGCACCGACCTGCCCGCCGTCCTGGCGAATTCCTCCGACAGGACCGAGCAGATCCCCGGTCGGGTGTCGGCTCACGGCGTCTCGATCCACCCGACGCCGCAGGAGTTCGTCGCGGTCACCTGGAAGAGCCCGCTCGCCGGTAAGGTGCGGATCAACGTCCGTGTCAGCCATGCTCACCCGGCCTGTGGCAACGGCGTCGCCTGGTGGCTCGAACAGCGTCAGGGCGACCGGGCCACGCTGCTCGACGAGGGGCAACTCGATCTCGGCAAGGAAGCGAAGCCGCCGGCAATGACCGTGACCGTCGAGAAGGGCGACCTCCTCGTCCTGGCCGTCGAGCCACGGGCGGCCAACCACTTCTGCGACATGACCGAGGTCGCCTTCGTCGTCACCGAGAACGACAGGCCGAGCCGCGTCTGGGACCTGGCCGCCGACGTTTCGGCGAGCATTCATGCCGGCAATCCCCACGCCGACCGGCACGGCCATGCCGACACCTGGGCCTTCGCTCGCGGCCCCGCCAGCAAGGAGGGTGCGCCCGTCCCGATCATCCCAGTCGCCTCCATCCTGGGGCGCTGGCGACTCGCTGCGGCCGACCCGGCCCGGATCGCCGAGGCCGAGAAGCTCGCGAAACAGGTCGAGGCGATTCTGTCCGCTCCTCGTCCGGCCGATCCGAAGAGTCCCGATCGTCCGCTTCATGATCGCCTCGTCGCCGTGGACAGTCCGCTGTTCGCCGGCGTGGACGTGGCCCGGCTTACCAGACCCCGGCCAATGACGACCGCGTACGGCCTGCCCCGTGAGCGATTCGTCGGTGACGGCCTGGTGTCACGCGTCGATGAGCCGGTGGCGATTCGTCTGCCGGCCGCCCTGTTCGCAGGCCGACAGTTCGTCGTCGATGCCCGGCTCGACCGGACGGCCGACCGTCTCGTTCGCGTTCATGCCGCCGATGCACCGCCCGGCCCGGATACTCGCTGGGCTGGCCCGCTGCTCGGCTCCGCCGATGGTGCCGCGCACAAGACGCTCGTCGCCGGCCACGATGCCTTTCGCCGGGTCTTCCCCCTCTACGTCTGCTTCCCGCACGTCGTCCCGACGGACGAACTGCTGACCATCAAGATGTTCCATCGCGAGGACGAGCCGCTGATCCGTCTGTTCCTCACGCCGGAGGACCTGCGTCCCCTCGACCATTTGTGGGCCGAGCAGCGTTTCATCAGTCGCCAGCCGGCCGCCGAGTTCGCCTACCTGCCGCAGTTCATGGGCTTCACGACGCAGGACACGACGAAGGCGTTCCAGCAGTTCTTCATCGATCGCAAGCCGCTGTTCAAGAAGCAGGCCGATGCGTTCCTGGCGGAGGAACAGGCGGCAATCCCGAAGCAGCTCGAAGCCCTGCTGGAGTTCGCTGCGAAGGCCTATCGCCGGCCGCTGCAGGAGAAGGAACGGGCCGACCTGCGCGAACTGTACAGCACGCTCCGCGACAAGGGTGTCTCACACGACGAGGCGTTCCGCGGTGTGCTGGCCCGCGTGCTCGTGGCACCGGCGTTCCTGTTCCGCATCGAGGCCGCGCCCGCAGGCAAGTCTCCGGCCCCGGTCAACGACTGGGAACTCGCCGTGCGTCTGAGCTACTTCCTCTGGTCGTCGCCGCCGGACGACGAGTTGCGCCGCCTCGCGGCCGAGGGCCGCCTCCGCGATACGGAGGTTCTCGTCGCCCAGGCCCGGCGGATGCTGAAGGACGATCGCCTCCGCTCCCTGGCCATCGAGTTCGGCACGCAGTGGATTCACGTGCGCGGCTTCGACGCCTTCAACGAGAAGAACGAGAAGGTTTTCCCGACCTTCGACGCGACCCTGCGAGCGGCTCTCTACGAGGAGGCCATCCGCTTCTTCCAGGATCTGTTCCAGGCCGATCGGGCCGTGACGGACCTTCTCGATGCCGATCATACCTTCCTGAACGAGACGCTGGCGAAGCACTATGGCATCCCGAACGTGCGCGGCCCGGAATGGCGGCGGGTGACGGGCGTCCGCAAGTATGGCCGAGGTGGCATCCTCACTCTGGGGAGCGTCCAGGCGAAGCAGGCGGGAGCATCGCGGACCAGTCCGATCCTTCGCGGCACCTGGGTCGTCGAGACGCTCCTGGGCGAGAAGTTGCCGCGTCCGCCGGCGAACGTGCCGCAATTACCGGAAAGCGAGAACGTCGATGGTCTGACGACACGCCAGATCGTCGAGCGGCACACCCGGAATCCCAGCTGTGCCACCTGTCACGTCCGGATCGACCCGTACGGCTTCGCCCTGGAGCGCTACGACGCGATCGGTCGGCTACGGGATCGGGACCAGAGCGGCCTCGCCATCGACGCGACGGCCCATCTCCGGGACGGCACCGACTTCGCCGGCGTCGATGGTCTGCGGACGTACCTGCTGACGAAGAAGAAGGACGTGGTCGTGCGTCTGTTCTGCCAGCGGCTGCTCGGCTACGCTCTGGGCCGGGCGACGACGCTGTCGGACCAGACCCTGCTCGACGAGATGGTCGCGGCTCTGAACGCGAATGACGGCCGACTGTCAGTCGCCGTCCTGGCGGTCGTCAAGAGTCCAGCGTTCCGCATGATCCGTGGAGCTGACTTCACGAAGTGAGTTCACTGAGGAAATCATGACCGTCGCCACCAAACTGCTCAAGGCCCTTCAGGCCATCGAACGAACCGGCTCCTTCCAGGCTGCCGGCAGCGTCTCCGACGCCGTACCCGGTCTGGAGATCGACGGCTTCGGTCCGGTCGGCTTCCCGTTCAATGCCGTGCAGGCCGAGGCGGTTCGCAAACTCTGTCGCCAGGCCCCTTACGGCCAGGGCGAGAAGACGCTCGTCGACACCAGCGTCCGTCTTTTCTGGGTCTTTGACCCCGACCGCTTCCGCCTGGCCGATCCGCGCTGGCCGAAGACGCTTGCCGGTATCGTCACGAAGGTCCAGGCGGACCTCGGCCTGGAGAAGGAGAAGGTCGAGGCCCACCTGTACAACCTGCTGCTCTACGAACCGGGCAGCTTCTTCCTGCCGCACCGCGACGGCGAGCGGCTCGATCGCATGGTCGCCACCCTGGTGATCGTGCTGCCCTGTAGTTTCGCGGGCGGCGAACTCGTCGTCCGGCATGAAGGGCAGGAGAAGATCCTCGACTTCGGGGCCGGGCAGCCGAACCTGGACAACACACTCCACTACGGGGCCTTCTACGCCGACTGCGAACACGAGGTCCGCCCATTGACCGAGGGGCATCGCCTCTGCCTGGTCTACAACCTGACGCTGACGAAGCGCAAGAAGGCCCTCCTGGCCCCGTCGCACAGCGCGGACATCGAGGCCGTCACGCGCGTGCTTCAGACCTGGACGCCACAGCAGGAACCGACCAAGCTCGCCCTGGCCCTGGAGCATCAGTACTCACAGAAGGGCCTCACCTGGGACGCGCTGAAGGGGGTCGATCGAACCCGGGCCCTGATCCTCGCCGCAGCTGCCCGGCAGGCCGATTGTGTCGTCCACCTGGCCCTTGTCACCCTCTGGGAATCCGGTGAGGGAGAAGAAGACGAGGACCGTTGGGGTTCGCGTCGCTCCCGCTATACCCGCTTCAAGGTCGAGGAGAACGAGGATAGCCCGGCCTCAGGCGAGTCAGGCAAGATTCGCCGCGATGCTCAGGGGCGGGCGCTGGGCCAGCATCAGATGGTCGAGGTGTTCGACACCAGCCTGACGGCCGACCACTGGCGTGATCCGCACGGCGGACAACCGGCCCTGGGAGCGATGCCGTTCAAGCCGGAGGAGATCGTGCCGCCCGAGGCGGTGACGGCCTTCACGCCTGAGGAGGTGTACACGGGCTTCACCGGCAACGAGGGCAGCCCACTGGAGCGCTGGTATCACCGCGCCGTCCTGGTCGTCTGGCCGAGGCGACATCACTATGGCGTGCTGGCGTCGTGTGGGCCGGCCGACGCCCTGCGCGGCCTCCTGCCACTGCTGGACGAGGCCGACCAGACCGCCGGCAGTGAACGCGAACGTCTGCGGGCCGACTGCCGAGCCTTCGCTGCGGGCCTTCTCGCCGCCTGGGGCCAGCGCGATCGCGCACGAGACTGGAAACGCCGGGACGAGATCCTCGATCTGCTCGCGCCGCTGGTGCGACTGGACGACCCCGACCTGGTGGCGGCCTACCTGACGCACGTCCTGGCCACGGATCGCGCCGTCGTGGCAGACGAGCGACTCCTGAAGCTGTGTGAGAAGCATGGCTGGGCTCCCTTCCGCGATGGATTCCGTGCCGTCTTCGCCGCGACACGAGACGAGACGGCCGTCCGCAACAGCAAACTTCTCGAAGACCTGGCGACGTTCCCGACCCGGCGGAAGGCCGCTCGGGATGACCTCGCCGCTGGGCTG
>CAYYJM010000286.1:0-7399 GCA_964471755.1 uncultured Alcaligenaceae bacterium
AACGCCTTCGGCCTGTACGACATGCACGGCAACGTCTGGGAGTGGTGTCAGGACTGGTATGGTGGCAGCTACGGGGGACTTGGCAGCGTCGATCCGCCCGGACCGAGCGAGGGCGAACGGCGCGTCATCCGTGGCGGCTGCTGGGAGGCCGTCGGCGCGTACTGTCGGGCCGCCCACCGCTACGGTGAGGACTCTGACACACAGGATTCCTTCACCGGCTTCCGCGTCGTCCTGGAACCGGGTGAGCGTGGAGTGTCAGCCCCGTGACAGGAGAGCCCGTGATGGACGCCACCCTGACCGGCCTGCTCTTCCACTGCGCCGAATCGCTCGATTCGACGCCGCACCTGATCCTGGCCGACTGGCTCGACGATCACGACCAGAGCGAACGTGCCGAACTGGTGCGTGTCCAGTGTCAGCTCGCCGACTGGGTGCCCGACTGGCAGGAACGTCACGCCCTGATCCAGCGGCAGGATGAACTCATCGCGGCTCATCAGGAGCGCTGGCTCGGCCCCCTGGTGCGCGGCTGCGAGCGCGTCGAGTTCGTGCGTGGCCTGGCCCGAGTCTGGGTGAGCGGGCGAACCTTCGCCACCCGGACGTTTGGCCAGGCGTTCACGGACCAGCGTTCGATCGCCCTGGTCGAGCAGGTTCGCCTGCTGGGCTGTCAGAGTTTCAAGCGAATCGCCGCGAGGCCGTGGCTCGGCCACGCTCCTGCCCTGTCGCTGGCATCAGCGCTGAACGCCGAGGCTCTGGAACAACTCCTGGCCAGCGAGCATCTCAGCCATCTCGTCGATCTCGATCTGTCCGGCACGCAGATTTACGACGACGGCGTCGAGGCACTGCTCGCGTCGTCGCTGTTCGGCCGGCTCGCGCGACTCGACCTGCGCAACAACCGGCTGACAGGGATTACGGTCGGGGCTCTGCTCGATGCGGCGTCGCCCCGATTACATCTCGATCTGGCTGGCAACTTCGTCCGCCTTTCCCAGTCGCCCCGGTTAAGCGAGCGGCAACCGCCTGGTCGGTTGATGAACGCATTGGGCATGGAGTTCGTCCGCGTCCCGGCCGGCTCTTTTCTCATGGGAGCAGCCGACGACGAACCGGGGACGATGGACGACGAGCGGCCGCGACACGTCGTGACCCTGACCCGGCCGTTCTGGCTGGGACGGTTCGCTGTCACGCAGATGCACTACCACGACGTGATGGGCTACTCGCCGGCCCGCTTCTCGGGCGAGTTCCACCCGGTCGAGCAGGTCAGCTGGGACGAGGCGATGGAGTTCTGCCGGCAACTGTCGCAGGTGTCGGCAGAGCGGACGGCCGGACGCTCGTACCGTCTGCCGACGGAGGCGGAATGGGAACACGCCTGCCGGGCGGGCACGTTCGCCGCCTACCACACCGGGCCAACGCACTCGATCCACCTCATGAACTGTCAGCAGCGCTTCTCGATCAACGAGTCGGAGCGTATCCTGGTGGGGCATACCACCGTCGTCGGCTCGTATCCGCCCAACGCCTTCGGGCTCTTCGACATGCACGGCAACGTTTGGGAGTGGTGCGCCGACTGGTACAATGTGGTGGAGTACCTGCGCGGCGACGTGACCAACCCACCCGGGCCGACCCACGGCGTCGAGCGTGTCTGTCGGGGCGGTTGCTGGGAGGCGATCGGCTCCTACTGCCGATCCGCCAAGCGCAGCAGCGACGAAGCCGACACGCGCGATCGCTACACTGGCTTCCGCGTCGTGATGCAGACGAACGAATGAGAGAAGCCCTGATGGACCCCACCCTGATCGGCCTGCTTCAGCACTGTGCCGAATCGCCACACGACTCGACGCCGCACCTGATCCTGGCCGACTGGCTCGATGACCATGATCAGTCGGAGCGTGCCGAATTGGTGCGTGTCCAGTGTCGGTTGGCCGACTGGGTGCCGGAAATCGAGGAACGCGAGGGACTGCTCCAACGTCAGACGACCCTGATCGCTGCTCACCGGGATCGCTGGCTCGGCCCGATCCAGGGGGCCTGCACGCGCGTCGAATTCGTGCGTGGCCTGGCGCGTATCTGGGTGCCCAGTCGGGAGTTCGCCCGGCCTGGTTTCGGCCAGGCGTACGCCGAGATACGTTCCACCGCCCTGGTCGAGCGGGTGCGTCTGCTGCGCTGCCAGAGCCTGTCGCGGGTGGCACCTCGGCCCTGGATCGGCTTCGCGCCGTCGCTGTCGCTGGCGCAGCTCGGCCTTCCCCCTGGAGCCCTGACGTATCTGCTGAACAGCGAACACATGGAATCGCTCATCGATCTGGACCTGTCTGGCAACGACCTGGACCATCAGGATCTGGTCCACCTGATCGAGTCGAATCTGTTCGCTCGACTGGGCCGGCTTGCGCTGCGGAACGCGAACCTGCTGCCGGCCGGCACCGCCACCCTGCTCGACGCCGCACCGTCGAGCCTGCGTGCCCTCGACCTGGCCGGTAACCGCCTGACTGCGCAGACGATCGCCGACTTGCAGCAACGTCAGCCACCGGGCCGGGTGATGAACAGTCTGGGCCTGGAGTTCATCCGCATTCCGCCTGGCGTCTTCCGCATGGGGTCTCGGACCCAGGAACCCGGTGCCCTCAACGACCAGTATCCGCAGCACCTCGTCCGCCTGACACGGCCGTACTGGCTCGGACGATTCGCCATCACCCAGGAGGACTTCCGGACTGTCCTGCACGACAACCCGTCGCGCTTCACCAGCCACAGCCCATCCCTGCCGGTGGAGAACGTGGATTATGACAGCGCCCTGGAATTCTGTCGGCGTCTGTCCGATTTACCGGCCGAGCGGAAAGCGGGCCGAGCGTATCGGCTGCCGACCGAGGCGGAGTGGGAACACGCCTGCCGGGCCGGGACGACCACGGCCTATTACTGGGGCGATTCGCCGTCTCCGGACCTGTTCAACTATCGTGCCCCTAACAACAGCGGCGAGGCCGTACGCCGTTCGCCGGGCCGACCGATGCCCATCGGCTCCTACCCACCCAACGGGTTCGGTCTGCACGAGATGCACGGCAACATCTGGGAGTGGACCAGCGACTGGTACTCGATGAGCTGGTACGGTCGCTCGCCCCAGGTCGATCCAGTCGGCCCGGCCGAGGACGGCGAACGCGAGGGAACGCGCGCGATTCGCGGCGGTTGCTGGCACGCCGTTGAGATCTGCTGCCGGTCGGCCCACCGTTTCGGTGAGGATCTGGACACGCGGGATGACTACACCGGTTTCCGTGTCGTGATGGTCCCTGGCGAGCGTGGGGCGTCAGCCCCATGACCGGCTCGGCTAACGCCTCACGCTCGCCCCGGAGGTTCAGATCGACACCTCGATCAGGCCGCTCTGCTCGCTGGTCAGCGGCCGACGTAGGGCCTCCGGGTCGTCCTGATAACGCCACCAGCGCATCGGGGTCGGATCGAACAGATCGAAGATGTACCAGGCCAGTCGGTTATCGTGGTTGAAGGGAAGTAGGGCCAGGCCCTGGATCGGGTCGAGCGGGATGGCCCCGACGCCTTCCAGTTCATGGGCCGCCTGGGCGAGCTGGCGACGCTGAGTCTCCAGTTCCCGTTTGCCGTCGTCGATGGCGATCAGGACCGTGCGGTTGGGCCGGCCGGGGCGATTCTCCAACTGGCGGAGTCGGCCCTCGATCGAACGGACTTCCAGAGTATGCTCACGCAGCGAACGAAGAATCGAAGCGAGGTACGGAGCGGCCGAGCGAGCCTGAGACTGGGTCCACAGCCGGGCTTCGGCCGGTTCAGAATCGGCGGACTTGCGCGACGGACGCTTCATGACGAGCACTCCTGCGATGCGAGGTAGCGAATGAGCAGGGAGAGCCGGTCGCATGCCCGGCACGGTCCCTACCATCAGGAGAGCCCTCGGGCCGATGAGGTTCGGATCGGGACGAAACGGGCACGCGGATGACTCGTGCCCCTGTGTTGATCCGTTGTCACCGGTCGTTCTCCTGCTCTATTCTAGGAGACTGACAGTCGGGCGTAGGTGGCTTTGCTGGAAAAATCGCTCGATCAGGTAATCTGTACCGCGAATGGCGATCGCTCGGCCTGTTTTCTATCCATCGGCCGGCGGGAAGGATTCCGATGAGAAAAGCCAGGGACACATTGTTGTCGTTCTCGTTCCTGGAAGGAGTCCCACCCGTGGCCAGTGTCAGCACCCGGTCGTTTCCGCCGTCGCAGTGGGGAGCCCTGCCCGAGGCCATCCTCGTTGAGGTGGGCGAGTTGGCCCGGTTTACCGGTCGGGTCCTCCTCTGGGTGCCGCGCTGGCCCAAACCGGGGACGCTCGTGCCGGTCTTCTACGAGATCGGCGTTCAGAGTGTGCCAGTTATCATCGTAACCGGCCTGTTCATCGGCATGGTGCTGGCCGTGCAGGCGTATTTGCAGTTCGCCTCCCTCGGCCTGGAGACGCACCTGGGGTCGATCATCAACATATCGGTGGTCCGTGAACTGGGTCCGGTCCTGGCCGCGACCATGCTCGCGGGCCGCGTCGGCGGAGCCATGGCCGCCGAACTGGCCACGATGCGCGTCACCGAACAGATCGATGCTCTGGCGTGTTTGGGCGTCAATCCTGTCCATTACCTGGCGGTGCCGCGCTTCCTGGCCTGCGTTCTGCTCATTCCGCTGCTCACCATCCTGGCCAATTTCATGGGGGTGATCGGCGGTGCCCTGGTCTCGACGGGACTGTACGGCATTGACGCCCACCACTACTGGACCAACGCACGGGGCACCATCGGTCTGTGGGATCTGATCGCGGGTCTGGTCAAGCCGACGCTCTTCGGCGCGTCCATCGCCCTGGTCGCCTGCCACAAGGGCATGAACAGTTCCGTCAGTTCGGGAGCCGAGGGCGTCGGCCGGGCGGCGACGCAGTCGTTCGTGATTTCGTTCGTGCTGATCCTGCTGCTCGATTTCCTGGCCGGCATCATGCTGAACACGACCCACCGGCATCTGAGGTGACGACCATGACCACCCCCGGCGAACCCGTTGCGGCCCCTGATCCGGCGCAGATCGCCGTCGAGCAGGTGTCGGTGACATTCGGCAGCCAGCACGTCCTGCGTGGGATCGATCTGACCATCCAGAAGGGGCAGACGGTCGTCGTCATCGGCGAGAGCGGCTGCGGCAAGACGGTCCTGCTGAAGCTGATCATTGGTCTGCTCGCGCCGACGGTAGGTCGAGTGACCTTCGATGGTCGGGAGCTGATCAAACTCGGCGAAAAGGATCTCGTCCAGCAGCGGTTGCGGTTCGGGTTTCTGTTCCAGAACGCGGCCATGTTCGACAGTCTGACGGTCCAGGAGAACGTCGCCTTTGGTCTGCACACCCAGCGTCGGCGGCCGGAGCAGGAGATTCAGGAAATCGTGCGTCAGCGTCTGCTGGAGGTCGGGCTCAACCCGAAGATCGTGCTGCACAAGAAGCCGGCCGAGTTGTCCGGCGGCATGCGCAAGCGAGTCGGCCTGGCCCGCGCCCTGGCCCTCGATCCCGAGGTCATGCTCTACGACGAACCAACCACCGGACTCGATCCGATCATGACCGACGTGATCAACGAACTGATCCAGCAGACCCGCCTGCGACGGCCGGGTGTCACCAGTGTTGTCGTCACGCACGACATGAAAACGGTCACCAAGGTGGCCGATCGAATCATCATGTTCTATCCGCTCGCCCGGCTCCAGCCGGATGAGCCGCAGGTGATCTTCGATGGCGGGCCCGACGCGCTGATGGCCTGCGACGATCCACGCGTTCAGCAGTTCATCCGCGGCGAAGCTCGCGGCCGTCTGCGCGAACTGGTCGAGATAGCGAATCAGGATTGAGCACCCGGCTCTGCTTCAAGGAGTACACCCGTGACCGAGGAACGACGCAAAAGCTGGTGGATTGGCTGCCTGGTGATCGGAGCCTTTCTCTTGCTGGCCGTGTTGATTTTGATCTTCGGCAGTCTGCCGTTGCTCTTTCAAACACGCGAAATGTACACGGTCGTCTTCGTCGATGCTCCTGGAGTCGCGGTCGGGACGCCCGTTCGGCGCTCCGGCGTGCGAGTCGGCGAGGTTGCGGGCGTTCGCCTGGACGAGGACGGCACCGTCGCCGTCCAGTTGGCCTTGAAACCAACGTACCGGCCGCGTCGCAGTGATAAACCAACACTTTTCACCGGGTTGATAGCGGGCGACTCGACCATTGATTTCGTCCCTGCCGAGCCGGAGGAAGGCCAACCCCAGCCCGACTGGACGCAACTGGAACCCGGAGCCCAGATGGAGGGCCTTCGCGGCGTCAATGTCAATGCCCTGCTCAACCGGGCCAGCGAGGTCGTCCCCACCACGCAGGAGACGATGGCCGACATTCGCAAGTCCATTCTCCGCCTGGAGAAGTCGGCACCGTTGATCGACAACGCCTTGAGGGAAGTCGGCGACCTTGGCAAGACGGTTCGCGAGACGCTCCCCGACGTTCGCCGGACCCTCGACGAGGTTCGCGAGCTTTCCAAAAGCATTCGAGAAGCGGTGCCCGACGTCAAGGTGATCGGCAAGGATGTTGCTCGCATCACGCAGGAGGTTCGTGATGCGGTTCCCGAATTCCGTGAAACCAACCGCCAGGTGCAGACGCTCCTCAAGTCCATCAACGAGGTGGTTCCCGACGCGCAGAAACTGGTCAAGAGCATCGAAGCGGCCATCCCAGACGCCCGGGCCTTGATGAAGGGCGTCAACGATGCGATTCCCGATGCCCGCAAGACCGCGAATGAGGTGACCGAGTTCCTCAGGAACGTTCAGGCGGCTCTGCCGGAGATCGACAAAACCAACGTCCAGATCCGAGAATTCGTGAAGTCGCTCAATGATTCAGTTCCGGGGGCCCGTCGGACCATCGAGGAGGGCCGGGAGCTGCTCAAGAGCGTGCGAGAAGCCGTTCCCGACGTCAAGCTGGTGATCGAGGACTTCGGCACCACGGCCCGCCGGGTAACCAAGGTCGTCGAGCAGATCGGCAATCTGATCGCCGAGAACCGTGAGAAAATCAACACGGGCATCGATCGCGCCATCACCCTCATCGAGGATTTGAGCCGTACCGCCGAGCGTGTGAGAAACATCCTGAGCGAAGAAAATCAACGCAACATCAACGAGACGATCCGAAGCATTCGCGACACGGCCAACATGGGGCCGGGCATCGGTCGCAAGGTGGACGCGGCGGTGGTCAACTTCAACGCCTCGATCGATGGTATCCAGGCGCTGATGAAGAAGGTCGAGCCGACGATCAGAAGCACCGCGACCAGCTCGGCGGTGGCGTGCGCCTCGCCAAGCTTGCCGCCGAGGAAAAACGCCGCGATCTCGAAGCGCAGCGCGACGACGATCAGCGTCATCGCCGCCATGAAGACCGCGGCGTGACCGTCCGCGACATAGCCGGCGCGGCGGACGCCCGCGCG
>CAYYJM010000287.1:0-6912 GCA_964471755.1 uncultured Alcaligenaceae bacterium
AGGGTGCCGGATTGCTTGCAGGTTGCGCGCAGGTCGGGTAGTTTGATTGGGTCCGGCGAGCCGAGCCGGACTCTTTGCACGGGGCCACTGACAAGTCGGTGGCCAGAGGAGACGCCGCTCGGCTCGCGGCACTCGGAACGAGCGAGAACGCATTGCCAATGCAGGCCCTGCTCATCATTCTCGTCATCGTCGCGGTCGTCGTCGTACCGCTGGTCCTCTACTTCGTCTTCGGCACCGGCCCACGGCGGAACCGACTGCTGGCACAGGTCGAGCGTCGGCTCAAGGACGGCGACTGGCAGGCCGGCCTGGCCCTGCTCAGGCCGTTGGCCGAGGAGCCGCTCACGCCGCCCTGGCAGCAGCGCGTCGATCGCGCTCTGGGCGATTGCCACGATCTCGCCGCCGAGCAGGCTCTCAAGGAGAAACGCTACGAGGAAGCCCTCGAACTGGCCCTGAAGGCCGCTCCGTTCCTGGGCGTCCCCGAGGACGAGGCACGCGCTCGCGTCATCAATACGATGCTCGTCGAGGTTCGGCGTCTCTTCTGCATCGCCGAGTCGGCGGTCGAAGTGGACATGGTGACGCAGTTGCTCACCCGCCTCTTCCTGCTGCATTCAGTCTGTCCCGAGGCGTCGTTCTGGCTCGGCCTGAGCTTTCTCCGTCAGAACAAGACCGACGAGGCCTTGCGGGCCCTGACCACGGCGTACGAGCAGGCCGGCAAGCAGGTCCTCGATCCGCCCCTGTATCTGGGCATGCTGCACCATCAACTGGGCCATCCGCAGGAGGCTCTGAAGTTTCTCGGCGAGGCGAGCCGGATCGATGGCACCTGTCCGTTCGTCACCTTCCAGCTCGGCCTCAGTGCCGTCGCCGCGGGCGGCGATCCGCTGATCGCCCTGAAGGCGCTGCAACGAGCGACCGGGCCGCGCGGCCTGGCGATGTGGCTCAAGACGCCGGAACGGGCCTGGGTCGAGGCCTTTCCCGAGTCGCGTTCCTGGGTCCGCAGGGCGGCCGAGCGTGGGCCGTTCACCTGCCCGATCCTCGGCCGCGATCTCAACGTCATCATCCGGGCGGGTCTGCTGGCCCAGGCCCAGGCGCACTACAAGCTCGAACAGTTCCAGGAGTCGGCGGACATCTACGCCCGTCTGCTGGAGAACGTCGCCCCGTCGGTGGGTCTGCTGCGCGGTCTGGGCATGTCCCTGGCCCGGCTGGGACGATACGACCAGGCTTACAAGCACCTGCGCGCCGCCCTGGAGATGGACGACAGCAAGGACAGCTTCACGGCCGGTTACCTGGCCCTGTGCGGCGCGATGGGCAAGCCGACCAACCCGGACGATCGACCGAAGAACATCACCTGGGCGATCAAGCTCCTGACCCGCTACTCAGGCAAGAATCTCGGCAGTGCCGAGTGGGCCGACATCTACAACCGCGTCTTCGCCGAGGCGCGGGGGCTGCATCTGCCGGTGAGTCGGGAGGATCAGCAGCAGTTGTGCAGCGTGCTGGCCTCGGTCCAGGCCCACGACCCGATGGCCGCCGAGGGCTACGTCGCGCTGGCACGCACCGATCGCGAGGCCATCTCGCCCATCCATGCCTGGCTCTACTGTCGCGCCGCGGTCGCCCACGAGATGACACGCGAGGGGGATCTCGCCCTCTTTGAACGCACGTTCCAGGAGGTCGCCCCGGCTCGCGGTTTCTTCGAGCGGCAGAAGTGGAACTTCGACGATGTCGAGTTCGCCTACCTGCAACGGGCGGCCCTCCATCAACCGGGCAGCTTCCCGGAACTGCTGGGCCACGACTACCCGGCGCGGGGCGAGACCTTTCTTCTCAAGCGGTCTCAGGCCGAGGAGGCCGGCGGCAAGGTCGAGACGGCGATCCGCGTGGCCGAGGTGCTTCTCCGGCTGGCTCCACGCAGCACGAAGGGGCTCGATCGGCTGGCCTGTCTGTCGTACCGCAAGGGCGACCTCGACCGGACGGTCCAGCTGCTGAACCGCTGGCAGGTGCAGGAGCCGGGCAATCACTGGCCGCTGGTCCGTCAGGCGGTCATCGAGGAGCAGCGCGGCAACCGTTTCCGCCGCGACGAGGCCCTGAGCCGGGCTCTTGGTCTGACCGAGGGGCCGACGCGGGCGGCCGTCGCCTTCCTGGGGGCCCGGCTGACGCTGCGAGAAGTGATGGGCGAAAAGGCCGCAGACGATCCCCAGCCCGGATTCGATGCGCCGATCGCCTTCCTGGAGGAGTGCCTGCGTGACGATCCGCAGCATCCACAGGCCCTGTGGGTGCTGGCCGCCCTGCGAGCCATCCTGGACGACCAGCCCGGCCTGACGGAGTTGGCTCCGCGGATGAATCGTCCGGACGTGACCGAGCCGCGTTTCCATCTGCTCGGAGCCGTCTGCTGCCTGGTGGCGAAGCAGTACGGGCCGTGCGTCGAGATCGGCCAGCGAGCGCTCAAGGAGCCGAGCCTGCAGATGGAGGCGTACTTCGTCCTGGGTCTGGCCCTGATGCACGTCGGCAAGCTGCCCGACGCGATTCAGGTCTTCACCCGCGTGGCAAACAATGACCGGGCCGTCGCCGCTCCGCTGGCGCGGGCTCTGCTCGGCAAGCTGAGTTACGATCGTGGAGCCTACGAGGATACGATCAAGTGGTGGAACGCCCTCGACGCGAAGTCTCGGGCCGGCTGGAGTCTGGACGAACCGCTGCGGCGGATGGTCTTCCTGGCTGGCCTGACGGCGTTGCAGACGGGCCAGTTCGAGAGTGCCGCCGAGCGCTTTCGCGAGGCGGGCAAGCTCGGTCTGCGGGAACGGAGTCTCGGTGGGCTGATCAACCTGGCCCAGATCAAGGCGGCGCAGAAGTTGCTGTACGAAGGTTGAGCCGGAGTTCTGCCAGGAGTCGGAAGCGTTGGCGACGGATCTTCGACGAGTCGGGAGCGTGGGGAGAATCGCGATGGCGAACGAGGTCGTCGATCTGGTGGAGGTCGTCGAAGAGGAGGTGCCCCTCCGCTTTCGGCAGGCCGCCGAGATTCTCGAACGAGCGACCGCGGCCGGCTCGCAGGATCCGAATCTGCTCTACCTGCTGGCCCTGGCCTACAAGCGTCAGAACAAGGTGAACGAGGCCCGCACCGCTCTGCGCAAGATTCAGAAGCCCGACGCGAACGTGCAGTTACAGATGGCTCTGCTGTCGCTCCGGGAACGCAATTTCGCCCAGGCCGAGGGAGAACTCCTCCGGGCCTGGCAGATGGACCCGTCGAGCTACGAGATCGCCTACAACCTCCTGCTGACGCAGCTTTCGCTCGGCAAGGTCGAGGACTGCTTCAAGCTCATCCCGTCGGTCATTGGCCTGGTCGATAAGTATCCGCAAGCGAAGCCGGAGGACAAGCGGCACCTCCAGGTGCTTGGAGCCGTCCTGCGAGCCTGTTCCCGTGGCGGACCTCCGGACGGCTCGCTCAACGGCATGAATGCCCAGGACGAGCAGAACGTCCTGAAGGTCTTCCGCACGCTGGGCCAGCTGGACACGACGCTGCGGCTGCTACAGATCCTGGCCGAGGCTCGACCCAACTCGGGGCCGATTCGCGAAGCCTACATCGAGGTGGCGCTGGTCAAGGCCCGCGATCTGATCGATCATGGTGCCTGGACCGAGGCCGAGATGCTGCTGCGGCCTCTGGCCAAGGAGCGGAACGTCTCGCGCGGCCATCTGATCGCCCTGCTCAACTCCCTGGGCGTCTGCTGTGCCCTGACGCAGTGTCACGACGAGGCGGAAGGGTACTTCTCGGCGGCGGCCAAGCTGACGCCGAACGATCCACGCATCCGCCAGAATCAGGCCCTCAACCTCGAGCTACAGGGCGAGCATGACCAGGCCGATGATTACTGGGACCGTTTCCTGGACCTGATCGATACCAAGATGCCGGCTCCGCCCGAGGTGCCGAAATACCATTCCAACCTGGAGTTCGAGACGCTGGTCCGGCTCGGCGTCCGCTGTGCCGACAAGGAACGCTGGACCGACGCGGCCGGCTTCCTGCAACGAGCGACGCGGATCAAGGAGGACCCCGACGCGCTGGAGAAGCTGTTCTTCTTCAGCCGCAACGCGAAGAACAATCGCGAGGCTCGCCGGGCGCTCGATCGTCTGCACGATCTGCGTCCGAACGATCCGCAGCTGGAGCTTTACGAGCTGGACCTGATCGAGGTCAAAAGCCTGGGTGACATCGAGAAGTTGCTCGGCGAGATCGACGGTATCGTTCGCCGCTATCCGGACGATCCTCGGGTGCGTGACCGGGCGGTGAACATGGTCGGCGACATCATCCCGCTGATGGGCAACCTGTGCGATCAGTTGACCGACCAGATGGCCAAGGTCATCAACCAGGTGCGGGACCTGCCGCAGTACCAGATCAACTGGACGGCCGTTCGCGAGGTCATGCGCGATCTGCTGAAAGAGTTCCAGAAGCTGCGACGAATCACGGGCAAGTGCTTGCCCCTGGTCGAGAACGAGGATCACAAGCGGATTATTCGCGACCTCGCCGACCACATCGATAAGAAGATGGAAGCCTGCCGCTCGATGGGCGCTTGAGCGAGGAACAGTCGATGGCGCGTGATGGTCAACCGGTCGTGCTGGAACTGGCCTCGCTCCCCCGCGAGCAGATCGGGCCGTTTCTCCTGCTGGGCGTGCCCAAGGAGGCGACCACAGCCCAGATCGAGGAGAACTGGGCGGAGCGTCTCAAGTGGGCCCGACGTAACCTGTTGAAGGTGCCGCTGGAGGACATCAACTGGGCCAAGGACGCGCTCAACGACCGCGAGCGGCGCGTCCGGGCCGACGTTGCCAGCCTGAACCTGGACGCCTGCGATTCGCTGATGCGGTCGCTGGTCCAGCGTTACACCGCCGGCAGTCGCGGGGCTCTTTTGTGGGAGCCTCTTGATTGCGAGAAGCCGCTGGCCGATTATGAACCACCAGCCGAGGTGCCGACGATCGAGAGCGTCCGATCGGCTCTGGTGGTGCCGGAGTTGCCGGAAGACGTGCCGGCCATCACGCACCTGGTCACGCAACTGGCCCGGGCCGACCTCGACCCCTGGAACCTGGACATTCCCCCGCAGGATCGTTCCGCATGAGCGAAAACGAACGCACGCCCCCCACGACTCCCGCCACGCCGCCCGCGACGTCGGTGCCGACCCCGGCATCGACCAGCAACGGAGCCGGCGAGACGCGGGAGGAGCCGGAATCCCTGGTGGACACGCTGGGTGCGTCCACCCTGTTCCAGCTGTGCGCCGCGGTGATCGAGTTGCGCGAGAAGAACGATCGCCAGCACAAGATGTTCGAACAGACCCTGGCCAAGACACGCGACGCCCTGCAAGGCGGCTTCGACAACTTCGCCAACGCCACGCAGAAGGCGTACCAGGCACTTCGCCAGGAGCTGAACGGCGAGAAACGAATCGCCCTGGCCCTGCTGAACGAACTGCTCGAGGTGGGCCAGGATCTGCACCAGATCACCCAGAACCGACCCAGTCTCGACGATCGCGAAGCCCTCAAACGGTGGATGGAGGCCATCGAGGTGGAGCAGCGCAAGGTGCAGGCCGCCCTGTTGCGGCACGGCATCCACCCCTATGATGCCGTGATCGGCGCGCCTTACGATCCGCGCTTGCACGAGCGGGTTGGCGGCAAGCGTGTTGAAGGCATGGGGCCATTGCTCATCGCCGAGCAGCGTGAGCGTGGCTACGCCAGTCAGCAGCCCGAGTTCGTCCTGCGTCGCCCCAAGGTCGTGGTCTCCGAATGACACCGGCTCCCTAAAATAGCGCAGGCCGGCCGCTCCTGGCTTTCCGGGAGGGAACCTGGCCGGCTCTTGCTGCGAGGATTTTCCCATGCCCGCGTACGTCGGTATCGACTTCGGCACCAGTAACTCGGTGGTGGCGAACTTCCAGTTTGGCCAGGCCGAGGTCATTCCCAATCACGAGGGCCAGAAATACACGCCCTCGATCGTCACCTTGCGCCGGGACGGCAGCCTGGCCTTCGGTCAGGAGGCCAAGGAGAACTTCGACGAGCAGCGCTCCATCCGTTCGATCAAGCGCATTCTCGGCACCCCCGAGCGGGTGCCGTTGGTGGGCCAGAACCTGCGTACCGAGCAGATCGCCGTCATGCTCTTTTCGTTGCTCAAGAAGGACGCCGAGCAGGTTCTGGGCGATTCCTTCATGAAGGCGGTGGTGACGATCCCGGCCAACAGCAAGGGCCTGGCCCGTCACGCCACGAAGCTCTGTGCCGGAGCGGCCGGCATGCAGGTGCTGACGCTGATCAACGAGCCGACGGCGGCGGCCATCTGCTACGGCCTGAACTCCCAGGAGGATCAGACGGTCCTCGTCTACGACTTCGGCGGCGGCACCCTCGACGTGACGATCCTGCGCATCCACCACGGTATCTTCGAGGAGATTTCGTCGAAGGGCATCGGCAAGCTCGGTGGTGACGATGTCGATGCCGCCCTGGCCAAGATCATCGCCGACCGCTTCCAGCAGAAGACCGGCTTCGACATCCTCAACTCGCCCTATCGGCAGCAGTTCATGCTGGCCTGCGAGCGGGCCAAGATCGACCTGTCGAGTGAATCGACGGCCGTGGCTCGCAAGGCGGAACTGGTCCCGGAGCGGCATCTGTCGCTGGAGGAAGAGGGCACCCGCGCCGAGCGCCGCATGTCGTCGAGCACCCGCGCCGAGTTCGAGCGGGTGATCATGCCGCTGGTCGTCAAGAGCGGCACGGCCATCGACGAGGCCCTGAAGCTGCGTGGTCTTCGGCCCAAGGACATCGACCGGATTCTGCTCGTGGGCGGCACCAGCAAGATTCCGCTGATTCGCCGGTTCGTCTCGGAGAAGCTGGCCGGCAAGGAGCCGGAGTCGTTCGAGCGGGTTGATCCGATGACCTGTGTCGCCCAGGGAGCGGCGATCGTCTCGGCCATTCTCC
>CAYYJM010000287.1:6966-7396 GCA_964471755.1 uncultured Alcaligenaceae bacterium
GGGGCTGGACAACTACGCCTACTCGGTCAAGCTGGAGCATTCGCTCTGCACCAATCCGATCGATTCGCGGACCAATCGGGTCTACCTCGATCCGATCATCAAGCGGGGAGCGGACATCCCCTGCAATTTCAACAAGACGTACTATCCGGTGGCCGACCCGGCCGAGCGGGTGGTGATCTGCGTGTACGAAGGGGACGTCTACGACAATCCGGAGAGTCCCGAGAACGTCAAGATGGCGGAGATCCCCTGGGAATTCAAGCCACCGCGTCCGCAGCGTGACGCGGCTTTGGAAGTGAGCTTCGAGTACGGCGATGACGGCATTCTGACCGTGCAGATCCAGGACCCGCATTCCGGCCAGAAGAAGCGGTTCGCGATCCAGCAGACGGGCGAGGATCAGATCAACGCGGCGCAGTTGATCAAGATGAAGGAG
>CAYYJM010000288.1:0-7343 GCA_964471755.1 uncultured Alcaligenaceae bacterium
AGAGCAGGCCGATGAGGATGGCGATGATCGCGATCACCACCAGCAACTCGATCAACGTGAACCCCGATCGTGATGAGGATGTACGAGTCAAGGGTGTCTCCTCAAATCAACAGGAAGATGATATACATGAACGAACGAGAAGATGTTGATAAATGGAACCCATCCATCTATTCACATATCAGAATTCGTTCATCGAGCGTCTCATGCTCGCGACTCGAAAAAACGACATAAAGCCAGTCTCTGACAGTACTTCAAATGAGAGAGCAACCGGCCAGAGAATGTTAGAAGGGAGAAGATTGCGAGTCCACCTCCCCACTAATTCATGATGATAAAGAGCGGCACAATCTAACGTCAAGGAAAAATTCAAAATCTGAAGAATGTGGCGGAAGGATCTCATCACCTTCAACATGCTCGCCTGGTGGATGGGTGGGTTATCGTCTCGGGACAACCGTCTCTTTCGATCTTTTTCGCTGAATCGCTCGCGGTCTCCGGGTAATCTGGAAGGTCGGGTGGATCGCAATAACGCCAGGACTGCCGACGTGGCTTCTGGGTCGGATCGGCATCCACGACTGAGGATCGAACCATTCTGTCGTTGAAATATACCCTCACGTTCACCCTGCTCGCCGTCGTCTTCCTCGGCGTTGGGCTGACGCTGGTTCCCCTCTCCCGGGTGTTGACGGTTCTGTTCGCCTACACGGCCTTCTCGTTCTTGCTCCTGGCCAGCGCCTACGCCGGGCTCGGTGCGGGGATGCTGGGCAAGCGAAGCAACGGCAGGAGGCATCCGCTCGCCGGCCTCCTGTTCGCGCCCTACTTTCTGCTCACCCGGCTGAGCTGGCACCTCGCCCGTTGGTCGAGCCGCGGCCCGATGTTTGGCCCGGCCGAGGGCCGCGTCTACTTCGGTCGGCGGCTTTCGGAAGAGGAAGCGCGAGCCGGCGTCGCTCTGGGCTGGGTTGGCGTACTCGATCTGGCGGGAGAATTCACCGAAGTGACAGCATTGCGGAACCTGCCGCACTATCGATCGCTCTCTCTGCTCGACGCGACGGCTCCGACCAGAGAGGAGCTGGAGACGGCCGTCGCCTGGCTGCGCGAGACGACGGCCCTCGGTCCCGTCTACGTCCATTGTGCCGCGGGCCACGGCCGAACGGGCACGGTGGTGATTGCCTACCTGCTGGCGACCGGCCAGGTCGCCTCCGTCCGGGAGGGATTGGCCCGCCTGCGTGCCGTCCGACCGGGCGTGGGCCTCACCCGAGAACAACGTCGCCTTCTCGACACCATCAGATGATCTTCCCGATCGGCTCCGCCCCCTCGACGCCGACGAGCTTTTGATCCAGGCCGCCGTAGAAGTAGGACAGCTTGTTCGGATCGAGGCCGAGCTGGTTCAGGACCGTCGCGTGGACGTGCTTGACATGGAAGCGATCCTCGACCGCGGCCGAGCCGAGTTCGTCCGTCGCACCGACGCTGACGCCACCCTTGATGCCGCCGCCGGCCAGCCACATCGTGAAACCGAAGGCGTTGTGGTCACGGCCCGAGCCCTGGTTGTACTCCGCGGTCGGTTGTCGGCCAAATTCGCCGCCCCAGACGACGAGCGTCGAATCGAGCAGACCCCGCCGCTTGAGATCCTTCAGCAGGCCGGCGATCGGCTTGTCGGTGTCGCCGGCGTGCTTGCCGTGATTCTTGATCATGTCCGTGTGGGCGTCCCAGTTGTCGTCGTTGTGGGCACCACCCGAGTAGATCTGAATGAACCGCACGCCACGCTCGACGAGCCGACGCGCGAGCAGACACTTCCGGCCAAAATCCTCCGTCCGGGTGCCGTCGATGCCATACAGGTCGAGCGTCTCCTTCGTCTCCTTGCCGAAATCGACCGCCTCCGGCGCGTGCTGCTGCATCTTGAACGCCAGCTCGTACGAGGCGATGCGAGCGGCCAGTTCCGAGTTATCGGCGCGGGGCTGCTGATGCCGTTCGTTCTTCTCACGCAGCCGGTCGAGCAGGGTGCGCTGCGCTTCCAGGGTGACGCCCGGCGGCCGATCCAGGTTCAGAATCGGCGTCGCGTCCGCCTTGAGGACGACACCTTGATACGCCGCCGGCATGTAGCCCGACGACCAGTTCTTCGATCCACTGATCGGGCCGCCCTTCCGGTCGAGCATGACGACGAAGCCAGGGAAATTCTCGTTGACGCTGCCCAGGCCGTAGGTCACCCAGGAGCCGAGTGCGGGATGGCCGCTCAGGATTCGCCCCGAATTCATCATCAGCATGGCCGAGCCGTGGATCGGCGACTCCGCGTACATGCTGTGCAGGAAGGCGATGTCATCGACGCAGGAGCCGACGTGCGGAAACAGGTCGCTGACCATCTTGCCGCACTGGCCGTACGGCTTGAACTGCCACTTCGGCCCGACAACGCGGCCCTGGTTCCGGTGGCCGCCCCGGCCAAACGTCTTGACCTGGATTGTCTTGCCGTCCAGCGGGTAGAGGTTCGGCTTGTAGTCGAAGGTATCGACGTGGCTCGGTCCACCGTACATGAACAGGAAGATGACCGACTTCGCCTTGCCGGCGAAGTGCGGTTTCTTCGGTGCCAGTGGATTGACGAACGGCGGAGCCTCATCGGCCGAGAGCAGCCCGGTCAGGGCGACCGAGCCGAAGCCGGCTCCGGTCTCCCAGAGGAATTCGCGACGGGTGCGACCACAGAACTGGCGGGTCATCGAGAATGCTCCTTCGGGCGGTTCGTATATTCTTCAGGCGAGTCCGGCGGCAGGCGAGCCCCCCACGAAAGTGGGGGGAGTTTCCGACGCGAAGACTCCCCCGGCTTTCGCCGGGGGCTCGCCTGTCGCCGGTTTCCGACGCGAAGACTCCCCCGGCTTTCGCCGGGGGCTCGCCATAACGGTGAGTCTCTCAATCCAGATACGCGAACTCGTTCGCGTTCAGCACGAGCAGGCAGTACTGCTTCAGGGCGGCGTCGGCGCTCAGACCGTGCGTCGCCTTCATCTTCTCGATGAAGGCGACATCTGCCTTCACCTCGTCGTCCTTCGCCTGACGACTCGTTGTCAGCAGGATCGCCCGGCGTACCTGAGCGTCCAGGCCCTGAGGAGCCTCCTTCTTCAGACGCTCGGCCAGGAAGCCGGCCTGCTCGTTGGTGAAGTCGCCGTTCAGCAGGCCCAGCGACTGCGTCGGCACCGTCGTCGTGTAGCGTACCGGACACGATGTATCAGTGTCGGCCTGGTCGTGGCTGGACAGGATCGGAACCCGCAGCGATCGCTTGACGTGGGCGTAGATGCTGCGCCGACTCGCTTGCTCGGGCGTCGCACTGCCCCAGCCCTCGCCGGGTCGGGACTGCCCCGCCTTGACCTCCTGCGGAATCGGCGGATAGACACTCGGCCCGAACATCTCACGGTTCAGCCGACCACTGACGGCCAGGATGCCATCGCGCAGCTCCTCGGCCGTCAGGCGGCGCATCGGATAGCGCCACCAGAGTTGATTGTCCGGGTCGATCTTCAGTCCGTCGGCCCGGCTGGTCGCGGCCTGGCGGTAGGTGTCCGACAGGAGGATGAGCCGGTGCATTCGCTTCAGCGTCCAGCCGCCCTCGCGGAGTTCGCAGGCCAGCCAGTCGAGCAGTTCCGGGTGCGTCGGCGGCGTGCCGAACTGGCCGAAGTCGTTGCTCGACGCGACGATGCCCCGGCCGAAATGGTGCTGCCAGAGCCGATTGGCCATCACCCGGGCCGGGAGCGGATTCTCCTTGCTCACGAGCCAGTCGGCCAGGGCCGTACGCCGACCACTCGCCCGGCCGATGGGCTGGATCTTCGGATCAGGGAACCCGAGTACGGCCGGGAAGCCCGGCTCGACCTTCGCCGCCGGAGAGTGGACGCTGCCACGAACCAGAACGTGCGTCGCCGGCGGCTGCGTCAGAGGGTTGTTGACCGACAGGGCCAGCTCGCGGCCGGGCGGTTCCGGCTTCTTCTTCAACCGCATCACCTCGGCCCGGTGCTGCTCGTAGATCTTCGCCTCATCGGGTTTGAGAAACTGCTTCAGCTTCCGAGCGATGACCGCTGGCCGATCAGGCCCCTCGCTGGCGCGCTGGTCCTCGGCCGGCATCCGCAGGATCACCTCGTTCTCGATCTTCTCCATCGTCTTCTTCAACTCGGCGATGCGAGTCTCGCGAACCTGGAGGTCGGCCTCGTAAATCGCGCGGGCGTCCGGCGGCGTGACGTCGGACATGCTATTCGACGAGCGCGGATTGCGGTCATTGCTGAATCGCGGGATGTCCACGAAGAAGGCGAGTAGACGATAGTAGTCCGCCTGCGGGATCGGATCGATCTTGTGATCGTGGCAGCGGGCGCAGTTCATCGTCATGCCGAGGAAGGCCTGGCCCGTCGTCGCCACGATGTCGTCGTAGTCGTCGTAGAGCGCCTGCTGGCGATCGACCGGCTCGTCGTCCCAGGTGCCGAGACGGTAGTAGCCGGTGGCGATGATCGCGTCGGCGTTCCACGGCGTCAGCTCGTCGCCGGCGATCTGCTCGCGGACGAAGCGATCGTACGGCTTGTCGGCGTTGAAGCTCCGGATGACGTAATCGCGATACCGCCAGGCGAACGGCTTGGGGCCATCGCGTTCGTAGCCGTTGGTCTCGGCGTAGCGAACGAGATCGAGCCAGTGTCGGCCCCACTTCTCGCCGTGGTGTGGCGATTCGAGCAGACGCTCGACCAGGGCCTCGTACGCTTTCGGGCTCGGGTCGGCGACGAAGGCGGCGACCTCCTCCGGCGTCGGCGGCAGGCCGATCAGGTCGTACGTCACCCGGCGGATGAGGGCGACCGGATCGGCCGGCGCGTTCAGGGCCAGCCCCTTCGCGGCAAGTTTCGCCCGGACGAAGGCGTCGATCGGGTTGCCGCCCTTCGCTTCCGGCACCGTCGGCCGGGTGAGCGGGCGATACGCCCAGTAGTTGCGCGATTCGGGCGTGACGACGCCGCCCTTGTGCTTCGGCTGCTGGACGACGGCCTTGCCACCGGGATAGGGCAGGCCGGCCTTGACCCACTTGACGAGTGTGGCGATATCCTTCTCGGCGAGCTTGCCGCGTGGCGGCATGCGCAGGTCGTCGGTGAAGTGGAGCGCCTTCAGGAGCAGGCTGGCGTCGTGATTCTTGAGATCGACTGCCGGGCCGGTGTCACCGCCCTTGAGGATCTCGTCGCGGCTGGTCAGGCGAAGGCCGCCACGGAGCTTCTCGCCCTCGCCGTGGCACTTCAAACAGTGTGCCTTGAGCAGCGGTTTCACGTCCTTCTCAAAGAAGGCATTCTGCTCCGGAGTGAACGTCGGCGTGGTGGGAGTCTGGGCCAGGGTGCCGACACCGAGAACGGTCAGGGTGAGAAGAGCAAGAAGGAGGGATCGTCGTCGCTTCATCCAGCAAACTCCCGCGTGGTGAACATCCGATGCCGGCAGGTTAGGCCGTGCGGACTCGGCCCGACCTACATCTTGCCACTTTGTTCCCTCCCGGTCCAGCCTCTGAAGCAAAACTTCTCGGCGGAAATCGAAACGAAAGCGTTTCGCCGGGCGGATCGGCCGAGTAAGCTGAAGGGCCATTCCCGAGCCGGAGGAAAGGAGCGCAGACCATGTTCACGACCACGCTGAAGACCGTCGGGGCCGTCCTGCTGACCCTGGTGGCTAGTACCGCGCTGCAAGGTCAGTCACCCGCCCTGGAGAAACTGTGGGCCGATCTGGCCGACCGGGACGAGACACAGGCCACCCGCGCCGCTCTCAAGCTGGCCGCGATGCCGAAGGAAGCCCTCGTCCTGCTCCGGCAGAAACTTCGGCCGGTCAAGTTGAGCGCGGAACGCTTCCAGGCCCTGCTGAAACAACTCGACGCCGATGAGTTCGAGACCCGCGACGCCGCCCACAAGGAACTCGAGTATCATGGCCGGACGATCCGCACGCGAATGCAACAAACCCTGGAGGGCATGGTGTCGCCCGAGGTGCGGAACCACCTCAACCAGTTGATCGAGGCTTCGTACAATGACGATCCGCTCCCCCCGCCGCCGAAGCCGATCAACCCGCGTGCCGGCATCTCGATCACGACGGTCGGCGGCCAGCGCATCATCAAGATTGGCGGCCAGCAGATCGACCTGAACCCGAAGGTGATCGAGAAACGCGGCCCACAGCCGGCCTGGATCCAGGCCGCCCGGGCGGTCGCCATCCTGGAACACCTGGACAGCTCCGAGGCCAGGGAGTTGCTGCGCTCCCTGGCCGCCGGCGAGGCCGACGCCCTGCCGACGAAGGCCGCCACCGCGGCGCTGGGCCGACTGGGGAAGTAACCGCCGCGCCCGGACGGAGGATTGCCATGTCGATCGAGTCGAACCTGTCGCCCACGGTGGACGCGACGACACCCCTGGACGAGGCCGGCGCCGGCGAGTCGTCCGCCCCGCCGGGCTATGAACTGCTCGACCGTCTCGGCCTGGGCGGCATGAGCGTCGTCTATCGGGCACGCGATACGCGTCTGGGTCGCGAGGTGGCGCTGAAGTTCCTCCTGGGCGGCGACGTCGCCCGGTTGCGGACCGAGGCGGCGGCCCTGGCCCGGTTGCAGCACCCGCACATCGTCCAGGTCTTCGAGATCGGCGAACACCAGGGCCGCTCGTACCTCGCCCTGGAACTCTGTCCGGGCGGATCCCTCGAGGACCGGCTGGCGAATGGCCCGCTGCCACCGCGCGAGGCGGCCGGGATGCTGCGAACGCTGGCCGGGGCAGTCCAGGCGGCCCACGACGCGCGCGTGCTACACCGCGATCTGAAGCCGGCGAACGTCCTGCTCGCCGGTGCCGGTCCCAAAGTGGCCGACTTTGGCCTGGCCCGTCAACTCGACCAGGCCAGCCAGTCGGCGACGGGTGCGATCGCCGGCACGCCGACCTACATGGCCCCGGAGCAGGCCCGCGGCGAGAAGGACCTCGGCCCGGCGGTCGATGTCTACGCTCTCGGAGCCATCCTGTATGCGTGCCTGACCGGCCGTCCGCCGTTCCGTTCCGCGACGGTCATGGACACCCTGTGGCAGGTGCTGCACAACGAACCGGTGCCCGTGCGTCAGTTGAACCCGAGCGTGCCGCGTGACCTGGAAACGATCGCGCTGAAGTGCCTGCACAAGGATCCGGCCAGGCGCTATGCCAGCGCCCAGAGTCTGGCCGACGACCTGGGTCGGTTCCTGGAGAGCCGACCGATCCAGGCCCGGCCCGTGGGACTCGTCGAGCGCGGCTGGCGCTGGGTGAGGCGCAACCCGGCCGTCGCGAGCCTGGCGGTACTCGTTCTCCTCGTCCTGGCCGCAGGCATCCTCATTGCGAGCGCCTACGCGATCCAGGCCGGGAACGAGGCCCAGCGGGCGAACC
>CAYYJM010000289.1:0-2643 GCA_964471755.1 uncultured Alcaligenaceae bacterium
TGTGGCGCGAGGTCGTAGATGACGTTGTGGTCGGGATGGAACAGGCCAAGGTTGGTCCGCACCGCATCGAGGTACAGGAGATCGCCAAACTCTCCCTGATCGACCAGTTCCTTGATCTTGCGAACGGCGTCGGTGAACAGGAACGTGTGGTCCACCGCGAGGATGCGGTGCGACCGGTGGGCGAGCTGGACGAGATCCTCCGCCTCGGCGACGGTGAGGGTCATCGGCTTCTCGACGAACACGTCCTTGCCAGCCAGCAGCGCGAGGCGGGCCAGTTCGTGATGGGTACTCACCGGAGTGGTGATGGCGATCGCGTCGATGGCCGGATCTTCAAGCAGGTCCGCGTACCTGTCGGTGATCCGGCACCCCGGATAGGCTCGGGTCGCGGCGTCACGCCGCCGTTCGCACTGATCACAGACTGTCAGCAGGCGGCAGCCGGGCACCTGGCTGAAGTTCCGCGCGACGTTCGGCCCCCAGTAGCCGAAGCCAACGAGTCCGATGTTGATGTCACGCAAAGCGCTCTTCCTTGAGGCTCAGAGTGTTCGCCCCGCACCGATTGAGGAATCGGTCGGAGTCGATCGGATGTCGCCAATCCGTTCTACCGTGGAGACGTTTAGCCGTTCTCTCCGGAGCCGTCAAGGCGAACTGAAGGTCGTTCCGGCGAGCGTGGGCGGTCACGCTCGCCGACAGGACGCTACGCCTCCGGCTCACCCGGTGTCCAGTGCTGCGTCACCGCCTCTCCCTCCGGCACCTTCGCGATCGGCGAGATGAACTCCACCAGACTCTGGATCGCGACGTAGAAGACCGGCACGAAGAGAACCGCCAGCACCGTCGAGGTGATCATGCCGCCGAACACCGCCGTTCCCAGGGCCTGCCGACTCGCCGCCGCCGCTCCCGTGGCCCAGACCAGCGGCAGCACTCCCAGGATGAACGCGAAACTCGTCATCAGAATCGGCCGAAAACGCAGCCGGGCCGCCTCGACCGCCGCCTCGGTGATCGACCGTCCCTGCATGCGCAGTTCACGGGCAAACTCGACGATCAGGATCGCGTTCTTCGACGCCAGAGCGATGATCAGCACCACGCCGATCTGCGTGTAGATGTTGTTGTCCATCCCGCGCACGTTGACTGCCGCGATGACACCGAGCAGTCCCAGCGGCACGACCAGAATCACCGCCAGCGGCAGCAGCCAGCTCTCGTACTGGGCGGCGAGTACGAAGTAAACGAGCAGCACCGCCAGGGAGAACACCACGACCGCCTCGCCACTGATGCGCTTCTCCTGGAATGCCGTCCCGGTCCAGTCAAACCCCATGGAACGAGGAAGCACCTCGCCGGCGACCTCCTCCATGGCCCGCAGCGCGTCACCGGAACTGACTCCCCTGGCCGATGCTCCGGTGATCGACGCGGTCGGATACAGGTTGTAGCGGATGACCGATTGCGGTCCGACGGTCATCTCCGGCGTCAGCAGCGTCCCCAGCGGAACCCGGCCACCCTGGCGGTTGCGCACCTCGATCCGCCGTAGCCGCTCGGTATCCCCCCGGAAGCGTGCGTCGGCCTGCACGCGCACCTGGTACGTTCGCTCGAACTTGTTGAAATCGTTGACGTAGACCGAGCCGAGGTTCGCCTGCAAGGCCGCGAACACGTCGCTGATCAGGACGCCCATCCGTTCCGCCTTCACCCGATCGATGTTCAGGTAGACCTGCGGCACGCCGGCCCGGAACGTGGTCGCTGCCATGCCGATTTCCGGCCGTTTCATCGCCGCCGCGATGATGGCCTGGGTCCGCTCCTGAAGGATGTTCAAGCCGACTCCCTCGCGGTCCTCGATCTGCATCTGGAAGCCGCCCGAGACGCCGAGGCCCTGAATCGCCGGCGGAATGAGGACCAGTACGAACGGCTCCTGCAACTTGGCGAACTCACGCCGCAACCGACCGACGAGCGCGTTCTGCGACAGGTCTGGCGTCGTCCGTTCCGACCAGTCGGTCCAGGTCGCGAAGGCCGTCGCGGAATTCGGCGCATTCGTCCCATCGAGCAGCGAGAAGCCACCCAGCACGAACCAGTTCTCCACCCCCTCCGTCGCGGCGAAGATGGCGTTCATCCGTTCCATGACCTCGTGGGTCCGCTCCAGCGACGCCGCGTCCGGCAACTGGACGGCGATGATCACGTAGCCCTGGTCCTCTTCCGGCAAGAACCCCGTCGGCGTTGCCTGATACCACCACGCCGTCAACCCGGCCAGACCGACAAACACGACCAGGACGACGACCCAGATCCGGAGCAGACCGCGCACGATCCAGGTGTAGAGCCACTCGATCGGACCGTAGATCAACTCGAACAGCCGGGTGAAGATGTTCTTGCCGGTGTGCGGACGCAGGTACGTCGCGCACTGGACCGGCTTGAGCGTCAGAGCGTTGATCGCGCTGATCAGGGCCGTCGCCGCGATCGTCAGGGCGAACTGGCGGTAGAGCTGGCCGGTGATTCCGCCCAGAAACGCCGTCGGCAGAAAGACCGCCATCAGCACCAGCGTGATAGAGATGACCGGGCCGGTCACCTCGTTCATCGCCTGGATCGTCGCCGAGCGCGGGTCCATCCCCTGCTCGATGTGATGCGCCGCGTTCTCGACGATGACGATCGCATCATCCACCACGATGC
>CAYYJM010000289.1:2653-7318 GCA_964471755.1 uncultured Alcaligenaceae bacterium
TGCCGATCGCCAGCACCAGGCCGAAGAGCGTGAGCATGTTGATCGAGAAGCCCAGGGCCGGCATGAACGCGAACGCCCCAATGATCGTCACTGGCACGGTCGTCGCGGGCACCATCAGAGCCCGCCAGCTTTGCAGGAAGACGAGGATGACGATCAGAACCAGAACCCCAGCCTCCAGCAGCGTCACGTAGACCTCGTGAATCGCCGCCTCGACGAACTTCGTCGTGTCGAACGGAATGCTGTACTCCACTCCCTCCGGCAGGGACGGTTTGATCCGCTCCATCGCCTGGCGGACGGCGTGAGCCACGGCGATCGCATTCGAGCCGGGAAGCTGGTAGATGAGGATGTTGGCCGAGTCCATGCCGTTGCGCGATCCGAACGAGTCGTAGTTCTGGGCACCGAGTTCAACGCGGGCGACATCACGCAGGTAGACGAGCTGGCCCTCCTGCCCCGCCTTGACGACGATCCACTCGAACTGTTCCGGCTCCGACAGACGGCCCAGGGTCGTCACGGTCAACTGGAAGCGCTGCCCCTCCGGTGCGGGCGGCTGGCCGATCTGACCGGCCGCCACCTGCACGTTTTGCCGGGCCAGGGCCGCGATCACGTCCTGCGTCGTCAGGCCACGATTGGCCAGCTTGTCCGGATTCAGCCAGACGCGCATCGCGTACGCTCCGACACCGCGAACGACGACGTCGCCGACTCCCCCGATTCGGCTCAGATCATCCCGCAGGCGGAGCGTCGCGTAATTCGACAAAAACAGGGCATCGACTGCCTTGGTCGGCGAGGTCAGCGACACGGCCAGGATGATGCTCGACGATTGCTTCTTGACCATCAAGCCCTGCCGTCGGACTTCCTCCGGCAGGCTCGGCTCGGCAATCGATACCCGATTCTGGACGCGCACCTGGGCCGCGTCCAGGTCGGTTCCGATCTCGAACGTGATCGTCAAACTGTACGAGCCGTCGGCCGAGCTGGTCGAGGACATGTAGAGCATGTCCTCGACGCCGTTGACCTGCTGCTCGATCGGTGCGGCCACCGTCGCGGCGACGACCCTGGCGTTCGCTCCGGGATAGGTCGCGCTGACGACGACCGTCGGCGGGGTGATCGGTGGATAGCGCTCGACCGGCAGCCAGTTCATCGCCACGATCCCGAAGAGGACCGTCAGGATGGCGATGACGTTGGCGAAGATCGGCCGATCGATGAAGAACTGAGAGAGCATGGTCAGTCCGCCTTCGCTGATGGTGCGGGGGCCTTCAACAACCACACCTGCGGGGCGACCGGCGTCCCGGGCCGGGCCTTGACCAGACCGTTGAAGATGATCCGGTCGTCTGCTGACAGGCCGGCGGTGATCGCCACGGCCGACAGAACCGGCTGCGTCACGGGCTTCTTCTCGGCCTCCGGAGCGTTGTGGGTGACAGTCCACCCGGGCTCGCCGACCTCCGCCAGCGTGCCGGCTTTCCATACGTGCGGGCCGACCGTCACCGTTCGTTTCTCCACGATGTTATCCGGCCCCAGGACGTAGACGAACCGTCCTTCCTGCCCCGTCATCAGGGCATCTTCTGGAATGATCGGCAACGGGTGCGACGGCCCGTTCGGGACGCGAACCCGCGCGTACAGGCCCGGATACAGGAGGCGAGCATTCGCTGGCGGAACACGCGGATTCGGGATCTGACCGCGGCCGCGAACTGTTCCGGTGCCGGCGTCCACCCGGTTCTCGCGGAAGTCGATCTTGCCGACGTGCGGGAATCCCTTCTCGGTCGCCACGCCGATCTCGACCGGGATCGATTGTGCGAGCAGGTTGCCCGCCTCGGCCGCCCGCGCCGAGCGCTGGTACTCGACCAGATCACGCTCGGGGGCGTCGAAGTAGATGTAGAGCGGGTCCATGCGCACGACGGTCGTGAGCAGGGTATCGCCGTTTTGCCCGACCAGGTTGCCGGGGGTGATCAGAGCCCGGCCGATCTGGCCGACGATCGGCGAGGTAATCTCGGTGAAGCTCCGTTCGAGCTGGCGAGCTTCGAGGGATGCCTCGGTTTGCTTGAGGACCGCCTCGGCCGACTCCATGGTGGCGACTCGCTGCGCGACCTCTTCCGCGCTGATCGCAGCGGGTCCACGCAGCGACTGCACGCGCTGCACCTCGACCCGAGCCAGCTTCAGCTGGGTCAACGCCTTGCGCCGATCCGCCTCGGCCACCTTGACCGCCGCCTCATACTCGCGCGGATCAATCTTGAAGAGGAGTTTCCCCTTCTCGACGTCCTGGCCTTCGGTGAACAGGACCGCGTTCAGAAAGCCCTTGACGCGGGCGACGATCTGCACCGTCTCGACCGCGTCGAGGTTGCCGTTGTACTCGAAGTATTCCTGAACCGGATACACGATCGGCTGAGTCACGGACACGACCGGAGGGGGCGGAGTCGGCGGCGGCCCCGGATGGCGGTTGCAGCCGGTCAGCTGGCCGATCAGAATCACCAGACACCCCAGCAGGAGTTGACGCATCGCAATTCCCTCGAACGCCCTGGACGAACGTCCCCGCTCATTTCGCCGTTGGATCGACTTGCTTGGTCGCGATGATGCGCGCGATCTTCGCCATGCAGTGGTCCACGAAGAGGACGTTCGAGATCTCGAACTGCACCCCCTGGTTGGCGAGCCGGACGATGATGTCGCCCGCGCCGAAGCCGAGAATCCAGTGCCGTAGCAGGTCCATCGGCCGCTTCTCGACCTGGATCATGGTCGCGTCATACGCCTGGCTCTGCGTGCCGATGTCCTGGTAAACCGTAACCTGACCCGGCGTGAAACACACGGAACGGAGGTGATCGTAGAAGAAGACCGACACCACCCAGATTACCAGGAGGACAACCGACGGCAGGAGATACGCCGCCATTGACATCTGGATGTGCAGACCACCGAGGAACTCCAGGATCGGTCCCCACCAGTCGAGGAAGGTGAACAGAATGACCACGGCCAGCAGACTCAGGACGGCCAGCAGCGACGACAGACCACGCAACGGGATGTTCGAGCCGAGGATCACCAGGAGGACCACCGCGAAGTAGACGATGCCAAAGCCCTTCTTCCAGGACATCCGCACCGGGAAGGGGTCCTTTCCCTGGCCCTCCCTGGCGATCGCCTCATCCAGCATCGGGCCGGGTCGGTCCACCACCTGGATCTGAAACCCCTTCTTCGACTCCAGGGTGGTCACCACCGCTCCGGGAGGCAGGACGGCCAGGCGCGTGTCCTCCCAGTAGGTCAGGAACGCGAGCAGGAACCCGACGACCCAGACCGGCCACCAGTACAGCAGGCCGGTATGGCTCACGATCAGGACCTTGAGCGGCGTTGCATCAGCGGTCGGCGCTGGGGTCGAAGGTGTGGACATCGCTGGCCTCACGAGTTCGATGGGATGGCCGGACGCGAATGCAACGGCCTACCGATGATGTACGACTTTCACGCCGAGCAGGCGTGAAGTTTGCGATTCTACTACCGCAGTCGCTCCGCGAACCAGGCGAACGCCTCGTCCTGCATCGCGCGGGTAAACTGGTGCGGTTCGTCATAGAACCGTCCCGCGAAGTGTTCCGCCACGCCGGCGGCCTTGAACGTCGCCGCGATCCGGTCCACTGCCGCTCGCATCCCCTCCGGGGGAAAGAGCCGATCCTGCTTGCACTGCTGCACCATCAGCGAACGCGGAGCTGCCAGCGCTGCCACGTCCGGCAGGTCGAGATAGGCCGCCAGCCCCGGCAAGAAGTGAACCCACGAGTGCGTATCGAGATGCGCCTTGATCATCGGCTTGACCGTGGAGAGGAAGCCGACGACGCAGCCTGCCCTGATCCGCTCGTCCAGGGCGGTGAGGTAGATCGCACGATAGCCGCCCATCGAGATGCCGACGCAGCCGATCCGCTTCGGGTCGATCTCGGGGCGAGACACCAGGTAGTCCACCGTCCGCATGTCGTCCCAGGCGACGACGCCCGGCCAGGTCGTCCCGGCCAGGGTCAGGCCCTTGACCAGCGTCGATTCCTTGCCCCGACACTGCTGATTGAGCCGGCGCACCGTGTCGAGATCGTACTCCGCCCGGTTCCAGCCCGCCTGCCGATCCGCGTCGAGCAGAATCCGCCGTTCGCCGAAGCCGAACGTGTCGATCGAGATAACGACGTAGCCGCGTCGCACGAGTTCGGTCGCCGTCGGTCGGCCATCGTAGTTCCGCTTGTGATACTCGACCATCGCGGCGTGGTTGTTGCCCAGGTCGATGACCTTCTCCTTGCCGAAGAGAAACATGCCGCCGTGCGAGTGCAGATCAACCATCGCCGGAGCTGGCTTCTTCAGGTTCTTCGGAATCAGCACATGGGCCGGCACGCGGAACCACGGCGTCGTCGCGAACGTGATCTTCTCGCGGACGTGATCGCCACGATCGACTCGCTCGATGACCTCCGCTTTCGGCTCGACAGGTGGCGGCTGATAGTGGAGCAGGTCGAGTACCCGCTGCCGGGCCGCGGTGCGATAGTCGGTCCAGGTGGCGAAGCGATCCGATGGAAACCGCAGGGCCGACTTTCCGGCCTCGGCGATCGCCTGCACGTCGGCGAACCGTGTGCCGAGATCGGCTCCGCTCACTGGCAACTCCCGGGCCGGATCGGCCGGCGGTCGATTCTCCTGGCCCAGAGCCGGCAGCGCGGCGAGCGGTGGTAGAGC
>CAYYJM010000290.1:0-7317 GCA_964471755.1 uncultured Alcaligenaceae bacterium
GGTGGCCGGCCCGGCATAAATGCCGGGCCTGGGAAGATAAGCCTGGTGAACCAGGCTCTCCGGAAAGCCTGGTTTACCAGGCTTCACGACAGAGCCCCGGCATAAATGCCGGGGCGGCCACCTCCCGGATAATTTGCCACACCAGGCCAACATTTCCACGGTCATCCGGTTGCATCCGCCCCTCGATGCGTTACACTGCTGATACTTCCCTCGATCCCGGCCGAGAGCGGCCCGGACACACCAGCGACCTCGGTTCCTGCACGGGACTCTTGCCATGCTCCGATTTCTGGGTGATGACGCGCCGCTCTGCGATGGTCTTTCTCGCCGCGAGATCCTGCGTGTCGGAGCGGTCGGCCTGGGCGGTCTCTCCCTGCCGCTGTTGCTGCGCTCGCGGGCCAGCGCGGCGGTGACGGGTCGTCGAGTGCGGGCGAAATCCGTCATCGTTCTCTTCAACGGCGGCGGGATTCCCCACCATGAGACGTGGGACCCCAAACCCGACGCTCCGGCCGAGGTTCGCGGCGCGTTCGGTGTTATTCCCACACGCACGCCCGGTCTGTTCGTCGGTGAACTGATGCCGCTCACCGCCCAGCTGACCGATCGGATCGCCGTGATCCGGACGATGGTTACCGGCGACAACGCGCACTCGACCAGCGGCTACCAGATGCTCACTGGCGTGCCGCACGCACCGCTGAACCGCGAGAACGCCACGCCCGGCAAGCCGAACGACTGGCCGCCACTCAACGCCTTCGTGCGGGCTCTGCGGCCGGACGTCAACGGCCTGCCCTCATCGGTGGTCCTGCCCCGACGTCTGGCGAACTTCGATGGCCTGTACCCCTGGCCCGGCACCGATGCCGGCGTCCTGGGCCGAAAGTTCGAGGCCTGGGATCTGACCTGTGATCCGTCCGCGCCCGACTTCACCACGCCGGGCTGCGAGCCGGTCGCGGATCTGCCCGCCGCCCGGGTCGAGCGTCGCCGATCGCTGCTCGACCGCCTCGATCACGGCCTCGCTGACACCGCAGCGACAGCCGATCACACCCGCTACCAGCAGCAGGCGATCGATCTGATTGCTGGTCGGCAGGGCCGCGAGGCGTTCGACCTGGCGAAGGAGCCGGAGAAACTCCGACACCGCTACGGCATGACGAAGCATGGCCAGAGCGTTCTGCTGGCCCGACGCCTGATCGAGGCCGGCGTGTCGCTCGTCCAGGTCAACTGGGCCTCGCAGGACAAGAAACTGCCCAACAGTGGCGGCTGGGACACGCACGAGAAGCACAACGAGAGCCTCAAGGGCTGGCTGATGCCGCCGATGGATCGGACCTACTCCGCTCTCATCGAGGATCTCGAACAGCGCGGCCTGCTCGACGAGACGCTCGTCGCCTGGGTGGCGGAGTTCGGTCATACTCCAAAGTTCAACGGTCGGGCTGGACGGGATCACTGGGGGCGGGTCTTCTCGATCGCCCTGGCCGGCGGCGGCATTCGCGGTGGCGTCGTCGTCGGCAAGACCGACAGGCAGGCCGGCGAACCGATCGCCGACGCCCTCCGGCCGGCCGACTACCTGGCAACGATCTACCACTGTCTCGGCTTCGAGCCGGACACGATGGTCGAGGATGTCGAGGGTCGGCCGCTGCCGATCACGCGTGGCCGGGTGATCGAGTCCATCCTGCGGTAAGGTAGCGCTCGGGAACCGCATGCGTTCCTGCCGGGTGGACGCCCCGGCATAAATGCCAGGGCTGCCCTCGTTGAAGCCTGGTGAACCAGGCTCCCCGAGAACAGGCCGAGTAGCCTGGTTCACCAGGCTTTGATTCGCAGCCCCGGCATTTATGCCGGGGCGTTCCTGCGAGGATACCGAATGATGCGATCGAGTTTCCGCCTGTGCTGTCTGCTGCTTGTCACCGTCGTGCTGGCCGCGTCCCTGTCGGCGGCTCCGCCGGAGGCTCCCGTCTCGCGGCTCGGCTTCGGCTCCTGCGCCCGGCAGGACAAACCCCAGCCGATCTGGGACGCCGTCCTTGAAATGAAGCCGGAACACTTCGTTCTCCTCGGCGACAACATCTACGCCGACACCCTGGACATGGACGTGATGCGTGCGAAGTACGCCCTGCTCGGCCAGCAACCGGGATTCGTCCAACTGCGCAAGACGTGCCCGATCCACGCGACCTGGGACGACCATGACTACGGCGTGAACGACGCCGGCGCGGAGAACCCGAAGCGGAAGGAGGTCCAGCAGGTCTTCCTCGACTTCTTCGGCGCGCCGAAGGACGATCCACGCCGCTCACGCGAGGGGGTCTACTCGGCGCAGGTGTTCGGCCCGGAGGGGAAGCGCGTGCAGCTCATCCTGCTCGACGCTCGCTACTTCCGTGGCCCGCTCAAGAAGGGGTTCATTCCGGGAGAGCCGGGCGACGGCTTCCGCGGCAAGTACGCTCCGAACGAGGACGCCGACGCCACGGTCCTGGGCGAGGCTCAGTGGAAGTGGCTCGCCGAGCAACTCAAGGTGCCGGCCGAGGTGCGTCTGATCGGCTCCGGCGTCCAGGTCGTGGCGGACGAACACGGCTCGGAGATGTGGGGCAACTTTCCGCGCGAACGACGGCGTCTGTTCCGGCTCATCCGCGACAGCGGGGCGAACGGGGTGGTCATCCTGAGTGGCGATCGTCACCTGGCCGAGATCGCGCGTCTGCCGGCCGACCATCCCGACGGCGTCGGCTATCCGCTGTTCGACATCACGAGCAGCAGTCTGAATACGCCGAGCGGCAACTTCACGAAGGCCGGGGCCCGCTTCGCCAACGAGGTCAACTCGTACCGAGTTGGCCTGACCTACTTCGAGGTCAACTTCGGTACGGTCCTGATCGACTGGGAGCCGGCCGACCCGGTGCTTCGGTTGCAAGTGCGCGACGAGAAGGGCGGCGTCGTCCTTCAGCAGCGGCTGAAGCTGAGCCAGCTCCGGGCGAAGCCGCGATGAACGGGCACCCGGCTGGCGCGAACGACGTTCAATGCATCCCGGCCGGGATCGGGCGAAGTGGCGTTCCTGACGCCGCCGAGCGAGAGCAGGACTTGCAGCCACCCAGCAGGCCGCAGCCCGACAGCGGGACGAGAAGAATCGAAGCGACGATTCCGAAGAGAAGAGCCCGTGTCATGGGTGAATCCTTTCGAGCGGAAGAGAAGGTTCGATCGCTGGGCTTCCACCCGGCGTTACATCTGCTATCGGTCTTCCGCTCCTCGGAGTCGCGAACGATCTCGCCGACCGTGCGGTTCACATGGTATCAGTGCCGACAGAATCCGCAGGGTCGAGGGCCCGGCTCAGTAATCGCTCACGGCCTCGCCGCCGGCGCGCGTGCCGAGAGCTTCCCAGACCATCGGGTTGATCGTGTTCTGGATCATTCGCACGGAACCGTCGCCGAACAGTGTCACCACACCGGCAGCTGATCGGCCGCTGGCGTCCTCGACGTGGCCCAGGCCGTTGTTCGGCACCCGACCGTCGGCCGCCTTGCCGGTATTCGTCAGGCACAACGTCGGCGGTCCTTCCTCATCGTGACCCGGATTCAGGGGCGGGTTAATCGAGTTGGTCACCGCTCCCACCCAGGTCGTCATCGGCGACTTGCGGCTCTCCCGCTCGATCACGAAGATGGTATTGCTCGTGCCGTCGGCGATCCCCAGGACGCGCGTTCGACTGTTGCGGTAGAAGACGCCGTTGTTCGTGTCCGGGAAGCCGGAAACCTCGTACGTCCCGGCCATGCCGACGTAGTTCGAGAAAGCGACCTCCACGAGTGGCGTACCGTTCGCCGCCACGGTGGCGAACGTCGGTCTGGGCGAATCCAGCGGTGATAGAAAGACCGGGATCGGCGTCGTCCGAACGGTCGCGTGCCGGGGATCGGCGATGTCCACGTTGAGGTTAATCTGACGGAAGAGGTTGTCCTGCTCCAGACCCGGCAGCAGGAACGCGGCCCAGCCCCAGCCGGGCCCGATGCCGTCGCCGTTGAGCGTGGCCGCCTTCGATCGGTATCCCGGCGGGAAGACATCGTGGCAACCGTGATAGTTGTGCAGGGCCAGCCCCACCTGCTTCATTTGATTGCGGACCTGCGTCAGGGCCGCAGCCTCGCGGACCTTCTGGACCGCCGGCAACAACAGACCGATGAGAATCGCAATGATGGCGATGACCACGAGCAGCTCGATCAGCGTGAAACCAGTCCGTCCGGATGTCGAGCGCATGACTTCCTCCCGCCGGCCCATGAGGTATTACTTTGTCCGACTAGCAAGGTTATACTTCGGAATACGGTCGTGTCGAGAGGGATTTCCGCTTTTTCGTTGACGGGAGAGAGACGGACGCCATCTTGTGGAGGCGTCGGCTGGAACGGGACACGCATGGCGAAAGGGACGGCATGGACATTCAGGGGATCATTCCACCAGTGGCGACGCCGATGCAGGCGAACGAGGATCTCGACCTGCCTCGGCTCCGCTGGTTCATCGACCATCTGATTCGCGCGGGGGTCGATGGCATCTTCGTGCTGGGAACGAACAGCGAGTTCTATGCCCTGGACGAGGGCGAGAAGCAGGCCGTCATCGCCACGGCGGTGGCGCACGTCAACAAGCGAGTGCCGGTCTTCGCGGGCACCGGAGCCGAGACGACGCGCGAGGTGATCCGCCTGACGAAGATGGCCGAGCGCGAGGGAGTCGATGGCGTGTCGGTGATCACGCCCTACTTCGTGATGCCGACGCAGCAGGAGATCTACGACCACTACCGCAAGATCGCCGAGGCGACCGCGTTGCCGTTGAGCCTTTACAACAACCCGGCCACCTCCGGCGGCGTGAAGATCGCGCCCGTCACCGTCGGCCGACCGGCCCAGATCCCGAACATCCGGGCGATCAAGGACAGCAGCGGCGACCTGCAAAACACGATCGAATGCATCCGGGCGGTGCCGAAGACGTTCAGCGTGATGATGGGCCGGGACACGATGATCTTCTCGGCGATGCAGATGGGCGCGAAGGGGGCCGTCCCGGCGACGGGGAACATCGCCCCGGCTCTGCTGGCGGAGATCTACGACAAGTTCGTCGCCGGTGACGTGGCCGGCGCGCAAGCGGCGCAGGCCCGGCTGCATCCGCTGCGGATGGCCCTGACGCTGTGTACCTCGCCGGGCGGCGTCAAGGCCGCTCTCGACATGCTGGGTCTGTCGATCGGACCGTGCCGATCGCCGGTCTCGGGACTGCCTCCGGAGCGCAGGCCGAAGATGCTGGCCGCCTTGCAAGCGGCCGGGCTGATCGAGAAGAAGGGCTGAGCCGCGCGTCGTTACAAGGGCGTTACACCCTTTCGCACCGGATTCGGGTAGAATCGACTCGGTGAGCAATCGCATGGGGCGAGCGGCTCGTCGTATCGGTAGGTGCGGAGGGACCACGGATGAGCGGAATCAATCGGCGACAGCTCCTGGGAGCAGGACTGGCCACGCTCGGCGTCGAGAGCTTGCTCCTGCAAGCGGGAGCCGAGCCGACACCAGCGGCCGGGACCGAGACGGACCTGCCGGCGTTCATCTTCGCCGACACGCCCGGAACCGCACCCGCCGAGAAGACCTGGGCACCAACCGAGGACTGCATTCTCGGGCCGTACCACCGCAAGGGAGCCCCGTTCCGCGGCAAGATCACGCCGCCGCTGGAGCCGGGGATCGTGCTGCTCATCACCGGCCGCGTTTGGGGCTTCGACACGAAGAAGCCAATACCGGGTGCCCGGCTCGATATCTGGCAGGCGAACGCGGCCGGACGCTACGACAACGACGACCCGAACCACCCGCCGAAGCCGGACGTGTTCGTCAACCGGGCCCGCATCCTGGCCGACGAGAACGGCCACTACGAGTACGAGACGGTTCATCCGGGCCCGTACCAGATTGGCCCGCAGGCCTGGCGACCGGCCCACATCCACTATCTGATTCAGGCCCCCGGTTACAAGTCGCTGATCACCCAGCTCTTCTTCACGGGCGATCCGCACAACGCGAAGGATCAGTTCATCAAGCCGTCGCTGATCATCGATCTCGGCAAGCGGAAGGTGGGCAACGCCGCCTACGAGTTCGGCACCTTTGACATCGTCCTGGCCAGGGCGTGATGCCGGAAATCACCTGTTCTTGACCCGAAGGAGTTTGCTCTCATGTCGCGTATCGCTCTGTCGCTCGCCACCGCCGTCGCCTTGGGCCTCGGCCTGGCGCAGACCACCTCGGCCGCCCCGGTCGAGGAGAAGAAGGCCACCATCGACGTGGCGCTCTGCCTGGACGTTTCCGGCAGCATGAACGGCCTGATCGATTCGGCCAAGCTGAAGCTGTGGGACATCGTCAACGACCTGGGCAAGGTCAAGCCGACGCCGAACCTGCGCGTCGCGCTCTACAGCTACGGCCATAGCACCTACGACCCGAAGACCGGCTGGGTCCGCAAGGAAATCGACCTGACCAACGACCTCGACGCCGTCTACCAGAAGCTGAACGCCCTGACGATCAACGGTGGCACGGAGTACGTCGCCCGGGTGACGCGCGACGCGCTGACCGAGCAGAAGTGGAGCGCCGACAAGAAGGCCCTGAAGATGATCTTCGTCTGCGGCAACGAGGAGGCCAACCAGGACCCGATGTACAAGCTGGCCGACGTCGCGAAGATGGCGATCGAGAAGGACATCATCATCAACACCATCTTCTGCGGTCCGGTCGTCAACGGCGAAGACTGGAAGGAGTTCGCCAAGCTGGCCGAGGGCCGGTTCGCGAGCATCGACCAGAACCGCAACGTGATCGCGAGCATCCCGACGCCCCAGGACAAGGAACTGACGGCCCTCAGCGCCGAGCTGAACAAGACGTACGTCGTCTACGGCGGCAAGCGGGCTCAGGAGGCGCAGTTCAACCAGCTCGCCCAGGACGCCAACGCCACCAAGGCCGCTCCGGGGGCCAGTGCCGCCCGCGCCGTCTCCAAGGGGAGCGGACTATATCGCAACGACCGCTGGGACCTCATCGATCGCATGAAGAACGACAAGGACTTCGACGTGAAGAAAGTCCCGGTCGAGGAACTCTGCGACGAGATGAAGAAGATGACGCCGGAGCAGCGTGTCAAGTACGTCAAGGAGATGAGCGACAAGCGCGAAGGCATCCAGAAGCAGATCGCGGTCCTGGCCCAGCAGCGCGATCAGTTCATTCAGGCCGAGCTGAAGAAGAACCCCAACCCGGCCGACCGGGCGTTCGATGAGGCCATTCGCGGCACGCTGCGTGACCAGGCCGCCAAGCAGGGGATCGAGATTCCGAAGTGAGACGTTCCCCTGGCGAGCGTGGGGCGTCAGCCCCATGACTCTTCTCTCCGGATGAAGACACTCAT
>CAYYJM010000291.1:0-4073 GCA_964471755.1 uncultured Alcaligenaceae bacterium
GAAGCTCATTCCGCTGTTCATCTGCAATCTGGCCGCCGATCAGTCCGTGCCGGTCTACGGCGACGGTCAGCAGGTGCGCGACTGGATTCACGTTCGTGATCACTGTGCAGGCGTCCATGCCGCCTGGCGATCCGGCCGACCCGGCGAGGTCTACAACCTCGGCGGACGCTGTGAGCGGACCAATCTCGAGCTGACGCGAGCCCTGCTCAAGGGCATGGGCAAGCCGGAGTCCCTCATTCGGTTCGTCGAGGACCGACCCGGCCACGATCGCCGTTACGCGATCGACTGTTCCAGGGCCGAACGCGAACTCGGTTGGCAACCGGTGATGACGTTCGACCAGGGCCTCCGCGACACGATCGAATGGTATCGAACCAACACGGACTGGGTCGCACGGGTTCGCTCCGGTGCGTACCGCGAGTATTACCAGCAGCAGTACGGCTCACGGCAATCGACCTGAACCATCGACGCCAGGGACAGGTGACACCTCGACGTCAGACGACGTGAGAGGAGCAGCGTCAGGGGGCCAGGACATGGCACGCTATCTGGTGACCGGGGCGGTCGGCTTCGTCGGTCGCCATCTGCTGCGGAGCCTGGCTACTCAGGGTGACGCCGTCGAGGTCGTCGGCCTGGATCGGTCGGGCCGTTGGCCGGACGATTGTGCCGACCTGGCGAGCCGCTTTCAGTTGATGCGAGTGGACCTGCTGGATCGGCCCGCCCTGGAACAGGTGCTGGCCGAGGTGCGCCCCGAGCGGGTCATCCACCTGGCGGGATTCGCCTCGCCAGCGGCGGCCTTGCGCGATCCGCTGGCGGCCTGGTCGGGCAACCTGACCGCGACGTTGCATCTGTTCGAGGGCCTGGTGACGGTGGGTTTACAGCCGCGAGTGCTGTTCGTGGGCACCGGCCAGGTGTACGGCGACGTGCCGACCGGGACGGTGCTGACGGAGGAGGCACCACTTCGGCCGAACAATCCCTACGCGGCGAGCAAGGCGGCGGCCGACCTGGCCGGCTGGCAGTATTTCGCCACGACGGGGTTGCCGGTCCTGCGCGTTCGACCGTTCAACCATGTCGGGCCGGGTCAGTCGGCGGATTACGCGGTGGCGAACTTCGCACGGCAACTGGCCGCGATGGAACGTGGCGAACAGGGGCCGGTTCTGGAGACGGGCAATCTGTCGCCGCGTCGTGATCTGACCGATGTGCGTGATGTGGTGCGGGCCTATCTGCTACTGCTGGAGCAGGGCGAGGCGGGAGCGGCGTACAACGTGGCCAGCGGCACGACGGTGACCATGGCCGAGGTGGTGCAGCGCCTGATTCGCCTGTCAGGTCTGCAAGTCGAGGTGCGTTCACGGTCGGACCTGACACGGCGAGTGGACCTGTCGGTGCCGGTGGTGGACACCAGTCGGTTGCGAGAGGTTACCGGCTGGCAGCCGACGATTTCGCTGGATCAGACGCTCGCTGACGTACTGGATGCCTGGCGACGGGCCGGGTAGCGAGAAAACGACGCAGCCCAGGCGTCATGCGGCCCGGGCCAGTTCCTTCGGGCGGACGCACTTCAGACGGTCACACCCGGTTGCTGTACTTCTTCACGCGGCGTCCGAAGACGGGCGTTGAACTCTTCGATTCTTCCGCCTTCTTGATTCGCGGCCGGGAGGCCTTGAAGTCTTCAAAGCGGTCTTCCTGCAATTGCAGGTTGATGAAGGCCTCGATGGCCGTCAGCTGATCGCCCTGCTCGGGCGTGATGAACGAGTAGGCGACGCCGTCGGCACCGATACGGCCGGTACGGCCGATACGATGGACGTAGTTCTCCACGTCGTCGGGGATGTCGTAGTTGATGACGTGCGAGATGTTCTTGACGTCGATACCCCGGCCGACCACGTCGGTCGCCACCAGGGTCGAGATCTTGCCGTCGCGGAAGCCCTGCATGATGCGATTGCGCAGCGTCTGGGACAGATCGCCGTGCATCAGCGCGACGCGCGTCCGTTCATGACGGAGCATCCGGTAGAGATCCTCGGCCCAGCGTTTCCGCTGGCAGAAGATGATGCACTGCCGTGGCTCCTCGCGTTCGAGCAGTTTCACCAGCAGCGGGAACTTGCGATCCTCGTCCACGGTGAAGAAGAGCTGGCGGATCTTCTCGACGGTAATGCGTTCCGGCGAGAGGTTGATCTGGAGCGGATTGTGCATGTACCGCTCGGCCAGGCGAAGCACCTCGGCCTCCAGCGTGGCGGACAGCAGCAGCGTCTGGCGTTGCTCGGGGCAGCGCCGGAGGATCCGTTCGATGTCCGGTCGGAAGCCGATGTCGAGCATGCGGTCGGCTTCATCGAGGACCACGAAACGGATCGAGTCGAGTTTCAAGGTTCCCCGGCGGATGTGATCGATCACTCGACCGGGGGTGCCCACGATCAGGTCGCAGCCTTCCTTCAGGGCGGCCAGTTGTGAGCCCATGCCGGTGCCGCCGTAGACCGGCAGCAGGCTACAGCCCGGATGAGGAGACAGCTTCTCGGCTTCCTCGCACACCTGCACGGCCAGCTCACGCGTGGGAACCAGGATGATTCCCTGCGGACCGGATGGATTGCGTTCGTGCCAGGTGTGGAAGAAGGGAATGAGAAAGGATGCGGTCTTCCCAGTGCCAGTCTGAGCCTGCCCGATCACGTCCAGGCCCTTGAGGGCCTCGGGGATCAGGGCGGCCTGGATCGGCGTCGGTTGCACATACCCGGCCTGATCCAGACAGGCGAGTTGTTCGGGGAGCAGTCCCAGAGGCTGGAATCCCAGCAGCGGTTCAGTCGTCACCAGACCTCACTTCAATGTGGTTTCGGCTGAAGAAACGGAGAGGAGATCCGTACATCGATTCCGGCGGAAAGTCACTCGTCGCTTCAATTCGGCCGCGGCTCATCAGCCCGGAGGTTGTCAGGTTATCCAAAGACCCTCTTTACACAATGGTAAACCGATCCGGCGCAGGTGTCCAGAGCGGTTCCGCCGCCCCCCTGTCCGGAAGGGTCTTCGCGTGAGCTACATCCGTCACAGGCGGCAGGCTACGCATTTACGCGACAGGCCATACAATGGTCGCCATCGTCTCGGGCACCGTTCTTTCTCTTGCCGCTGGGAACTGCCATGAGTGCCGGTTGGGATCCCTCTGTGCCGCAGCCCTCGAACGCCGACTACGCCGCTGGTGCGGTGCAGTACGCCCGATCTCGCACGGCCTTGCCGGGTCTGCTCCTGATCGTCGTCGGCATCTTCAGTCTGCTCGGTGCCCTCGCGGTCCTGAACGTTGGCATCCACCTCTACCGGATGACGGACGACCAGTACCAGACGTGGATCGAGCAGACTATCGACCAGACGGAACAGATGTTTCCGGGCAGCGAGGCGGCGGAAACGTTGCGACGGCCAGAATTCCGCGGCCAGGCTACGCAACTGTACCTGATCACCGCTGCTCTGTGGGGGGTCGTCGCGGTGGTGATCTTCCTGGCTGGCTTCCGCATGCGCCAGGTACGCGGCTACGGCCTGGCGTCGATGGGCTCCTTCCTGGCGATGCTGCCATGCGTCCACTGCGGTGGCTGTCTGGGCCTGGGCCAGATCGCCGGCATCTGGGCTCTGGTCGTCCTCTTTGATCCGATGGTGCGGATGGCCTTCACTGTCATGGCGATGCCACCGGGCCAGCAGTATCCCGGCCAGTATCCCAGCCCGAACGACCCACGGCCGGGAGGGTGAGCCGGCTTGCTCGGCGGGCTCGGTTCGGGGTATAGTGCCGGCGCTAATCGCCAGCCTTCCCGAACCGAGGATGACATGGACGCGCAACCCATATCCGGCCTGGGGATGACTCGAAAGCAGCACATCCTGCTCGACGTGCCTCTGCCCATTCCGCTGCCTCTGGGCACTCGGATTCTCATTGAGATAATTCCGCTGAAGGATCCGCTGGACGGCCTTCCCACCGAGCCCCTGCCCCCGGAGCAGTTCGAGGAGCAGGGGGGTGATCGCAGCGATTTCCAGGGATACCCGTTCAAATACAGCCTGGATGAGTTGGAATGAGCCTCCTCCTGGACCACGATACCTACCTGGACCTCATTCGTGGGCGCAGGCAT
>CAYYJM010000291.1:4083-7305 GCA_964471755.1 uncultured Alcaligenaceae bacterium
GGCCCATGCGCAGACTCAGGCAGGAAACTTTTCTCTCTGTGCGATCACCATCTACACGGTCGAAGCCTGGCTCGTTAGGTCGCGACGTTCGACCCCTCAGATGATGGCGGGCTACCAGCAATGGTTGGGCCGAGTTTCTGTGTTACCCGTTACCGAGGCGATCGCCGAAGAGTCTGTCCGGTTGCTTCAGCACATTCCGCGAACACGACCGATCCCGGCCTTGATTCCTGTGATGCTCGCCGCCACGGCCCTTGTTCACAGCCTCACTCTGGTCACCCACGAGACGGCGTTGTACTCCGTCTTTCCGGGCCTGATCACCGAAGATTGGACCATCCCCTGAACGGAGAAATGGAATGGAACCACAACCGATTCGCGTTCGCGGCACCGTTGGCGGCGGGTCCTACCTCGTCCTCGACGATCCGGCTCCGCTCAACTCCTTCTTCGAGGTCGCCATCCGCTTCATCGCCGTGCCCCTGACGCCGGAGCAGAGCTGGGACGATCTGACTCCGGAGCAGCTCGCCGAGCTGGAGGCCCGCCTCGCCGCGACGCCCTTCCTGACTCTGCCCAACGACAGCACGGGGACGGCATGATACCATAAGACTCTGCGATCCGGGAGGAGCCGGGTTCGCCAGTATGACCCGAGCGACCAATCTCCCGGAGGAACCCGTGCGGATCCTGCTCACCAACGACGACGGCGCTCTCGCCCCCGGATTGCGTGCCCTGCGCCAGGAACTGCTCAAGCTCGGTGAGGTCACCATCGTCGCCCCGGCCACGGAGCAGAGCGCCGCCGGCCACTCGGTCACGCTGACGGCTCCCCTGCTGGTCCAGGAACTTCTCGACACCGACCGCTCCCGGATTGGCTGGGCCGTCGAGGGGCGGCCGGCCGACTGCGTCAAACTCGCTCTCCGTGAGTTGCTTCCGCAGCCGCCCGACCTGATCGTCAGCGGCCTGAATGCTGGCTCCAACGCCGGCATCAACGTCCTGTATTCCGGCACCGTCGCCGCCGCCATCGAGGGGGCGTTCTTCCGCATCACGGCCATTGCCTGCTCGCTGAGTTACACCCTGGCCCGGCCGCTCGACTTTCCTTACGGGGCCAACCTGTCCCGCCAGGTGATCGAGCAGATCCTGGCCCGCAACCCGGCGGCCGGCAGTCTGTTCAACGTCAATATCCCGGACCTGGAGCGCGGACCGATCCGCGGCGTGGTTGTTCGGCCACAGAATGTCGCCGCGTACGAGGAGGTTTTCGACCGCCGAACCGATCCGCGTGGTCGTCTTTACTTCTGGACGAGTCCGGAGTTCACCTGTCCGGCACCGTTGCCCGATACCGACGTCACCGCCCTGGCGGAGAGCTATATCACCGTCACGCCGCTGCAGTTCAACCTGACCGATCAGGCCCGGTTGCAGGAGATGTCCGGCTGGGACTGGCAGCTGCGCGGTTGAGCCGTGGCGATCACGAATCACTGAGAACATCCAGGGTGGCAGGCGATGGCCTATTCGACTCCCGATGACCTGGCCGGCGGTCTCCGTGATGGAAAGCCGGACGCCCGCGCCCGGCTCGAGGAACTCCTGCGCGACCCGCTGCTGCGTCTGTTCGAGCGTCTCGCCAGGGATCATCAACTCGGCTACCCGGCCGACCATCTGCAACAGCGCGGACTGCGCCTGGTCGAGGTCTACGTCCGCTCCCGGCCGGTCGGTGCCTTCCGCGGTCAGACCTGGCGGGCGTTCCTGGCCGAGGTGCTGATGCACGTCGCACGTCTGCTCGAACAACCGCATGGTCGAGCCGGCGAGGCGGCCGAGACGCCCACCGCGCTGCCGGACTTCACCGGCTACCAGTGCCAGGCGTTCTTCCGACCGTATGACCGCGTCGGCGACGCTTACTTTGGCGGCGACTGGTTCATCGCCCAGCACGACGCCGAGGGGGCGCTCTGGCTGCTGCTCGCCGACATCACCGGGCACGGTTACAGCGCCTATCTCCTGGCCAGCGCCCTGCCGCTGGTCTGGCGCATGGCCTGGGAGCGCGTCGGACGCCAGGTCGAGCCGGCGGATCTGCTGGCCCACGTTCACTCCCTTCTGGAGGATGTCCTGCCCGATGGAATCTACGTCGAGGGCACCCTGGTCAAGCTGCTACCGGAAGGGCAACTCGTCCTGCTCGCCGCCGGCGGCACCCGACTGCTGCTGCGTCGGCAGGGCGAGCTTCGACCCGAGTTGCTCAAGTACCGTGGCTGCTGGCTGGGACTGATGCCACCGAATCCGAAGGAACAGCATCGACTCCAGATCAATCCCGGCGATGAGATGATCGTCGCGACCGACGGACTGTTCGACCAGCTGGAGGGCTTCCGCGGGCAGGGTCTGGCGGCGCACCTGGAGACGGTCAACTCGGCCCGACTGTTTGACTGGTTGCACGGCCTGGTCCTGGAGAGCCTGGCGGCCGAGCAGCAGAAGGACGACATCACCCTGGTGCTGTTACGGCGGCGATTCTCGGCACGCGAGATGCCGCAGACGACACCGCCGCCCCGAGCCACCGATGTTTCAGTGTGACTGTCCGCCGTACGACTGTGCCGGCCGGGTGGCCCTCTACCTGGCCGGCGACCGGGACGCCGGCGACGAACTGGCCCGCAAGTTCGCTCCGCTGGTGCGTCGCATTGTCCAGCGGGTCCTGGGCGTGGCCCGACGCGAGGAGTGGGAGGACGCCGCCCAGGCGATCTTTCTGCGGTTGTTCGCCAACCTGGATCGCTGGGAGCAGCGCTGTCCGTTCTGCAAGTGGCTGGCCATCGTCGCAGGCCGGCGGGCCCTCGATCTGAGCAAGCTCCAGCCGGTCCTGGAACCGCTGCCGCTGGAAGAGATCGCCGATCCGAACCCGTCCGCGCCGCCGGTGGGCGAACTGGCCGAATGTCTGGAGGTGCTGCTGCGACGGTTCCCGCCAGAATGGAGGCAGCTGTGGGACTGGTTCGCTCAGGGTGTGTCGCGCGAGGAGATGGCCCAACGGGCCGGCAAGTCGTTGCGGACGGTGCAGTATCGCCTGGCCGAGATCCTCGATCAGCTCCGCGAGGGGCTGGGCGACCTGACGGGGTGAGGCGTGGTCTAACTTTTTTGGACTGCGGGGATTCTTCCCCGCTCTGCCTTTCTGACTCGAGCGACGACCACGACCGACGGATCTGTAGAAGGAAAGCAAGCCAGAAAGGAAGAGCGGCAAAGAATTGCCGCAGTCCAAAAAAGTCAGAA
>CAYYJM010000292.1:0-7301 GCA_964471755.1 uncultured Alcaligenaceae bacterium
ACTCCGCTCGGCCTGCGGCCTCGCTGCGTGCGCGGCTCTGACAGACCGCGCTGGATTACCACATCCTCAGCGCTGGAAGACGCTGTCAGGCAGGCCGACGTTCAATCGCAGGTCCACGTAGTTAAACAACTCGGCCAGCGGCGCGGTGTGGTCGTTGTGGCCGGGCCAGTCGTAGTTCTCGACGCGCACCGGCAGGCTCGTCTGCTGATCGAACCAGACGACACTGCGATAGAACAGTAGACCGGGAGCCCGGGTCGGGTGCGTCGTTTCGACCCGGATCGCCGGCCGGGCGGCGAATTCGCCCAGGTCGATCCGCACCTGGGTCAGGCCCAGACGCTGTTCCAACTGCCAGCCGGCCGCGAACCGCTCGATCAGGTTGCCGATACCCGCTTCCGTGATGCTGTACTTGCTCGCTCCTCGCGCTCGGGGCGATTGCGGGTCGAGCGAGACGAAGCCAACCAGGCTCAATGCTCCGGTGCCGCGAGCGCGGAGCCTGCCGTTGTTCTGGCCCGCGACGTAACAGGCTTCCTGGCCGCGCTGGCTTCGCGGTGCCTGCCACAGCATGTTCACGCTGAACGGAGTCGTCCGCGCCCGGAACTGAATGACGTTCTCCGGACTCAGCTGCCCATCGATCCGCTCCTGCTTGATGAAGGTACACTGGTAATCGCGGACGCTGGCGTAAACCCGCCGTGCTTCCTGGATCAGCCGGAGCGGTTCCTCCAGCGACCGGGTCACGACCGACGCTGATGGGGTCGCCGGGGCTGGGGCGACGGGAGCGCTCTGCGCGACGGCCTGATTTCCGGGTGAGTCAAGGGTCATCGACAGGGCGGTTAACCCGACCACCAGTGCGAACAGGAGCAAGGGCCGGGGGCCTGAACGGGGTCGCGGCCGGATCAACCAGGAATGCTTCGGATCTGGTTGCGACTTCCGAACTTGCATGATTGGCCTCTCTCATGAAGTGGCGTTCCACGGGCCGACTCGCCGACCCGCCATCGCGTGCGCGTTCCTGCACCTTCAACATCGGCCCAGATCGCCGACGAGGTGACGATTGCCAGAGGAATCTCGCCTCTTCGCGGAGTCCGGCACCAGGGCGAACTCTCACGATCAACCCCGTTTCGCTACAACAACCAACAGAGCAAAGCCGTGCCGCTTGCCCGACTTCTCTGGTTTTCCGCATCCAGCCGAGGGTTCCGTGCCTTCCTTGCAACTGCACACGATCGTCTCCGACCCGTTCGAGGAGAACTCGTACATCGTCTGGCGTGAGGGGCAGGCGTCGGCCCTGGTGGTCGATCCAGGCCTCGACCCGGACGCGATCCTGAGCTTCCTTCGCGAGCAGGAACTCGCCCCGACGGCCCTGCTCTGCACGCACGGCCATGCCGACCACATCGGCGGCAACGCAGCGCTCAAGGCCGCGTACCCGGATGTGCCACTGCTCATCGGTCGCGGTGATGCCCCCATGCTCACTGATGCGGACCTGAATCTGAGCGGCCCCTTCGGCCTTCCGCTGACGAGTCCGCCGGCCGATCGTCTGGTCGATGAGGGAGAGCGGATCGAGTTCGCCGACTTCGTGCTGGACGTGCGTGACCTGCCGGGCCATTCGCCGGGACACGTCGTCTTTCTGCTGCACGACGGAGAGAAGGTGATCGTCTTCGCTGGCGACACGTTGATGCGTGGCACCGTGGGGCGAGGCGACTTTCCCGGCGGCGACTTCCGGCAGCTCCTGCATGGCATTCAGCGAGTGCTGTTCGCCCTGCCGCTGGACACGGTCGTCTATCCGGGGCACGGCCCGGTGACAACGGTAGGTCACGAGAAGGCGACCAATCCGTTCGTGTCCGGCTGATCGCAACGACGAGATCAGAGGCCGGTTCGCTGGCGGAAGTCAGCCAGCGAAGTCGCCTCGATGGCGTGGTCGAGCCAGCGGTGAATCTGGTCGTCGTCGGTGCAAGTCCGGATGGGGCCAGCGAGTTCCTCGGGCAACTCGCCCCACCGCTTGCGGAGGATGCGCAGCAGGGTCTCGACCCTGCCCTTGACCTCCGCACCAGCGAGGAGTTCAGCGATGAGCGGCGACTCAATCATGGTAAAGCCCTCCAGTGCCCTCTGCCACGCAGCCAGTCGGCCAGCACGCTCGGCGAACACCCGCACCAGGGCGGCATCGCCGCGCCGACGGGGATCCGATTCCGTCTCGACGATCGCCCGCCAGCGCTGAATGATAGCGTCCTGGTCGTCGCAACGCATCAGCGGAATGAACGGGAGCAACTCACGCGGAGCGGTTCCCCCGGCGATCTCCTCCAGGGTCACGGCCGCATCGAGTGTCTCCAGGTTGACCTCGATCGGCTTCAGGGTCCACCGCGCCGGGCCGAGAACACAATCGCGGGCGGCATCGCCAACGCCGGTCAGATTGAGGACGATGCCGAGCAGTTCGTAGCGGTCGCCAGGCAGAGGCGTCGGCCGAAGCGTCAGCCAGGCGAGACCGCCAGCGAGCAGGAGTCGGCCCGGCATGGCCGCATCCGGCACGGTCTGGACCTCGAGCAGGGCTGCGAAGGGCAGACCGTTCCGGTCGAGATCGACCAACTCGGCGATGCCATCGCATAGACGCTGCGGCACGCCGGGGAGCGTCAGTTGAGTCGGCAGCCAGCGGGTAAAGCCGATCTGGTCGGGCGACCTGCGCAGGAGCCAGCAGAAAAGGAGTTCGCGAGGCTGAAGCAGAAGATAGCGGGCCGCCTGATCGTAGCGCGTCGAGGCAGATAGGTGCAGTTCCATCGCGGCGGGCCTCCGCGGCTCTTGATCCGTTCACGATCCTGCCAGATGGTATCGTCACGCGAGGAACGCGACATGAATGACCGGAGGCCAGGGTCCGGATTCATCACCGTCGTTCCATCAGCACCCGGAAGCCGCTGACGGAACCCGCCCGATCGGGCTCGATGCTGAGCCGAAACGCCGCCCGGCAGCCCCAGGAGAAACTGCCCCAGGAGCCGCCCCGCTGCACCCGGCCCTCACCCGCCACCGGGCCGGGCGGATCGCTGGCCGGAGCCCCGGCGTAGTAGCTGGAGCCGTACCAGTCCTGGCACCACTCGCGGACGTTGCCGTGCATGTCGTACAGACCCCAGGCGTTGGGCTGATAACTGCCGACCGGCGTCGTCCGTTGCAGGTACTTTCCCCGTGCTGCTCCGCCGTAGGGATGGGTGCCGTCGAAATTCGCCTCCTCCGACGAGGCGACGCTACCGAAGGAGAAAGGCGTCGTCGTGCCGGCCCGGCAAGCGTATTCCCACTCCGCCTCCGTCGGCAGCCGGTAGACGCGCCCGGCCTGACGCTCCTCCGGCAGGTTGGACAGCAGGCGACAGAAGCGGTTCGCGTCGTCCCAGGTGATGCCGTCCACGGGATGGCGTGGACTGCCACGATGGCCGGTACGAAAAAGCGACGGGTTGTTGCCAGCGACGGCCTGGTACTCCTCCTGGGTCACCGGATAGACCCCCAGGTAGTACGACCGGGTGAGGTGGACCGGGCGAAGGGGGCCCTCATCCTCGAACCGACCGACTTCGGAGGTGGGCGAACCCATCTGGAACCAGCCGGCCGGGATCAGGGCCAGTTCCATGCCGATCGAGTTGACCAGCGTCGGGACCACAGGGCAGACGCCCCGAGCGAGCAGTTCCTGGACCCTCCGCTCACTCTGGCGAACGTCGGCCGGGCGTGGATCGGTACGCAGCTGGACCGTCGCCTGCACGAGTTCCGCCCGGGGATCGGAGCGCTCGTGCAGCCAGTCGGCCAGGATCAGCCACGTCGCCAAGTCCGTGGGGTTTTCCTGGATGTCTTGCAAAAAGGCGGGTTCCAGATCCATGTGGGGCGGCCCTCTGCGGATACCGCATCGTAGCTGACCAGGAGGGCCGATGACAAGGCGGCCGCCGCATCGCCACCTCGGATAGTAACCAATGAACGGATGTCTGATTCATCGTTCATCATTCATCGTTCATCGTTTCCGAGTTCATCGTCCCAGGTCCTCGCAGAGGCGTTCGAGCGACTCGCGGGCATGGTAGGCCACGTCGGGGCTGTCGCTCTCGGCGAGGCGATCGAGATCGGGCCAGAGCAGGTAGAGGCCCTCGCTGGCGATCGCGGCGATGGCCTGGTGAACGAAGTGCGGATCGTCGCTGTGCATCGTCTGGCGGAACCACTGGAGCGTGTGCCGCTCGCCGAGCCGGGCCAGGGCGGCCTTGGCGGCATAGCGGACTTCCGGATTCAGATCGCGCCGGGCGTCCTGAAGTGCCAGCAGCACTTCCAGACGGCGGAGCGGCTCCCACCAGCCCAGCGACGAAACCGCCGCCAGCCGGTAGGTCGGATCCCAGTCGCGAGCGGCCAGCAGCAGAACGTCCTCGGTGGCCAGCGACGGATGGCCACGCAGGGCGCGCAACAGGGCGGTGTAGGGAATGTCCGACGCCAGCGTCGGCCGGGTCGGCATCTCGTGACGCTTACGGGCCTGGGACCGCCGCAGCACCGGGACCCGCTCCATGATCCAGGCACACAGGGCCGGCCCGATGGCCGGGTTCTTCGACCAGGCGAGAACCTCCAGGGCCAACTCGGCCTCGGGATAGCCCGGACGGCGGGCCAGCGGCAGGACCACGGCACCAGCCTCGGCCCGCAGATCGGCCAGGGCCAGCAGCACGTCGCGATGTTCGCTGGCCGGCCGTTGCAGCAACAGACGACACAGCCCGGCCGGGGCCTCCTGCAAGTACTCCAGCAGCGATTGCTCCAGGGCCGCCAGACGCGAGAACTGCCAGTGCAGCGCCTCCTGCTCGACCCCCTCGCCGAGCATCGTCTCCAGGTGCGACGTTCGTCGCAGCAGACGGATCGCCTCCCGGAAGATGCGGACCACGAGCGGATCGACCTTCTCAGGACGATGGTCCCACAGGCTCTCGACCAGTTCGCCGAGTCGGCCCTCGAAGATGACCGTGGGCGGCACCTCGCGGCGCAGCCCCTCCAGCGTCCGATGCAGCACGCGCAGGGCAGCCCGACCGAGCGGCGTTTCCGGCTGACGGACATATCCGCCGAAGCCGAGGAAGCAGACCGTCTCGGCAGCGAAGAAATGGCCCAGGGGCACGTCGCCGGCCGACTCGGCACAGCGCAGCAGATGCGGCAGGCTCTGCGCCCGATTCAGGCTCCGCAGGCCGCTGGCCAGGTCGATCCAGTACCAGAACTGCTCGATCTGATTGTCGGTGAGCCGACGCTGGAGCTGGCGTTCGAGGATGCGACCGGCATCGTCGGTGCCCAGTTCGGCCAGGGCCCGGACCTGAACGACGAACTGCACCCCGGCCCGCAGGCTGGCCTCGACCGCATCAACCTCACCCCGTTCGAGCAGATCGCGGTAGCGAGCCTTGACCGACTCGACGGCCGCCTCGCTGAGTTGACCGCCCTGGAGAAGCTCGATGTGCTGACGAGTGACTGGCGACAGCGGATCGTGTTCCGGCGGGCGCAGGTAGAGATGCCGCGCCATCAGCAAGATGGTCGCCGCCATCGCGACCACCAGCAGGGCCAGGATCACGATCATCACGACACACTCCCTCGCCGGGACACGGGGCCCGGATGGTGCCTCCACTGCGGCTTACCCGGCTGGCTGGCCGCGCACTTGCCCGTCGCCGAGAACCACATACTTGTAGCTGGTCAATTCTAGCAGTCCGCACGGGCCGCGTGCGTGGAATTTATCGGTACTGATGCCGATTTCCGCGCCGAGACCCAGCTCGAAGCCGTCGTTGAAACGAGTGCTGGCATTCACCAGCACCGCCGACGAGTCCACCTCCCGAGTAAACCGCTGGCCGGCGCTTTCGTCTCGCGTCACGATGGCATCGGTATGATGCGATCCATAGTGGTTGATGTGAGCAATCGCTTCGTCGAGCCCACGGACCACCTTGATGGACAGCACGAGATCGAGAAACTCGGCCGCGTAGTCCGCCTCCGTGGCGAGCCGAGCCTCCGGCAATTGTTTTAGCGTATCCGGACAGCCGCGAAGTTCAACCCCTTTCTCGCGCAGCGCTCGCCCCAGGCGCGGCAGCAGGGCGGCGGCGATGCTGGCGTCGATCAGCAGGCTCTCGGCCGCGTTGCACACTCCCGGCCGATGCGTCTTGGCGTCCACGACGATCCGCACGGCCATGTCCGGGTCGGCCGACTCATGAACGTAGACGTGGCAGTTGCCCTGGAAGTGCTTCATGACCGGCATCTTCGCCTCGGCGACCACGCGCCGGATCAGCCCCTCGCCACCGCGCGGGATGACCAGATCGATCAGCTCGTTCAACTGAAGCAACTCGCCGACCACGGCCCGATCGGGGTTCTCGACCAGCAGCACGCTGTCGGCCGGCAGACTCTCGGCACGAAGTGCTTCTTGCAGCAGGCCGACCAGGGCCGCGTTGGAATGGCGCGCCTCGCGTCCGCCCCGCAGCACGATGGCGTTGCCCGCCTTGAGGCACAGGGCGGCAGCATCGACCGTGACGTTGGGCCGTGACTCGTAGATGAACAGCACCACGCCCAGGGGCACACCGACCTTGCGCACCTCCAGGCCGTTCGGACGCTGTCGCGTCTCGCGCACCTCGCCGACGGGATCGGGCAGTTCGGCGACCTGTCGCAGGCCCTCGGCCATGCCGGCCAGCCGGGCCGGAGTCAGCGTCAGGCGGTCGCGCAGGGCCCCGGTCAGTTCGGGATTGTCGGCCAGGTCGCGGGCGTTGGCCGCGAGCAGTTCGATCTGGCGCTGCTCGATCAGCGCGGCCGAGCGGATCAGCCAGGCGTTCTTGGGAGCGGTCGCCGTCGTGGCGAGGACGCCGGCAGCGGTCCGCGCCCGGCGGGCCAGCGACAGAGCGTAGCCGGCATTCTCAACGGTCATCGATGAAGTCTCCGAAGGTGCTGCCGGCCGGTTCACGGCGTCGGCAGCGGAGTCAGGCCGCGGGGCACGAAGTCGGCCGGCAGCAGCTCGAACGCCACCACGCGCGGCGGTTCTTGCAGCAGAGTGAAGTCCTTCGGTAATTGTAGCTGCAACGGCTCGTGATTCAGCCCGCTTCGGAAGGTTCCCTTCGTCAGGTCGAGGAAGGCGTACACCTTCGGCGGCTCCTCCTTGATCGGGCCGAGCAGCTTGAGCGTGATCCGGCCGGCGCGCTCGTCCAGGAACTGGGGTCGCAGCTGGAAATTGCCCGGACAGAGGAAATGAATCGGTACGTCCACCAGATCGTAGCGCTTGCGCGGCTGAGTGTAGACCTTGACCGTGACTCGATTCGGATAGACCTCGACGTTGCGACCTTCGAGCGACTGCTCCAGCGCAACGCGCGAGA
>CAYYJM010000293.1:0-7293 GCA_964471755.1 uncultured Alcaligenaceae bacterium
GGCGGCGTCCGGTCAATTGTCAGAACATTCGACACCGCGCAGCGAACCGACGGCGGTCTGCAGTTCGCGCAGGTCGTCGTCGCTCAGTCCCGGCAGCAGGGCGAGAATTTGTGCCAGTGCGCCGCTTTGTGCGCCACCTTCGGCGAGAAGTGCGGTTTTCTGCTGGAGAATCGCGGGTTGTTCGAGCCCCGTCAGGGTCATGGTCGTCGCCTTCCACGAGGTGACCGATAACGCGAGGGGTTGCCCGTCGAACTGATGGGCAACCCCTCGCGTTTTTGCCCGTTTCACTCCGCCACCGACAACGGGAAACGTATCGCCCGACGGTCACGGCTGGAACGGTAGATGGCCGTGAACATCTCGACCACGACTCGCCCCTGCTCGCCCGGAACCAGCGGCGGACGTCCTTCGCGCACCGCCTGGAGAAAGTCTCGAATCTGCAACTGGTGATAGTGCGTCGTCGCATCGAGGCCCCGGAATCGCTCGCGGTCCTCGGCTTGAAAATCGGCGAGCAGACCCTCCTCGCCGGGGATCGTCCACAGGTCGTTCAAGGGTGGCTCGACGATGCCAGTCATGCCGGCGACGAACGTCGCACCCCGATCGGTTTCCGTCCCGACTGATGCACCATTCGAGCCGTGAACGTGGATCTTCGTGTAGATCCCCGGCCGTTGCGACAGACTGGCGACGATCGAACCGACGGCCCCGCTCTTGAAGCGGATCATGGCCAGGGCGGTATCCTCGACCTCGATCGTGGGATGGTTGAGGTTGGCCCAGTATCCGCTGATCTCGTCGATCTCGCCGAGGAACCACTGCAACAGATCGAGCTGGTGCGGCGACTGATTGACCAGGACGCCACCCCCCTCGCTGGCCCATTGCCCCCGCCACGGATCCGATCGGTAGTAGGCCTCGTCACGCCAGCTGTACATGAGGAAGACGCCGAGAACCGGCCGACCGATCTTGCCCGCATCGATGGCCGCCTTCATGCGCTGGACCGGCTCATAGAGCCGACGCTGACTGATCACGCCGAGCAGCGTGCCCGACTGACGCGCGGCTGACAGCATGGCGTCACAGTCGGCCAGGGATGCGGCGAGGGGTTTCTCGACCAGAGCGTGGACACCGAGACCAGCGGCGCGAACCACGGCCGCAGCGTGCAGCGGATGCGGCGTGCAGACGAGAACCACCTCCGGTCGCGCACCATTCAGGAGGGCATCGACGTCCGTGAACGGTCGGCCGCCGTAGCGGGATGCGAACGCCTCGGCCCGTTCGCCCTGCGCATCACACACGCCAACGAGGTCGGCCTCATCCAGAGACTTCACGGCGGTCGCATGAAGATGCCCGACCTTGCCACAGCCGATCAACGCCGTCCGTACCGCTCGCATGAGCCGACCCCCATCCGGTCTGTTCTTGCTACCCCTGTCCACTGTCGGGATGACGTTCGGGATATTCTCGCCCGGCCGACTCCCGACGGCTACATTGTCTCCATGAGTACCGCCACGATCTGCCTGGACGCGATCCGGCATCGGCTGCTGGAAGGCGTTCTCCTGCGCCTGGCCCGACAGCCCGACGCTGGAGAGTACGTCCTCCGAGGCGGCATGCTCCTGCGCCACTGGGTTCAACCCCTGCCGCGAGCGGTGGGCGACATCGACCTCGTGGCCACCTTTCCGTTTGATGTCGCCGCGACGGCTCGCCGCTTTCGTCCGATCCTGGCGGACTCCCTCGATGATGGCGTGGCTTTCGACACGACCCGATCGCGCGTCGATCCGATCTGGCTGGAGACGGGCAGTCCCGGCGTGCGTGTCTTCGTCACCGGCTTCGCCGACGGAGTCGAGATTGACTTCAACGTGGACATCACCTTTGGACCGTTCCCACGGCCGGCTCCGGTGTTCGGCGAGCTGCCGACGCGGTGCGGCGAGCCGGCCCGGCTATGGATGTGCCGGCCCGAGGCGATCGCCGGGCACAAGGTGCAGGCCCTGTGGCACCGCGGCTGTCTCGGCTGGCGGCCGAAGGATCTCGACGATCTGCGCTTGCTCCTCGACCGGGTGCCGATGGTCGAAACCGACCTGCGTGGCTCGATCGCCGCGTACCTGGCCGACGTCGGCGCTGGCGGCGACGACGCTCGGACTCTCTTTGGCCCGGAAGCATGGTGGAGCCTGAAGCTCTGCTCGGCCCGATGGCTGGACTTCATCAAGGCATCACGACGGCGGGACGTGCCGATCGACCTGGCGGGCGTCGCCGCCAGGATCGCCGAGCGACTGGCCCCCGTTCTGGAGGGATTGCCGTGAGCGGCTCGCTGGAAAAAGCCTTCCTCGCTGACATGGTCGCCAACATCGACGACGACACGCCACGGCTCGTCTACGCCGACTGGCTCGAAGAGAACGGCCAGGACGACCGGGCCGAGTTCATCCGCGTTCAGATCGAGCGGGCCCGCTTGCCGGCCTGGGACGCCAAACAGGTGCGCCTACGTCTGCGCGAGGCCGAACTGCTCAAGAAACAGGGCGAAGCCTGGCTGGCGGAACTGCCGACCATCCCGGGAGCGAAGTGGGAAGGCTTTCGCCGCGGTATCATCGCCGAGGTATCGTTCACCAGCTTCGAGGCGATGCGGGCCAGCGTTCATCTCTGCCGGGAGGCCGCCCCGATCGAGGCAGTCACCGTCCGCTGGCCGCGCCAGCGCGAGGCTGGAGGCCCCACTCCGCCGATCGCCGAACTGCGCGAGTTGTCCCTGACCGGGAGGCCCGACTCCGAGGACGAGGTCGGCTGGCTGGCCGACTCGCCGCAACTGTCCACCCTGCGCTGTCTGACCGCCCACGGGCTGTGGGCCGAGGGGCTCGAACGCCTGGTCGAGTCGCCGCATCTGGTCCGCCTTGCGGTGCTGCGTCTGCCGTCGAACAATCTGGGCAACGAGGGCATCCTGGCCCTGATCGGTGCCGCAGCGATGAACGCGCTCCAGGAGCTGGACATCTCTGGCCGAGGCGTCTCGGAACGGTATCAGGACGACTCGAACATCAGTCCGCCCGGGATGGATGCGCTGGCCACCTGGTCAGGTCTGGCGACGGTGCGTTCGCTGAATCTGTCCGAGAACGACATCGGTCGAGCCGGGCTGCGGACACTGCTCCGTTCGCGTCATGCCGCGGCGCTGAAGGTGTTGTCGCTGCGTGGCACTCGTCTCGATGGCCAGGCCATGGCCGAGTTCCGTACCACCGTGAGCGGCCTTCACCTGGAGGTTCTCGACCTCGGCGAGAACCTGCTCCGTGAAGTCGGTGCGGAGTACGTCGCGACGACGGCCTGTCTGCGCGAGTTGAAGGAACTACGGCTCGACCGCTGTGAGATCCCACTGGCAGGAGCCCGTCACCTGGCAAAGAAGGGCGTCTTCCTCGATGGCCTGCGTCGGCTGGAGGTTGGCTTCAACCACTTCGGCCCGGCCGGTCTGACCGCCCTTCTCGAGCGTCAGCCGCCGCTGCTGCACACGCTCGGCCTGCGCGACAATGACCTGTTCGACAGGGGAGCAACGATCCTGGCCGAGTCGCCGGCGTCGGACGTCCTGCTCGACATGGATCTGAGCCGGAACCATCTCAGCTCCGACGGGGCTGCGTCTCTTGGCGCGACGGCATACCTGCGGAACCTGCTCGTCCTGCGCCTGAGAGAGAACAACCTGTCCGAGTCTGGCGAGGCCGCGATCAGGGATTCGGCACTGGGCCGACGCCTGGCCGTGGTGGAACTGGCCGATCCGGACGTGCCGCCGAGAGGGCCGGACGACATTCCCTTCTAGGTCGGGGGAGAACTCAGTTCGCCGCCCTGGCGGCTTCCTCGGTGCTGAGCAAGCGATCACCGTCCACGTCCAGCTTGAGAAACGTGCCGAGATCACCGACCCACTCCTTCGCCGAGACATCGCCGTCACCATTGCGGTCCATCGCTCGATACCACTCAGGGCCGCTCCGAATCGGCCTGGCCAGAGTCGATTGCGGGTGGCCATGACCGAGGGCCGCGATGAGCTGGGAGGGCAGTTTCGCGCGGACGAACTGCTGGTCGTGGACGCACCCGGTCGCCTTCAGTCGGTCCCAGGCGGCACGCAGTTCTCGCACCGATAGCGATCCGTCGTGGTCTGCGTCGAGCAACTCGAACAGGCCGGTGCCGTGGTTGAGAACGGTGAGCAGGACGTGGCCCCTGGCGATTTGCTCCTGAAGATCGAGCCAGGTCGCCAACTCCCTGGCGTCGAGCTTCCCGTCGTCGTCGCGATCCGCAACAGCGAGCAGTTGCTTGAGCAGCGCCGCCTTCGCCGCACCGCTCTCCTTCGCGTCGAGTCTCCCGTCGCCGTCACCGTCGCACTCGGCGAACAGGGTGGTGAACCGCTTTCGCGCCGCGGCCGTCTGGTCGGTCAATATCCCGGCGTCGGCGCGCAGTTCCAGCCGCAGGGTCGGGGCCGCGAACAGCAGCCGGCCGCTGGCCGGTTCCTTCCCACCCACTGGTGCCAGCGTCGTCCGCTTCGCGCCAAGGCTCACCTGCCACGCGACCTTCGGCGGCTCTCGGCGGAGGGCCAGCAGGTCTTCGGCGGTGATCGGCTTCTCCATCGTGGCGATGCGTCTCGCGACGACACCGGCCCAGGCCGTGTTGGCCGTACGAAGGGGCAGGGCGATCAGAGGCAGAGTGTCGGTCACCGGGTCGGGTCTGGCGGCCGGGTCGGGCGGGACGAGCAGATTCGCCCCCGTCGCGCCGGGGTAGGCGAGCTTCGCGACCAGTTCGCCTGGCCCGACCAGCTCGTCGCCATTGCCATCGATCTTGAGGAGGGTGGTCGAAGCGACTTTCCACTCCGCCGCGGTCAGGTGACCGTCGCCATTCGTGTCGAGGTGCTTCAACAGGGCGTCGGTCAGTTTCTCGGTCGCGGTGGGCTTGCCGACGCCGACGAGAACGCCGCCCAGCCCGGCCCGGCGGTAGAAGTCGGCCAGTTCTCCGCCATCGACCGCGTCATCGCCATTTCGATCAACGTCCGCGAGGGGCGGGGCGATGCCGGCGTAGGGCGAGAACGGTCCCCAGAGTCCTTGCCTCAGAACAAAGCTCTCGGGAAGTCGTCCGGCCTCGGTCCTGTCGAGAACACCGTCTCCGTTCCGGTCGTGAAAGGCATGCAGCCTGGCGAACGTCTTGTCCCACATCGCGGGGATCGATGTCCCATCGATCTCGACGTGGAGTTCGAGGCGGACGGGCCTGTCGCCGAGGACAAGTAAGTCCAGAGCGTTGGCGCGTGGACTGGCCTTCGGCCGATCCGCCGAAGGTGGCCTGACCAGAACCATGAGGCCGATGGCCAGGGCGAACGCCGCAGGAGCGAACCACCGTATCATAGCAGTTCCCCAATCGGTACGGCGGCGAGATCGACGACGCGGATTGGCCGACCGACGTTGGACAGGTTCTGCTTCATCGGGTTGATGCCCACGGCCTTCGCCACGGTCGCGATCAGGTCCGGCACACTCACTGGCCGGTCTTCGACGGAGGCACCGTCGGCACTGGTCTTGCCGATCACCTGCCCGGCCTTGATTCCGCCGCCAGCGAGGACAACCGCCCACGAGGCCGGCCAGTGGTCGCGGCCGGTGCGGTCGTTGATCTTCGGGGTCCGACCAAACTCGCCCTGGCAGACGACGAGCGTCGATTCGAGCAACCCGCGTTCCTTGAGGTCGGTGAGGAGGGCCGCGAAGGCGGCGTCGAGCGTGCCGCACAGATCCTTCACCCGTCCGAAGTTGTTCTGGTGGGTGTCCCAGCCGTCGAGGGAGACCTCGACGAACGGCACCCCGCGTTCCACCAACCGGCGAGCGAGGAGGACGCCCTGACCAAACAGGCTGTGGCCGAAGGCTTCGCGGGTTCTGGACTTCTCACGGTCAAGGTCGAACGCGGCGGCAGCGTCCGGTCGCATCAGCCGGATAGCCCGCGCGGTCGCTGCCTGAATACTGTCCGCGACCGGCGCGACGCGGTCGCCGATGAACTGCTTGTTCATCTCGTCGAGCAGATCGATTCGGGCCATCTGGGCCCCCTCGGACAGGCTGGCTGCGCGAGCGAGATTGGGCACGGCAAGTTTGTCGCCGAGGGCCGAGCCGCCTTCGCCGATGCTGAACGGGGCGAACTGTGGGCCGAGGAAGCCGCTTCCGACCGCGGCGGCGTGCCGGTTTGGGGCGATGCTCACGAAGCCGGGCAGGTCGTCTGATTCGGAACCGAGTTCCTTCGCCATCGTCGCACCGATCGCCGGAAACTGAATCGCTCCCTGCGGGATGTAGCCCGTGCGAAGAAGAAACGTGGCACGGTCGTGATCCGCTTCCTTCGTGGACATCGACCGCACCAGCGCCAGATCCTTGCCGTGCCGTGCCAACTTCGGCAGATGTTCGCTGATTCGCAGCCCCGGCGCGGTGGTATCGATCTCCTTGAACGGCCCGCCATTCTCGTGGCCGGGCTTCAAGTCCCACAGGTCAATGGTCGCCGCCCCGCCACTGAGCCACAGCACGATGACGGACTTGATCGGCTTCTTTGGAGCGTCCGCGGCGAGTGTGTGCAGCCAGCCGGACAGGGAACCGGCGGACATCCCGAGGCCCACGGTGGCCCCTCGCAACCAGGCTCGCCGAGTCACGTAGTGTGTAAGGTTCATGACAGATCCTGGGGTTCGGACAGGTCGAAACCGAGGGTGTTTGGTTCACCTCCCCGCGTGACAGATCGTGCGCGGGTGAGTCGGCTCACGGAGTATTCACTTCAAACACCGGCAACTCGTTACCGTCAGTAGTTACTGTCACCGTTCTAAAAGGCTTTGCTGGGTTACCGTACTTGCCCTTGAAGCGGTCTGCCGAACCATCATCGTCTGGATTGTTTCTGAACCAGAACAGTGTGACCGCGTAATTGCCCGCCGGTGCGCCGTCCTGCGGGTCGTAGGTTGAAAGTCGGAACGTACCATCGGCGGCGGTCTTGGCGTTCGGTCTGGACGGAGCGGGTTGGCTTCCATCGACCGCGTGCAGGACAACCAACACTCCCGCGACCGGCTTTCCTCGCACGAGAACCTTACCGCTCACAGGGTACACCGGGACACGTTGTTCTTTTTTCCCGCAGCCGGCAGATGCGAGTGTCAGGAACACAATGGCAGTCCACGCCAGTTGCAACCTCATGATACGATCCTTCTGATGGAAGAACGGAACAGCGCCCGCTCAGTAGTCGTTCGTATTGACGACTTCGCCGGCCATGGCCGTCAGCAGGGCAGCGAACGTCGGAGCCGAGACGCCATCGCTATCGGCAGTAAGGAAAGTAATGCACGCTTGGCCTGATGTTTGCAGCGGT
>CAYYJM010000294.1:0-7281 GCA_964471755.1 uncultured Alcaligenaceae bacterium
CGGGGGAGAGATCCCGGGCCACGATCTGGTGACCGGCCCGCATCAACCGCTGGGCCATGTTGCCGCCCATTCGCCCCAGACCGATCATCGCCAGCTGCATGGGAACTCCTTCTCTTGTTGGCGCGTGTGAATCTCTTGGCGAGCGTGGGGCGTCAGCCCCATGAGTCATTGTCATCACCGGGTGCCGGCAGTCATGGGGCTGACGCCCCACGCTCGCCCGGAGACAGCGAGCGGCGTGTGCCCGCCTGCTCGACTTCCTCCCAGATGATGGTCGCATCGGCCTCCTGCATGCCGACGCGCTGGGAGACCCGCTGCCAGAGCGGCCCCAGGACGCCGTTGAGCAGAGCCGGCACCGCCTCCACGGACTCGCCAGTGTCATGGTATACGCACAACCGCAGGCCCTGGAACCGGGTCGCCTCGGCGAGCAGCCCAAACCACTGGCCATCAGCACAATACGTGTTCCAGAAATCGCCGAGACGGTTGCGCTCCAGGGTGCGGAACGCGGCGTAGCGTGGCGAGACGGTCGCGTAGAAACTCGCGAATCGCTTCAGCACCGGCAGCAGGTCGTCGAGCGTCTCCCAGCTCAGTTCGCCGCCCACGCGGAGGCAGGCCAGGGCGACGAGGGTCAGGCCGTCATTGTACAGAGCCTGCGTGAGGAACTGATCCAGGGCCAGATCCGGCGGAGCGTTGAAGGTCGCCAGGAACGTCGGCAGCTCGGCCACGACGACGCCGGCCTTGACCAGCGCACGAGAAGCCTCGTCGCCGTGTCGATTGGCCAGGCCCTCGCTCAGCAGCGTCCCCAGCGATTCGAGACGCTCGGGCAGATCGGCGAGAACGTCGCGCGACATGCGTCCTCCTCCGTCACGATTCCAGAAGCGGTTGTCGAGTGCGTCCGCCGGGCAGTTCCAGCTCGAAGTAGGGCGAGCCGGCCGGCAGTCGGATCGTCACCTTGGCCGGCAGGCCCGTCGTGAACTTCTTGACCAGCTTGCCGGTCGCGTCGTACAGTTTGGCCCACGGCGCGACCAGTGTGTTGTCATCGACCAGCTCGGCGAAGATGTCGTTCAGGCTGCGCATCTCACGGGCGATCTTGTGGTCCCAGATGTCCACGTCGGTGCCGCTGTCCAGGTCGTCCAGTTCCTCCATCGGCCCCTCGTCGATCTCGTCGCCGATGCCGACCAGGACGCACTTGAAGAAGTTTCGCCGGCCCGCCTCGATCGCCTGGCACTGCTCAATCGTGTACTGCTTGACCTCGTCCAGATCATCGAGGTTGCCGTCGGCCAGGAAGACGTAGATGCCCTTGCGAGCGTCCCGGAAACGGTCGGCGAAATACTTCACGGCCGGCAGAAGACGCGTGCCGGTGCCGAACTGCTTCGGGCCGGTCAGCTTGAGCCGTCGGCACTCGTGCGCCGTGAAATCACCGAGAACCTCAACGCCGGTGCCGTCGCCGGTCGCCCAGTAGATGACCGTCGTGCCGCCGTCCTCATCGAGCCGCTCGGCGAGCAGGCCGACGAAATCGCGTGCCAGCGGTTCGACGACGTTGGGCGTCGTCCGGATGTGGCCCTTCTCGCGGGCGTCCTGCTGGGCCGCCGGGCTGAGGACCCGGACACGCGAGCCATCGATGACCTTCTCGGTCATCAGGCCCCGGGCCTCGTACTGGGCCCGGACCTCTGGCGGAATCTTGCCCTCGATGCCGCGACCGTAGGCGTTCCGCATCGACGCGCTGGCATCGAGGGCGACGCCGGTCTGCCAGCCCTCCGCCCTGGCCCCCTCCATCGTCGGGTTCATCAGGAACGTCACCACGGTCGCATCGCTGCCGTGGACGACGTTCACCTCGCCGAAGATGGCGGCGACGATGTTGTTCGGCAGCTGCTGGCTGCGTGGATCGTCGGACATAACGTGTCTCCCCGGGCCGGCTCAGACGGCCGAACCATCCCACAGGCTGAACAGGATCGACCAGGCCAGGGCGGCGGCCCGGCCGGGAACGGCGACAGCCCGGCCATCCGCGCGCGGCAGAAAGGTCAGCTTCTCCGGCGGAGCCACCTTGTGGATCAACTGCCGGGTCTGCCGCAGCAGATCGAGCCAGTGCGGATCGCTCACGGCCCGCAGATCGCGCAGCAGACCGCCGAGCCGTTCCAGTTCCGCCGGGTCGAACCGCTGCCGTAACCGGGTCAGGAGCTGCTCTGCCTCGCTGGCCGAGCGGGAAGCGCCCGGCGTCGGCGCGATTCCGGGACCGGACGGCTCGGCCGCCCGAGCCTGGCCCGGCGTCGTGCGAACCGGCCGTGGCGTGGCCTCCGGCGATCGATTCGACGCCGGGCCGCCGAGCGACTGCACCAGGTCCGATGTTCCCGCATCCAGGTGAACGGCACCGGACGCTTGGACCAGAACCGCATCGGCCGTGAACGTCTGCCGGAAGAAGAAACGGGCCGTCGCGATCAGAAGCGACTCGCCGGCGTTCGCCTCCTGCAACAGGAGTCGCGACACCTCCGGCAACTTCGACTTGATCGCCTTGCCGAGCAGTTCCAGCGTCTGGAGGTTGCTCCGGATCAGGGCGGCCGGGTCGGAATACTGGTCATACCGGGCGGCGTAACCGCGCACCAGTGCCGGCGGGATGTCACCGGCATCGAGGAGACCGCCTGTCCGGGCCTGCTGGATCTCGCCGACGCATCTCGGCAAATCGATGCCGCTCCAGTCGAGGCCCGGTGGCGGCATCCCGGCCAGGGCCCGCTCGAACGCCAGCCAGGCGGCCGAGTTGGCCGACCGCAGCACCGCGAGAAAACGCGGACCATGATCGGCGTGGAGATCCGCGAGGCTGGCAACGACCAGGCTATCGACCGGTGCCGACGGAGTGATGACCCGGGCGACGGCCCGACACAGATCCCGCACCATGAAGATGCTCGTCGTCGGAAACACGCTCATGGGGCATCCTCCCAGGGCCAGGCTTCGGGACGACTTCGAGCGTAGCGAGTTATCGGCGTCGCGACAAGGGAAAAGCACGATCGCGTGATCGACCACGCCCTCGCCTCGTTCCATGACGCGAAGAAATGTAGGGTGGGCCGGAGCGCCGCCGACGCCTCATCGCCCCATGAGATCGTCCCAGCGCAGGCCCACCAATCCTCGCTCGGGAGCGCAGCGACACCGTGCCTGAACCATCGAAGACCGCCGGCAAGCCAGCGGCTAAATGAAGATCACCCCTCGTGATAGAACCGGATGACCGCCGCCACGGCCCGTTTCCACGTCTTCAGACGGGCGGCTCGTTCCGCGCTTGACCAGGTCGGAGCGAACTCCTTCACCCCCATTGGCAGAGCGCGAAGGGCGGCCAGGTCGGGCCAGACGCCCAGGTGCAGACCGGCGAGCAGGGCGGCACCACGAGCCGTCGCCTCGGCGTGCGACGCCTGCAAGACCGGCAGACCGAGAATGTCGGCCTGTCGCTGGAGGAACCAGGCGTTGCGCGCCATGCCGCCATCGACGCGCAGGCCGGAAAGCGACTGGCCCGCGTCCTGGCCGGCCGCTTCGACCAGGTCGGCTACCTGGAAGGCGACGCCCTCCAGGGTCGCCTTGCCCAGCTCGGCCGGCGTCGTGCCACGCGTCAGGCCGAAGAGGACACCACGAGCCTCCGGCACCCAGTGCGGCGCGCCGAGACCGACGAAGCCGGGCACGAAGATCACCGGCTGCTCCGGGTCGGCTCCCTCGGCCAGCCCCTCGACGGCCCCCGCCGAGGCGAGCAGACGCAGACCGTCGCGCAGCCACTGGACCGCGGCCCCGGCGATGAACACGCTCCCTTCCAGAACGTACTCCAGCGGCCCCTCACGACCCGCCGCGATCGACGTCAGAAGACGGTGTTGTGACAGGCGAGCGTCACTCCCCAGATGCTGGAGGAAGAACGCTCCGGTGCCGTAGGTGCATTTCGCCTCGCCGGGAGCGAAGGCGCACTGGCCGAACAGGGCGGCCTGCTGATCGCCAGCCACTCCGGTGATCGGCAGGCCGTCGGGCAGAAAGTCCAGACCGTGAGTCACGCCAAAGCTGGCGGCGCTGGGCTTGACCTCGGGAAGGAGAGCCGCCGGGATCGCGAAGTAGCGAAGGAGTTCTTCGTCCCACTGTCCGGTGTGCAGGTTGAGCAGCAGCGTTCGCGAGGCGTTGGTCCGATCGGTGGCGTGGACGCGCAGGCCGGTCAGCCGGGCGAGCAGGAAGCTATCGACGGTGCCGGCTGCGAGCTGGCCCGAGTCGGCCTGGGAGCGTCGGCTTGTGTCCTGCTGGAGCAACCAGGCGAGCTTCGTCGCCGAGAAATAGGGGTCGAGGATCAGGCCGGTCTTTTGACGCAGCATCGGTTCGTCGGCCTGATGGGCACGGCAGAAGTCGGCGGTGCGACGGTCCTGCCAGACGATGGCCCGAGCCACGGGCCGGCCGGTCGCCCGGTCCCAGAGGACGATCGTCTCGCGCTGGTTGGTGACGCCGATGCCGGCGAGCTGGTTCGGAGCGATGCCGGCCTGTTGCAGGGCGGCGGGGACCGTCTCGCGGACGGTGGTCCAGATCTCCTCGGCGTCGTGTTCGACCCAGCCGGGCCGGGGAAAGTGCTGCGTGAACTCACGCGATGCGGTGCCGACGACGGCCCCGGTCACGTCGTAGACCTGGGCTCGCGTACTCGTCGTGCCCTGATCGATGGCCAGCAGATGGGAGCGGCTCATGGAGAGTTCCTCAAGAATCGACGCCGAACGGAAAAGTACGACCTATATTTGAGTGGTCAGTCGTCTGTCAGTCGCCGTGATGACGGATCACTGGCTGGCTTCGCGAGTGAGACAGCGCATGGCGATGTACTGTGAACACTGCCACAAACCGCGTCCGGAGGCGCTGGTCTGTTCGATCTGCGGCGGGCCGCTGCGGCCGGGCCAGGCTCCGGCCGTCACCGGCCCGACCGACGCCTGGATGGCTTCGCCCCTGGGGCGTGTCCTGCTCGGCCTGCTGCTCGCTCAGGGATTGTTCCACGCTGCCCGCTCGCTGGCCACTGGCATTCTCCTGGTTTGTTTCGGCCCGGAGGCGGTCGAGGCATTCCAGAATTCACTGGTCGGAGTCGTCTTCTGGCAGGTGGTCCAGGGACTCGCCCTGCTGGCCGGGACCGCCCCGATCGGTAGTGGCGATCCGTTCGGCTTCTTTTACGGCATGCTCGTGGGTCTTGGCAATGGACTGATCTGCACCGCTTTTCCGCTGGTGCCGGGCACGGCGTCGGGCAACCTGGCCAGCTTCTGTCTGCCGCTCATTCAGGCCGCCGTGGGACTGTTCGGCGGCTGGCTGGGCAGTCTGATCTGGCTACCGGCCCCCGAGATCGTGACGATCCCGGTTCGCAAGGCTCAGGCCTGGGTTCGACCGTTGCTGAAAGGGCCGATTCTCTGGACGCGCGTGGCCATCGGAGCGGCCATCACCATCGCCGGTGCCATCTCAGCCGGGGCTCTCTTCGATGCCATGCTGGAGGCGGGACACGGCCGGCTGGCGACCAGCTCCTACTTGCAGGATCGCATCTTCACCTGGGAGATCAAGATCCTGCTGCTCCTGCTCGGCGGAGCGATTGCCGGAGCGAACACGATGAATGGCTTCAAGCAGGGTCTGGTGGTTGGCGTGGCGTCGGCTCTGGCTCTGGCCTTGCTGCCACGGTACAGCGCGTCGATCCTGGAAGGGCTGATTCTGTTCGTAGCGACCGTGTCATTCTGCACGCTGGGAGGCTGGTTTGGCGGCCAGTTGCTGCCGCCGATCTTGCGCCGACTTCGGGTGGTCGCTCCGAAGGAGTGACGGGGCTCATTTCTTCCGACGCCGGGCTTTCGGCTTCTGGGCGGGCTCGGCCATGTCGGCGAAGAGCTGTACCAGCGGCAGAGCGAAGTCAGGCAGCACCGCTTCATCGATGAGGGTATCGGCCTCCTGGAACCTCGTGCAGGTCTCCGGGTCGGAATAGACTTCAACCGTTCTCGTCTCCGGATCGACAATCCAGACGCGGATCACGCCGGCCAGGAAATACTCCCGACGTTTGCGTTCCATTTCGCTTCGAGTGTTGCCAGGGCTGAGAATCTCGACGGCGAGATCCGGGGCGAGGTCCAGGGCCGCAACGCGAGGCACCTTGCCAGGGACGGGAAAGCGATCCCAGCGGACGAAGGACACGTGCGGCAGTCGGATCAGGCCGGGCATCAACTTCGAGGCCGCGTCGGGCGCGAAGACCGCCCCGAGCCTGTGGGTCTGGAGAAACGTCCGGATCAGGAAGATCAGCTCCGCGGCCAGGTAGGCTTCGCCGGCTCCCATCGTTTTCTCCACGAGTGTGCCATCCACGAGTTCGTAGAGCCGATCCTTCTTTTCGTGGAGTCGCTCCCAATCCTTCTCGGTGGCCGTGCCGGGCGAGGGGTCGCTGCGGATGCGCCACGCGGGGATGTTGTCGAACGCCTGAAGGATCTCCTCAAGGTTCTCGAAGCGAGGTTTCGTCCGGGTCGCCATCGACTGCCTCCGTGGGGACCAGATTCGGATTCACTTCTTCCGACGACGCGGTCGAGTTGCCGACGCGGCCGGCAGCCGGGCGAACAGCGTCGCCAGTGACAGGGTGAAACCGGGTAGCACGGCCTTATCGGTGAGGGTGTCGGTATCCTGGAACCTCGTGCAGGTCTCCGGATCGGAATAGACCTCGACCGTGCGGGCTCGGGGATGGACCAACCAGACGCGACGGACGCCGGCCAGGAAGTATTCCTTGCGTTTGCGCTTCATCTCGGCGGACGTGTTGCTCTCGCTGACCACCTCGATGGCCAGGTCGGGAGCGAGATCGACTGCGGCAACGTCCGGGACGACGCCCGGCTGAGGAAACCGCTCCCAGCGGATGAACGACACGTCCGGGATGCGGATCAGGCCGGGCATGAGCCGGGCGGCGGCATCGGCTCCCGCGACCGCACCGAGATTGTGTTCCTCGGCGAAGTTCCCCAGCAGACGGATCAGGAGTGCCGCCAGGAAGCCTTCCGCGTATCCCATCGTCTTCTCCACGAGTGTGCCGTCCACCAGCTCATAGAGTCGCGCGCTCTTTTCGTGGAGTCGCTCCCAGTCCGTCTCGGTGGCCGTGCCGGGCGGCGGATCGCTGCGGATGCGCCGCGCCGGGATGTTGTCGAACGCCTGGAGGATCTCTTCCAGGTTCTCGAAGCGAGGTTTCGTCCGGGTCGCCATCACCTGTCTCCGCGCGGAAGCACGGCCGGAGTTCGCCTCTCCGGCCGTGGTGCATTATCGTCTGCCGGGGCCGTCACGCTCAAGGCCGGTCACCGGCTCAGG
>CAYYJM010000295.1:0-7224 GCA_964471755.1 uncultured Alcaligenaceae bacterium
AAGTGGGGGGAGTTCCCGACGGCAAACTCCCCCCACTTTCGTGGGGGGCTCGCCTGTCGCCCCGCCTGTCGCGTGAAAGCATTCTCGCTCTGCTGGTGCTGCTGCTCCTCGTCGTCCTGCAAGTCGGCGGTTGGCTCCTCGACAAGGGCAGCTTTCTCGACCCGGCCAACCTCGCTGGCATCGCGACCGAGACGAGTCTGCTCGCCCTGTGCGCCCTGGGTGCGGCGGTTGTTCTGCTGACTGGCGGCCTCGACATCTCGCTCGGGGCGATCATGGTCCTCTCGGGTGCGCTCGCCGGTCAGGTCTGGCGGGACGGCTATCCGCTTCCCGTGGTCTTTGCCATCGCGATCGGCAGCGGCACCCTGGCCGGTCTGCTCAACGCCGTTCTGTCGCTGGCCGGACGGATACATCCGATCGTCGTCACGCTCGGCACGATGAGCCTCTACCGCGGCCTGGCCGTCTGGTGGCTCCATGAACGCGATGTACTGATTCCCGGAGCGCAGCGGACGCCGTTCACCGAACCGCTGCTCGGTCTGCCTCTGGTCGTCTGGCTGGCGGCCGGCCTGGCGCTCGGCCTGGCCTGGTTTCTGGCCCGCACCGTACCCGGTCGGCACCTTGTCGCCGTGGGCAGCAATCCGGTCGCGGCCCAGCGGATCGGCCTGTCGCGGTGGCGATCCTGGCTGCTGGCCTTCGGTCTGCAAGGAGCCCTGCTCGGCCTGGCGGCCCTGTGCTACCTCGGCCGATCGGGCCAGATTCAGCAGGTCAGCCATGAAGACCGTACTCTGGAGGCGATTGCCGCAGCGGTCGTCGGCGGGGTGGCCGTCACCGGCGGACGCGGCCGGGTCGTTGGCGTGCTGCTCGGCTGCCTCTTTCTGCTCCTGCTTGGGCCGCTCTGCCAGACGTTCAACGTGCCGACTATCTGGCGGCAGACGCTCGTCGGCCTGGTGCTGATCTCGGCCGTGCTGACCGACGCGCTCCAGCGGAGGGCCGAGCCGTGATCCGCTTCCTGCTTCGGGCTCTGCCGACGATTCTGTCGCTGGCCCTGCTCGCCGGACTGCTCGTCGGGCTGCTCCAGCAACCCGGCCCGTGGCGGCTCCCGTTCTGGTACAGCCAGGCGAACCTCTACTTCGCCCCGGCCCTGCTCGCCCTGGCCATGACACCGGTGATCCTGACCGGCGGCATCGACCTGTCCGTCGGCTCGGTTACCGTCCTGGTGAGCGTCGTCGTCGGTCTGCTTCTGAGCCAACTCGGCTGGTCGCTGACGCCGGCGCTGCTGGCGGGGTTGCTCGTCGGTCTGTTCGCGGGTTTGGTCAATGGCCTGCTCGTGGCGGCCGGCGTCCTGCCGCTGGTGGCGACGCTGGCGACGCGCGAATTGTTCCGCGGCCTGGCCCTGTCCCTGGGCGGCGCGACGGCCGTACTCCTGCCGGCCGAGGCGACCGACCTGTGGCGTGTCCGACCGCTCGGTCTGCCGCTCTCCCTCTGGGCCGTCGGCCTCACGCTGCTGCTCGTCTGGTTCATCGTCCACCACACCTGGATGGGACGGATGTTCTTCGCTCTCGGTGACAACGCCACGGCAGCGAAGTATGCCGGCGTACCGTCACGCCGACTGCTGATCGGCCTGTACGCCGGCGTCGGCCTCGTCGCTGGCCTGTGTGGCGTCGGCCTGGCCTTGCAGTACGGTGCCGCCCGGGCCGATGCCGAGAAGACGCTGGAGATGACCGCCATCGCCTGTGTCGTTCTCGGTGGCGTCCGCATCACGGGGGGAGCCGGCCACGTTCTGGGCACGGTTCTCGGGATCGCTACAATTACCTTGCTGCTGGTGGCGCTGGCGAACGCCTCGCCGTCGGTGCGCGATCTGCTCCTGGGGACGCTGCTGCTCGGCGTCGCCCTGCTCGGAGAGGCCGCACGCCGATTTGCCGGGCGGCTGCGCTAATCTCTCCCGAGGTGCTACACCATGTCGGTTTCCCTCTGTCGTCGTCGTTTCCTGCGCCTGGCCGCCGCTTCCTCGCTCGCCGGTCTCGTCGGCTGCTCCGGTTCGCCGAGCGGCACCGGCAAGATCCGCATCGGCTTCATGCCGAAGTTGACCGGCATCCCGTATTTCAACGCCTGCAAGAAGGGAGCCGAGGAGGCCGCCGTCGAACTCGGGCTGCCGCTGATCTACAACGGTCCGACCCGGGCCGACAGCGGCGAGCAGATCAAGCTGCTGACCGGCTGGATCGCCGGCGGCGAGATCGACGTTCTCTGCCTGGCCTGTAACGATCCCGACACGCTCGTCCCGACGCTCAAGGACGCCCGGGCGGCCGGCATCACGGTCATCACCTACGACGCCGACAGCCAGCCGGCCGGCCGGGACTGGTTCGTCAACATGGCGACCTACGACGCCGTCGCCAATCTCATGCTCGACGAACTGGCCCGGCAGATGGGCGACGAGGGCGAGTTGGCCATCCTGACGAGTTCCGTCCAGGCTCCGAATCAGAGCGAGTGGGCACGACGGATCAAGGCCCGGGCGAAGCAGCGCTATCCGAAGATCACCATCCTCCCCGAGACGGAACACGGCGAGGATCGCGATCTGGGCATCCGCAAGGCGAACGAACTGATCGCGGATCGACCGAACCTGAAGGGGATCGTCGGTCTGACGAGCGTCGCGGTGCCAGCGGCGGCCGAGGCCGTCCGGCAGAAGGGCAAGAAGGGGACGATCAAGGTCGGCGGCGTCTCGACGCCGCGCGACATGCGCGACTACGTCAAGGATGGTTCCGTCGAATCGTTCGTTTTGTGGAATCCGATCGATCTCGGTTACCTGGCCGTCCACGTTGGCGTGCTGACGCGCCAGGGCCAGATGCCGAAGGAAGGCACGCGGACCTTCGGGCGACTGAAGGACATCCACTTCGACCAGGGGGAAGTGCTGCTCGGCGAACCGGTGCTGTTCACGAAGGAGAACATCGACGAGTTTGACTTTTGACCCAAAACTCCGAAGCAAGTCCGAGCCCAGGCGAGTGTCCGGCTCTGTTCTCACTTTTTTGGAGTGCGGCAATCCTTTGCCGCTCTTCCTTTCTGATTTTCTGACCCGGTCGTCCGCCGAAGGGAGAAAGCCAGAGCCAGGGAGAAAGCCAGAGCGGCGAAGCATCGCCGCAGTCCAAAAAAGTCAGACCAGTCAGAACAGACCCGGCCTGATCACGGCGCTCGGCCCTGGACGAACACGAAACAACCCGAGACTCACCACTACTGGAGCTGCCTCGGGTGTCAGATGGTTCACGGTCCGGCCGGTGTCAGCGCTTGCTGAACTGGAAGCTCTTGCGAGCGCCCTTTCGGCCGTACTTCTTGCGTTCCTTCATGCGGCTGTCGCGGGTGAGGAAGCCGGTGTCGCTCAGTCGGCGCGCCATGCTCGGTGGACCAGCCGGCTCGGCGGGCAGCGGCTGGCCATTCTCATCGACCCGGGCGGGAGCCGGTGTCGGCTCGGCCTCGGTCGTCAGGCCGAACATCGACTTCAGCGCCCGGGCGATCCCCTGGCGGACGGCTCCGGCCTGGCCGGTGATGCCGCCACCGGAAACGGTAATGATCAGGTCCACCCGGTTGCGCATGTCGGTCGCGTCGAGCGGGTCGTAGACGCAGTTGTGGCCGGCTACTTCGGTGAAGTACTGCTCGACGCCCTTGCCGTTGATGGAGATCTGCCCCGACCCTTCCGTCATCATGACGCGAGCGGTGGAGGTCTTGCGGCGACCGGTACCGAGGTAAGCCGGCTTGCCGTTCACCTTGGTCTGAGGCTTTTCCTTGGTCGTGTTCACAGCGTCACCTTCAGCTCTTGCGGCTGCTGGCCCTGATGCGGGTGCGACGAGCCAGAGTAGATTTTCAGCTTGCTCATCTGGGCCCGACCCAGGCGATTCCGCGGCACCATGCGACGAACGGCCGCCTCGAGAATCTTCTCGGGAGCGCGATTCATCAGTTCCCGAGCCGTGACGGTCTTCAGACCGCCGGGATGGCGGGTGTAGTGCGAATAGGTCTGCGTGTCGAGCTTGTTGCCGGTAAAGCGGATCTTGTCGACGTTAATCACGACCACATATTCGCCGGTATCGACGTGCGGCGTGTACTCCGGCCGATGCTTGCCCCGGAGGATATTCGCGATGATCACTGCCAGGCGACCGACCACCAGGTCGGTGGCATCGATCACCCACCAGCGCTGGGGCACCTGCTGGGGTTTGGCCATGAAGGTCGACATCGTTCCCACCTACGTCTCGCCACGAATCCACGAAAGCTTTTACTATAGACGAGCCGGCCAAATCGTCAATGCCGGGTCGGGGCGATTTCGCCGCGCTCGCCTCAATCGAACACGCCCGACGAGCCGATCGTGATCGTCTTCGTCTCCGCCGCTCCTCGACTGGAACGGACCTTGACCGTGTAGACGCCCGCCTTCGTCGCGATCAGCTTCCACGTCAGCGTACTGATCGGTCGGGTCGAATCCGGCGGCACCGGCGGCACCGCCTGCTGCTCCGTGCCCGAACGGACCTGTAGCCCGGCTGGCAGCTCCAGCGTCAGCGTCTCGCCGGGAGCCGGATGCGACACCAGGGCGGTGAGGGTGAACTCACTGTCGCGCACCAGGCGGCCGCCCACGGTCAGCAGCATCTTGCCCTTCGACTCGCCGCTGGACGCCTGGCCCAGACCGTAGGTGAAGCCGACCACGCGCGACTGACCCGGCTCCAGCGGCCGCGGCTCCCAGTAGAGCGTCACGGCCGAGTCCGGCGGAATCTTCTTGCCGTCCTCCCAGCGGATGTTGCTCTCCGCCAGGGCCTTCATCGGCAGCACGGGAACGTCCCAGAGCGTCATGTGATCGCGGACGAGCAGCCCGCGATGTCCGGGAAGCCGTGACAGACGCTGGTTCGGCCAGTGGCCCAGCGTCACCCGGCCGGGAGGCTCGATCTGCTTGCCGAGTCGCAGCCGCAGATGGGCCACCGTGCCCGGATGGGCCAGGTCCTCCTTCTCCAGCGCCTCCAGGTAGTCGGGCACCTCGCGGGCCGTCTTGAAGTCGCGCTGCGTGTCGCACAGATCCGGCGAACCGGGAATCGTGAACGGCACGCCATCATTGGCTCCGATGAACGTGTCGAGCAGGAACCGCAGGCCGACCTCGTGACGGCGTGAATCGCGATTGGTCAGCGTGTAGCGCACCAGGCAGGTGTCGAGCTTGCGCGACAGATCACCCCGGATGAGTTCGACATCCTGGGTGATGTCGATGTCGCCATCGAGCGTCCGCCAGACACTGCGACGGCCTGGCGACGGAGCCTCGGGACTGGGGCGGGGCAGTGCCTCGTTCTGGACGATCCACTTCCCGCCGAACGTGCCGAACAGGGTCTGCTTGCCGTCCACCTGGAGACAGGTGTTGTTCGTTCGGCCGAACGGGTCGTAGGTGAGCAGCTTGAAGCCGCCCGGAGCGCGCGGATCGGGCTCCTGGCTCATGGCCAGGCCGAAGGTCATGTTGACAACGACTGGTAGATTGTCGCGTTTCTGGTCGTTGAAGCCGATGCGCACATACTCGACCGGGTCGAGCGGTCCCTCGACGAACTCCGGCGGCTGCTCGTCGAGTCGGTTGGGCAGCAGCACATCGTGGAGCAGGAGGCCCCCCAGGGCCAGGCAGAGAAACAGCAACGGCAGCAGCATGCGCAGCCAGGGCGGAATCGAACTCTCGGTCGGGTCCGAGACATCCTCGGCCGGAGCGGGATGCGCCTTCGGTGCAGGAGTCGGCGCGGGAGCCGGGCGAGCGTTCAGGTAGGCCGGCATCGCCGGCTCCGGCTGGGGAATCGGCACCGGCTCGGGGATCGGGATCACGCGCATCGGAGCCGGCTCTCGACGGGTCGGCGTCGGAACGGGAACCGGCGTCGGCGCAGACACGGGAACCGGCACCGGCTGAGGCGTCGTCGTCGGCTCGGCGAACAGCCAGGAGGGAGCCTCCTGCGTCGAGGGGGTCGGCTTCCGGGCGGCACCGGGCAGGACGTGCAAGACCACTTCCACCTGAAACTTCTGGCCGCCGTTGGCTCCGACTTCCACCCGCGTTCGCAACTGTTCGTTGGGGCGGTCGGGCACGCTCCGCACGCGCAGCGGCAGGATCGCCCGCTGACCATCCAGCGAGGGCCGACCGACTTCGAGCCAGTCGGCCTGCGAGACACCATGACCGTAGACGGGACGCGGCTCCTTCGTGGACAGGACGATCCGGCTCTGCAACGATTCACCCGGCGTGCCGCGCAGTTCGATGACCGTCTCGCTGATGCTCACCTGCGGCGGCGTCGCCCGGCCGAGCGCCTCGAAGAACTGCTGGACGGCTCCGATGCCCTCGGCCAGTGGGCCCCGTACCGGGTAGATCCAGCCGTTGGCCTCGTACCAGGCGACGACCAGGCCGCGCTCGAACAGGGCGGCCGCCTCGCGCGGACTGGTCCGGGCCTTCTCGGCCAGCTGGCCCGGCGTCGTCGCCCCGGCCAGGATGCCCTCGCCGAACGGCACCACCGGCACCATCGCCCGCACCGGAATCTCGAACGTCCCGCCGTTGGTCTCGACGACGATCTTGCCCTCCAGCGGCTTGCTCCCCGAACGCAGAGCCTTGCCGACGACTCGCACCGGAATGCTCAGTTCGCGCGGACAGCGGATCAGTTTCTTCTGGACGCCACCAACATCGGCCAGGCTGAGCCAGGCCGCTCCCTCGACGTGAATCGTGCCCTGAAGCAGGCCCTGGCCGCGGTTCGTCAGGTGCAGCGTCAGCGTTCGCGGCGTCGCGCGGTTGATCGCGCCGAGATCGATCTCCAGCGGCGCGATCTCCAGGCGGGCCGGCTCGCGTTTCGTGCCGGGCAGACGTTCGAGCAGTTCGTCCAGGGCCTGTTCCGGATCGACGTGGCGGGCAGCCCAGGCGGCCCGGTCGGCCAGGTCGGCCCGCTGCACCTGGCGGAAGGTCCGTTCCAGCGAACCATCCCGTAGAGCGACCAGCAGGTCATCCCAGTGGGCTCCCGCCAGGCGGACGAGATCGGCGAAGGTGGCGATGCTCGTTCCGGAGCGAAGCACCAGCGGCGGAGCGAATCGCTTCACGCCAGCGGCATCCGCCCAGGAGCTGGCCGCTCGGCGCGGGCTGTCCAGATGGACGCCGTCGTACCAGCAGTAGCAGGCTTCCTCGGGGTTGGCACGGCGGCACTGGCGGCAGGTGAGCATGGCGAATCCTGGCTTCATTTATCCCATGTTAGGAAAGTAATGCAC
>CAYYJM010000296.1:0-7217 GCA_964471755.1 uncultured Alcaligenaceae bacterium
TCTTGCCGTTGCGTCTCCAGACTCTGCTGCGTCTGACGAATCAGGGCGTCCAACTGCGTTGCCTGGCCCTGACGCTGCTCGATCTGCGTCACCGCCTCGGCCGCGATCTTCTCGACTCGCTCCCGCGCCTCTCGACCGATGCGGGCCGCCTCCGGAACCGTCGCCAGGGTCGCCAACTCGGTGTCCAGTTTCTTGATCACCGCGTCCAGACGCTGGCGCGTCGCCTCGGCCAGGCTGGTCCCCTCCTCGCCCAGCACCGACTTCAACTGCTTCTCGGCCGCCTTGCTCAGGCCGTCGAAGCGCTGCTGAAGATCGGCCGTCAGTTTGCGCAGCTCGTCGGCCTGCTCCGCGATCGGCCGCTCGGCCAGCAGGAGCAGCTTGCCGGCCGGAAGCAGATCGTACGCTCCCGCCTTGCTTCCCGCCTGCACCAGCTTCCGCGTCTGGGCGTCTTCCAGCGTCCGGGAAGAGGTCGTCCCCTGCTCCTTGGCACTGAGAGCCTTGCCGGCCTTGCCAGCGACCAGTTTCAGGAACGCGATCACGTTGTTCTCGTGCCAGGCTGCCGCCCCGGCGGGATCGGCCATCTCCCAGGCCTGTCGGCCGGCGTCCGTGACGTTGAAGTTCTTGCCGTCCTTCTCCAGGTAGCCGGCCTCGACCAGCGGGGCGAGAAAGGCTTCCTGGGCCTTCTTCGTCAGCGCGGTCAGCTGTGCCGGCTTGACCTTCTTGCCGCCCGCCTCGATGGCTTTCTGCAGTGCCTCCCGGATGTCCTTCTCCATCATCGCCTCCTGCCCTGGTTCGCGTGGATCGCCTTTACGGAGGTTGTACCCCGAGCTTTCCGGCATGGCAAGCGCGTGACATCGCCGCGCCGATGCGGTACAACTGCGCCGGAGGGTCGCCATCCGGACAGATTCGAGGTAGCCATGCCGAAGAAGGTCGCCGCCATCGTCACGGAATACCGCCGGCACAGTCACGCCGACGTCCTCGTCGGCAAGATCCTCGACGGCTTCCTGTACGACGGCAAGGAGAAGCCCGATCTCGAACTCGTGACGCTGTACGTCGATCAGACGCCGGCCGGCGACTGGAGCGTCGATCTGGCGAAGAAGCACGGCTTCACCCTGTGCAAGACGATCGCCGAGACCCTGACGCGCGATGGCAAATCGCTCGCCGTCGAGGGCGTCCTCTGCGTCGGCGAACACGGCCACTATCCGACCAACGAACGCGGTCAGATCCTCTATCCACGCCGACACTTTTTCGAGTCGGTCTGCAAGGTCTTCACCCAGGTCGGCAAGAGCGTGCCCGTCTTCAATGACAAGCACCTGGCAGCGAGCTGGGAAGACGCGAAGTGGATGTACGATCGCGCCCACGAACTGCACGTGCCGTTCCTGGCCGGGTCGTCGCTGCCGGTGACCTGGCGTCGGCCGGAACTGAAGCTGGAACGCGGCGCGAAACTGACCGGCGCGGTGCAGATCGGCTATGGCCCGCTGGAGGGCTACGGCTTCCACGCCCTGGAGGCGATGCAGTGCCTGGTCGAACGCCGGGCCGGTGGCGAGGTCGGCGTCGCGGCCGTGACCTGCTTGCAGGGAGAGGCCATGTGGCAGGCCCTCGACAAGGGCCGGTGGTCGAAGCCACTGCTGGAGACGGCGATGGCCCTGGTGCCGGCCCATGCGAAGGCCGACGTGCGGGCGACCACGACGAAGGCGAAGGACGCGGCCGTCTGGCTGATCGAGTATCGCGACGGCTTCCAGGCAGCGCTGGCCATGCTCAACGGCTGGGTCTACGAGGGCGACGGCGGCGCGTTCGTCTTCGCCGGCCAGGTCAAGGATCAGGAGAAGCCAGCCGCGTGTCACTTCTACCTGCAACAGCCCGATCCGTTCGCCCACTTCGGCTATCTGCTGCGGGCGATCGAGAAGATGATCCACACGAGCCACCCGCCGTATCCGGTCGAGCGAACGCTGCTGACGAAGGCCGACGGCGGCAAGCGCGTGCCGACGCCACACCTGGCGATCAAGTACGAGCCGACGGATTATCCCTTCGCGACGGGGCCGGTGCCGAAGGGGTTCCAGCGGGGAGCCCGGCCATGAAACGCAGCGACCGGAAACAGCAGGCCGAGCAGACAGTGCTGATCGCCCACCAGGGTTGGTACGAGGCACCCAGCGGCCAGCGCGTGGACATCGCCGACGCGGTCGCTCACTGCCTGGACGGAACGCGCGCCTTCACGCCGGGGGAGATGGCCCGGCTGGTCCGCAAGGCGCTCGCCCGGCCGGCGCGAGCGGAGCCGACACGAATCGAGGTCCACGCGGAGACGACGCTCGCCGGCGTTCGGCGGCTGCTGGCCGAACAACCCCAGCGGGCCGTGGCGGCGCTCAACTTCGCGTCGGCGAAGAACCCCGGCGGCGGCTTCCTCAACGGCAGCGAGGCCCAGGAGGAATCGCTCGCCCGCAGTTCCGCCCTGTACGTCTCACAGCTGCGTGCGGCCGACTACTACGACGACCACCGCCAGACGCGCTCGTGCCTGTACACCGATGCCATGATCCTGTCACCGGCTTGCCCCGTCTTCCGGGCCGACGACGGCACGCTGCTGGAGGAGCCGTACGCGGCGACGTTCCTGACCAGCTGCGCCCCCAACGCGGGAGCCGTGGCCAGGAACACGCCGCACGAACTCGATCAGGTGCCGGACGTGCTGCGGCGGCGCGGCGAGCGCGTCCTCGCCCTGGCCGCGGCCCACGATTACGAGGCGATCGTCCTGGGAGCGTGGGGCTGTGGTGTGTTCGGCAACGAGCCGGACGTGGTCGCGGGCATCTTCCGCGACCTGCTGACGGGCACCTGGGCGGGGCGGTTCGCACGCGTCGTCTTCGCGATCTTCGACCGGTCGCCGGAGCAGGCGACGCTCGCCGCCTTCCGCGGGGGACTGGGTGTCTGAGCGAGTCGCGCTCAGAATTCGCCGTTGGGATCGGGAAACGGCGTGGCCGCCTCGGGGATGATCAACACCGTGCCGGGGGTCGGCTCCTTCGCCGGTGGCAGCGTGGCGCGATTGGCCTGGCGAATGAGATCCTGCCGGGCGGCGTCACCGTAGTATTGCCGGGCGAGGCGGTTGAGCGTCTCGCCGTCGCGAACCGTGTGGCGTCGTCGCGCGTCGGGAGGTGGCAGGGCCGAGACGCTGGCGGCCTGCGCGAAGGTCGGATTCGGCGTCGATTGCACCGCCTGAGCGGGCAGGTCCTTGCGATAGAACAGCACCGCGATGGTGATGACGAGCCCGATCCCGACGACCATTCCGATCCTGGCATCGTTGGGCATGGCGAAACCCCCGTTGCTGTGGTTTCGCGGCTGGCGGGTCCTCCGATTCCGTGCCGGGTGGTGTCCTGCTCCTGACTTCCATCCTGCCCGAAATCGGCCGATCGGCACCAGACCGATTCCGCCCTTCGCGACGAACTTTTTGGCCCGGCGGCCGTTCCGTGCGTCAGGGTCGCCACGCCGGGCACGTTCGGCATAGACGGCAGAGCCGTTGCGGGCCGGCCCGGGGTGTTATGATCTTGCCAGGGGGTGCTTCATGAAACTGATCCTCGCCATCATCCAGCCGTCGAAGCTGGAGGCCGTGAAGGAGGCCCTCGCCCGTGTCGAGGTCTTCCGCTTGACCATCGTCGACGTCCTCGGCTTCGGCCGACAGAAGGGCCACTCCGAGGTCTACCGCGGCCATGAGGTCAACGTCCATCTGCTGCGCAAGGTGCAGCTTCAGATCGCCGTCAACGAGGACTTCGTTGAACCGACGGTCAACGCGATCATGGAGGCAGGCCGAACCGGGCCGGAGGGCCGTATCGGCGACGGCAAGATCTTTATCCTGCCGCTGGAGGACTGTATCCGTATCCGTACCGGAGAACGCGGCCCGGAGGCGATCTGAGGACTCCATGAAGATTCTCACGCTCGAAAAACTGACCAGCGAGAAGTGGCTCAACCTGTTCGCGGCGACGTTCGAGAACCGCGGCCATCGCGGCCGCTGGGTCTTCGCGTCGCGCCGGGAGCAGCCGCACGACGCGACCCGAACCCGGGCCGACGCCGTCATCATCGTGCCACTACTCAAGGACCCCGGCCAGCCGACACGCCTGGTCATGATCCATGAATTCCGCGTCCCGGTCGGCGGCTACACCTACGGTCTGCCGGCCGGCCTCATCGAGGAAGGCGAACCGATCGAGGAGGCCGCGCGACGCGAGATCGCCGAGGAAACGGGCCTGGAACTCGTGTCGGTGCAGCGCGTCACGCAGGGGCTCTACTCGACCAGCGGCATGACCGACGAGAACGCGGCGATGGCGTTCGTCGAGGTGCGGACGCCACCAGGCGGAACCCAGACCCTCGACGCCGCCGAGGACATCGAGGTCCGTCTGCTCGACTGGGCCGCGATCAACGCCCTGTGCAACGACCGGTCGGTGAAGATCGATGCCAAGGCGTGGATGGTTCTCTACCTCTATCAGCGTCTCGGCCAACTGGAGTGACGGCGATGCGCGACCCGGTCGGATTCCTGCTCTGCGACGATCTGATCTTCACCAGCCGGATCACCGGCACCGCCTGGGCTCTCGGCCTGGACGTGCGGACCTGCCGGACGGTCGAGGCGCTGGTGAAGCTCGCCGACGAGGTGGCTCCGACCTGTGTCGTCCTCGATCTGCACCATCCGGGCCTGGACCTGCCGGCACTGCTGGCGGAACTGCGCGACCGATGCGGTGAGATGCCGCGTGTGGTCGCCTATGGCTCGCACGTCGAGGCGGCGACGCTCCGCGCGGCCCGCGCGGCCGGCTGCGATCTCGTGCTGCCGCGCAGCGCCTTCGTGGAACGTCTGCCCGCTGAACTCCCCGCCTGGCTCGATCCCACCTGAATCGTCTGCTTGACAGGATACCTTCCGCATGCCATCCCTCCTGCTCGCCGTCGAGGTTCCCGCCGATTTACTCCGGACGTTGCGGCAGGTCCACGTCGAGGATCTGCTCCTGCCGCTGCTGCTGCAACTGACGGTGATCATCCTGGTCGCCCGGCTCTTCGCCCGGCTGTTCGTGCGGCTGCGGCAGCCGGCCGCGGTCGGCGAGATCGCGGCCGGCCTCCTCCTGGGACCATCGTTCTTCGGCTACTTCTTTCCCGAGGCCGCGCGCTGGGTCTTCCAGCCCGGCCTCGACGAGGTGCCGATCGAGGTCGCCGGCCCGATCTTCGCGCTCATCTTCACGACCCTGGCCCAGCTCGGCCTCATCCTGCTGCTGTTCCTGGTCGGCCTCGAGTTCGACTTCAGTCGGCTGCGTCAGTATGGTCGCTCGGCGGCCGGCGTCTCGATCGTCGGCGTCATCGTCCCCTTCCTGCTCGGCCTGGCCATCGCCCCGCTCCTGCTCGCCGGCCTGGACGAGAAGTATCAGCTCAACCCGCTCACCGGCCGGCCGGTGGAGTTCCTCGAGTTCGGCCTGTTCCTCGGCACGGCTCTGTCGATCACCGCGCTGCCCGTCCTGGGCCGGATGCTCATGGAGATGAACGTCACGCGGACGCGCCTGGCGACCGTGGCCGTCACGGCGGCGGCGATCGATGATGTCGCCGGCTGGATTCTGCTCGCCGCCGTCGCCGGCACCGTGCGTGTCGGCTTCCAACTCGGCCCGACGGTCCAGATGATCCTTCTGACCCTGGCCTTCGTCGCCTTCATGATCGGCGTCGTCCGACCGCTGATGAAGATCTGGATTCGCTGGATCTTGCGCGAGGGCAAGGGTGAGGTGACGGTCACGTCGCTGGCCATCCTGCTCGGGCTGATCTTCCTCTGTGCGATGGCCACGAGCCTGATCGGCATCTTCGCCGTCTTCGGTGGCTTTCTGCTCGGGGCGGTCCTGTCCGACGAGGAGGAATTCCGGGCCGCGGTTGCGCGTCGCCTGGAGGACTTCGTGTCGGCCTTCTTCCTGCCGATCTTCTTCACCTACACCGGCCTGCGGACGAACATCGGCACCCTCGACTCGGTCTGGCTGTGGGGGATGTGCGGTCTGGTACTCGTCGCGTCGATCGCCGGCAAGTGGCTCGGCTGCGGCCTGGTCGCCTACGCCAGCGGCTACTCGCGCCGCGAGGCCAGCCTCATCGGCGTGATGATGAACACGCGGGCGCTGATGGGCCTGGTCGTCATCAATCAGGCCAAGAATCTCGGTGTGGTGCCCGACCCGGTCTTCTGTATGCTGGTCATCATGTCCCTGGTCACGACGCTGATGACCACGCCGCTCATGCTGCGGCTCGCGCCGGGGACGGAACTCGAAGCGCCCATGCGTCGGTCCCCGTTCGCCGTGGGCCTGCCGGCCGAAGTCAGCCCGGAGCAGACGGTTCACGCTCAACCGGAAGTCGGAGAACGCACATGATCCGCTCGGCGGTGACGATCAGTCTGGTGCCTGAAACTCGCGGCGGCCCGTTCGTCTTCTGGGACGACCTGGCCGGGGCCTGCCGCACGGCGAAGGAACTCGGCTTCGACGCCGTCGAGATCTTCGCTCCCGGCCCGGAGACGCTCGACGCGAAGACGATCCGCAAGCTGCTCGACGACAACGGTCTGTCACTGGCGGCCGTCGGGACCGGGGCGGGCTGGGTCAAGCATCGCCTGACGCTCACGTCGAGCGAGTCGAGCGTCCGCCAGAAGGCGACCGAGTTTGTGCGCTCGATCATCGACGCTGGCGGAGCCCTGGGAGCGCCGGCGATTCTCGGCTCGATGCAGGGGCGACACGGCGACGGCGTCGATCAGCCGACGGCCCTGCGCTGGCTCGGCGAGGCCCTGGAGTTGCTCGGCGAACACGCGAAGCCGTACGGCGTACCGTTTCTATACGAGCCGCTCAACCGCTACGAGACGAACCTGGTCACCCGCGTCGAGGACGGCGTGCGTCTGCTGAGTGGCCTGGCGACGAAGAACGTCCGGCTGCTGTGCGATCTGTTCCACATGAACATCGAGGAGGCCGACATCGCGACGGCCCTGCGGCAGGCGAACGGCTACCTGGGGCACGTCCATTTCGTGGACTCGAACCGTCGGCCGGCCGGCCTGGGCCACCTCGACTTCACGCCGATCGCGACGACGTTGTTCGACGTCGGCTATGACGGCTACCTGTCAGCGGAAGCGTTCGCCTATCCGGAGCCGGTGGCGGCAGCCCGACAGACGATGGCGGCGTTTCGACGGTTCTTTCGCTGACCCATTTATCCCATGTTAGGAAAGTAATGCACGGGGAAGCGGGAGTTCAGAAGCA
>CAYYJM010000297.1:0-7135 GCA_964471755.1 uncultured Alcaligenaceae bacterium
GGGATGCCCGGAGCCTGCATGAGCGGCGGGTGTGCTACCGGGGCCTGCTCGACCGGAGCGTGTGAAGGTCCGCCGCCGCCGCTGCCTCGGGAACTGACCAAGTCGGTCATGCCGCCCTACACTATCGAACCGCCGGACACCATCTTCGTGGACGTCCTGCGGGCCATCCCCAAGCCGCCCTATCGGGTCGAGCCACTCGACATGCTGGTGATCAACGTCGCCGAGACGCTGCCCAATCAACCGATCAACGGTCAGTTTCTGGTGGCTCCGGACGGCGTGGTCAATCTCGGCTACGTCTACGGCGTGGTCCGCGTGGCGGGCCTGACCCTGGAACAGGCGGCGTCGGCGATCAAGCTGGTGCTGAAGTCCAAGCTGAACGATCCCCAGGTGGGCGTCGGCCTGGCTCAGTTCCGCGGCCTGGCCACGCTCCGCGGCGAGTTCATGCTCGCCCAGGACGGCACCATCACGCTCGGGTCCTACGGCTGCGTGCCGCTGGCGGGCCTGACCCTGGCCCAGGCCAAGACGATGATCGAAAATCACCTCTCGCGGTGGCTGATGAACCCCGAGGTATCGGTCACCGTGACCGGCTACAACAGCAAGGTCTACTACATCATCACCGATGGTGCCGGTTTCGGTCAGGGCGTGTATCGCTTCCCGATCACCGGCAACGAGACCGTCCTGGACGCGATGGCCCACATCAGTGGTCTGCCGGCGATCTCCTCGCCACGGCGACTCTGGCTGGCTCGACCGGCTCCGTCGTGCAACGGCTGCTACCAGATCCTGCCGATCAACTGGGAGGTCATCTCCCAGGCGGGCGACACCCAGACCAACTGGCAGCTCTTCCCTGGAGATCGCATCTTTGTCGGAGCCGACCCGTGGATCGCCTTCGACAACCGGATCGCCAAGGTGCTGGCACCGTTCGAGCGGATGCTCGGTGTGGGCCTGATGGGAGCGTCCACCTGGTCGATCTTCCGAAACTACAACAACAACGGGAACGGGGGCACCACCTTCGTTCCGGTGGGCACTCGCTGAGCCGCCTCGACGAACCGGGCTAAAACGACGGGCCGAGAAGTTTCGCTGAACCGAAACCTCTCGGCCCGTCGATCTTCAGGGGTAGATAGGGCCATCGGGCCGGTTTGCCCCTCCCGGGATCCTGATTCAGACTGTTCATGAAGCGGGTTCCGCACGGCCAATCCGGCACCTGAACCCGAGACTCCCAGGAGAGACACGATGATCCGACTGCTGGCGACTCTGGCCCTGGTGGCTCTATCCACCCCGGCGATCCTGGCCCAGGCTCCGGGAACCTTCGGACGCCCGCCCGGGCCCGGAAGTCCCGGCTATCGCCCGCCGGTGAGTCCGTATCTGAACCTGGCACGCGGCGGCGTCGCGGGCATCAACTACTACGGTCTGGTCCGACCTCAGATCGAGAGCAACCAGGCCTTTCAGGAGATCGAGCGGCAACTGCGGCCAGTGGACCCGGCCATGGGTCCGGGTGGTGTTCTCTCGCCGCAGGGGACGACTGGGACCGCCGGGATTGGGATTGCTCCGACCTTCGGACTGGGAACCACCACGCCGGGCTTCCAGACGCAGTCGCGATACTACCAGAACCTGCGTCCGGTCCAGGGCACCCAGAATCTGGGCGGCGTCGCGCCAGGAGCGGGAACGCTCCTACCGCAACGCGGTCGATGACCGACAGGCCTTGAAGGATTCAAGGCTTTGAGGAGCGAGTCGATTGCCTGCTGGCCCGGCTCGCTCCGGACCTTTCGAGATCCACTGAGGGATCTTCTCGGCACGCATGGAGGTCGTGATGCTGCGTTCATGGTTGGCTCGCTCACTCTTCTGCCTTCCGTTCCTGGCTTTCCTGGCGATTCCGGCCCAGGCCCAGCAGTGCGCCAGTGGAGCCTGTTCAGTCCAGGCCTGTCCGGCGGCCTGCGCGACCTGTCCGTCGATGGTCGGGCCGGTCTATTCGCGCATGAGTCGAGGCTTCTTCGGCAAGATGTGCGGCAAGTTCGCGAGTGTCGGGAACATGTTCTACGGTGGCTACTGTCCCGGATCGGCGGCGAATTGCGGGACCTACGTCTTCTGCACACCGCAGCCGCCGAACCTCGCGTTCCCGACGGTCTGCGGCAAGGGCGTCTGCGATCCGTGTACCTGGGACCATTTCGGCTACCACAACACCTGCTGGGCACCGTGGGGCTTCCCGCCGAGCCTGGGCCACTGTCCGACGCCGCAACTCGCCGCTGTGGTGCCGAGCTACACGCCACGCGTCGAGTATTTCTCGTCGGACCTTCGCGATCAGCAGCCGGGCCTGCCGGCACAGACGGCCCCGCCGGTCCAGCAGGAACTGCCGCCGCCGGCTCCGCGCATGAGCAGCATGCCGGTCGGTCCGGGCACCGGCTACAGTCCCTTGCCCCAGGCACCCCGGCAGTTCTCCACGCCGATCTCGGTGGACCTGCACCGCTAAGGTTTGCGTTGCTCCTCGGCCTCGGGTATGCTGGGAGCCGATTGCTCACGCATCCCCGAGGCCCTGATGATGATGCAGCATCCGGTTGTCACGCGCCGCACACTCCTCCAGGCCGGCTCCGTCGGGCTGCTCGGTCTGGGGTCGAACCACCTGGGCTTCCTGCGAACCGCCTCGGCGGCCGCGCGAACGCGCCGATCCGGGGCGGTGATCTTCGTCTTCCTCTCCGGCGGTCTGGCTCAGCACGAGAGTTTCGACCTGAAGCCGGACGCTCCGGCCGAGATCCGCGGCGAGTTCAAGCCCATCGCCACGGCGACGCCCGGTGTGCAAATCTGCGAGCATCTGCCACGCCTGGCCGAACGGAGCCAGCAGTGGGCCCTGATCCGCTCGCTGACGCATCCCTCCAACGAACATTCCGCCGGGCATCACATCATGCTGACGGGTCGCAGTCAGTTACCGCCCGGCTTCAATCCGAGCAAGCCTCTGCCGACGGATCACCCCTCGATCGCCTCGGTCGCGACGGCTCTGCTGCCACCGCGAAACAACCTGCCGCCGGCCGTGGTCCTGCCGGATCGGATCGTCCACAACACCGGCCGGGTCATTCCGGGGCAGTTTGCCGGCATCATGGGCCCTCGCCGCGATCCGTGGTTTCTCGAGATGTCGGACTTCGAGCCGAAGGCCTACGGGGCGTTTCCGGAGTACGAGTTCGACCACCAGGAGCGGCCCTACACGCCGAAGAGGCTGGGGTTCGATCTGCCGAACCTGAGCCTGCCGGAGGGACTGGCTCCGGATCGGCTGTCGGATCGAATGCGCCTGCTGGCCCATCTGGACCATCAGCGTGCGAACCTGGAGGAGACGGCGGCGGCCTACGATCGGCACCATCAGTCGGCGGTGTCGCTGTTGACGAGTCGGGCCGTCCGGCGCGCGTTCGATCCGGCCCGGATCGATGACAAGACAAGAGAGCGGTACGGCGACAACGCCTTTGGCTGGTCGATGCTGATGGCTCGCCGATTGGTCGAGGCGGGCGTGAATCTGGTGCAGGTCAACCTCGGCAACAACGAGACGTGGGACACGCACGGCAACGCCTTTCCGCATCTGCGTGAGAAACTGCTGCCGCCGTTCGATCGCTGCCTCTCGGCCTTGCTCGACGACCTGCGCGATGCCGGGATGCTGGAGCGTACCCTGGTCGTCGTCGCTGGCGAGTTTGGCCGGACGCCGAAGATTTCGACGCTGACGAAGCACTACAAGGGGCCGGGCCGCGATCACTGGGGGGCGGTGCAGTCGGTGTTGCTGGCCGGCGGCGGCGTGCAGGGGGGCAACGTCGTCGGCGCGTCGGACCAGCACGGCGGCTACCCGACTCGGGAGCCGCAGTCACCGGAGAACCTGGCGGCGACGATCTACCATGTTCTCGGCATTCCGAAAACGCTGTGGTGGAAGGACGCCGAGGGTCGGCCGCACCCCGTCTACCACGGCGAGCCGATCGAGCGCCTGTTTTGACGACGCCCCGGCGACCCCTCGCCGGGAGGAACTTCGCGGATCGAGGGAGTGGATCGATGCTGTCCGTGTCGGCCCGGGTCGCGTTACTGGGCGTGGCCCAGGTCGCTCGTCTGCTGTGCGATCGGTCGTGGTTGTCGTCCTCGGATTACCCTTTCGACGCCGCCCCACTGACGGCCTTGACGGCGGCTCTACTCCTGCCACCACTGATGGGACCGCTGCTGTCGATCGTCTCGCCGAGCCTGCTCCTGCTCTTCGCCGGACTGGCGTTGCCGCTGGCGGTCCTGTGGCCCGTGTCAGGGGCTGCGGGCCTGCTCCTGGTCGGGGCTGGCTCCCTGCTCTTCCAGCTCGTCCTGCTCCTACGGCTGGCGGACCTCTGCGCGGTGGGACGGTTCTCCCTGCCGCGCGTCGCCTGCTGGCTTGGGGCGGTCTGTGCGGCGGCCGGCCTCATCGGGCCGACGTCACTATCGCAGCCATTGCTCCTGAGTCTGGCGATCCTGGCGATCCTGGCGGGGCTGATGGCGATGCTGGGTGGCGAGAGCCGAACTCTGCCGCTCGGCGCAGCCCTTGGCGGCTTCTGGATCGACCTGCTCGGCCTGGCCGGCCCGCGACGACCGAGCGGAGAGCCGTCGGCCCGCGAGTTCTTTGTCGGTCTGCTCGCCTTTGCCGGGATGGTCACGGCCGGCCTGTCGGTCGTGTCCGGCGAGGAACTGTCCGCCGTGCTGGTCGGGATCGTCGTTGGCTGCCTGGTGGCGTCCTGGCAATGGAACCCCTGGCGCAGCCCGGCGATGGTGCCCCTGGGCGGCTTCGCGATGACGCTGGCTCTGGGCCTGATGGCCTGGCTGGGGACGGGCCCGACCGCGCCGCGCGTACTGCTCGGCGTGGCGATCGGCCTGGGTCTGGTGCCGCTCCTGGTGGCCTACCTCAGCGCGATCCCGCCGGCCGGCCGTGCCAATGGACTGGCCGTACTGGTCGGTGCCTTCGTGCCGGTCGTCCTCCTGATTCCCTGGGTGAACCTCGGCTGGCTCGTCCTCCTGGCGGCCCTCTTCACCGGCGTGTCGGTCTACTGGCTGCTGCAGCAGTTTCTCGAACAGATCTTCGAGACACCGGGCATCATTCTGAGCCGGGTCACCTTGGTCGGGCCGGGAGCCGAAACGATCCCCACGGAAGGCCCGCTCATCATCGTCGCCAACCACGCGGCCTATTTCGATCCGCTCTGGGTCTGCCGGATCGTGCCCCGCAAGGTGGTGGCGATGATGACCAGCGTCTTCTACGACCTGCCGTTCATCCGCTGGTTGATGGTCCACATGTCGCGGGCGATCCGGGTGCCGGCCGCGACGGTTCGGCGCGAGGCACCGGAGTTGCAGGAGGCAATCCGTGTCCTCCAGGCGGGCGGCTGTCTGCTGATCTTCCCGGAGGCCCGCCTGCGCAAGAGCGAGGAGAAGATGCTCTTCCCCTTCGGTCAGGGCTTGTGGCACATTCTCCGGGCGGTGCCGCACGCCCGACTGATGGCCGTCTGGATCGAGGGAAGCTGGGGGAGCTGGACCTCGCACGGAGGGGGTAAACCGCCGCTCGTCGGTAAACCGATGGACCTGCGCCGTAGAATAAAACTGGCGATGTCGGCGGCGGCTCCGGTGGCTCCGGAGTACCTGGCCGATCGCGAGGTGTTCCGAAGCTGGGTGATGGGTCAGGTTCTCGCCTGCCGAGCTTATGTCGGCTTGCCGGTGCCGACGGTGGCGCAGGCTCTGGGCCGGCTCAATGAGCCGATGCCGGAGGAATCTCAACCCAGGGACGTGGAATCCGGGGGCAATCGCTGACGATAGCACCCAGAGGACAGGGGGAGGATTGAGCCGTCACGACGTCGGCCGATGCTTCCTCAACGATGACGCGGGTAAGACCATGAACATCCGTCTGGCGCTGGTGACGGAGACGTATCCGCCCGAGGTCAATGGCGTGGCTCGGACCCTGGGCCGCTGGGTCGAGGCCTTTCGCGGCCGTGGCCATGACGTGCTGGTTCTGCGGCCCAAGCGACGCGAGGAACGCAGCAGTCCGGAGCTGGTCCAGGGGCTGCCGCTGCCCTTCTACCCGGCGCTCCGCTTCGGGGTGACCAGCCCCTGGCGGATGCGCAAGCTGCTCCGGCAGTTTCAGCCGGACCTGATCCACATCGCCACGGAGGGGCCGCTCGGCCTGGCCGTTCTGTGGGCAGCTCGGATGCTCGGTCTGCCAGTCGCCTCCAGCTTCCACACCAACTTCGATCAGTATCTCGGCCACTACGGTCTGGGCATATTCTCCTGGGGGGCCGAGAGATACCTGCGCTGGTTCCACAACCAGACACTCGTGACCCTGGTGCCGAGCGAGGGGACGCAGCGCCGGCTGGAGCGAGCCGGCTTGCAGCGCGTCGAGATCTGGTCGCGGGGCGTCGATGGCGAACTGTTCCATCCTCGCCATCGCTCGGCCGAGTTGCGGGCCGACCTGGGTCTGAGCGACGACGACGTTCTGCTCACCTACGTCGGCCGACTCGCGTCGGAGAAGAACTTGCAGGCCCTGTTGCAGGCGTTCGCCCGGTTGCCGCAGTTTCTGTCCGCCTCGGAGCGGAGTCGCGTGCGGCTGGCCCTGGTGGGCGATGGGCCGTTGTACGGGCAGTTGCAGGCCCGGCGTCCGGAAGGCGTGATCCTGGCCGGCGAACGGCACGGCCAGGACCTGGCCTGCTGGTACGCCAGCGGTGACGTGTTCGTCTTTCCATCGCAGAGCGAGACGTTCGGCAACGTGATCCTGGAGGCGCAGGCGAGCGGCCTACCCGTGGTCGGTTTCGATTGCCAGGCGGTCGATGAGCGAGTGACGCCCGGAGTGGACGGCCTGCTCGTCCCGCGTGACGCCGACCTGGCACCGGCCGTGGCTCGCCTGGTTCGTGAGCCGACACTGCGTCGGAGCATGGGACAGGCGGCCCGGCTCAAGGCTCAGGGCCAGACCTGGCACGCGATCTTCGATGCGCTGGAACTGCGTTACCGCACCCTGATCGAGGAAGCGCGCCGACCGGCGACGACCGGGGATTGGTCGTCATTCTGGTGGGGCACATCGGACCAGACACGCGACCGGACCACGACGCCGGTGTGATCCACACTCAAGGCGAGCGGCGCGGCGTCAGCCCAATGCCTGTAACTTAAGGGGGTGCTGCGGGTA
>CAYYJM010000298.1:0-7123 GCA_964471755.1 uncultured Alcaligenaceae bacterium
CTGCAAACATCAGGCCAAGCGTGCATTACTTTCCTTACTGCCGATAAATGGGGACGCCCGTGGTGGCGAGATTCTTCGCCTCGGCGCTTGCCCGGTCTGCTAGGATGAATAACGCCTGCCGCCCGACCGTCTGGAGACGGGAGATCGCCGCGATGAGTGCTGGTCCCGCGCCGAACGCCTCGTTCCTCAGCGACGAACAGCTCTTGCAGCGGTTCGCGGCCGGGGACCGTTCCGCCCTGGAAGAACTCTTCCAGCGCTACCGTCAGCCGGCCTATCGGGTCGCCTATCGTCTGCTGGGCAACGAAGCCGACGCTCTCGACGCCGTTCAGGAAGGCTTCGTCAAGGCTCTGACCCATCTCGACGGGTTCCAGGGCAGGAGTGCGTTCAAGACCTGGCTGCTCCGCGTCGTCGGCAATGCCGCCCTCGATCTGGGTCGGCAGCGCGGACGACGCGAGATGCTCAGCCTGGATCGACCCGATCGGCCCGAGAACGTGCCCGAACCGTTGCTGCGCCTGGAAGATCACGCACGTCAGCTCGAACAGGAAGACCTGCGCGGTCAGCTCAACGAGGCCCTGGCCCGTCTGCCCGAGGCCCAGCGACAGACGTTCGTGTTGTTCGCCGACGGCGGACTGAGTTATCGTGAAGTGGCCGAAGCTCTGGGGATCTCCATCGGCACGGTGATGAGCCGCTTGTTTTACGCCCGCCAACGACTGCGGGCCCTGTTGATCGAACGGGTGATGCCATGAACCCTGACTGGGGGCCGGAACGCGAACCAACGCCGGAGGAACTGGCCGCCTACTTCGATGGCGAACTGACCGGGGACGCGCGCGTCGGGATCGAAGCCTGGCTGGCCAACCACCCCGAGGGCCGGGCCGAGATCGAGGCGCTCCGTCATCTGCACGCGCAGTACGAGCCGGCCGGCAAACGCTGGGCCGCAACCCTGGCCGGCATCGAGGCCGACCTCGGCCACGGTCGGTCCGGTCGCCCACGGAGTCGGCGCTGGTCCTGGGCTCTGCTCGCGGGCGGCCTGGCCGCGACCGTTCTCGGAGCGCTCCTGCTGCGACCGCCGCCGACCGTGCTGGACACCGAGCCGTACCCGGTCGTCTCGGCCGACGACGTTCACATCATCAGCATGAATCCCAACGATCACGGGGCCCTGGTAATCGTCGTGCCGCTGGCCCTGCCCGAGATCGATCTGGCACGACACGAGGACGTCGCCATCGTCGGCGGCAACACCGATGGCATCATGCAGATCGACGACTGGAACTCGCCGATGATCGTCGATCCGCTCGTCTACGAGCCACGCTGAGCCCGGCGCGGTGCGCTGAGGGGGAACAGGGGGAGATGATGGCACGCGTGCGTCTGCTTGGACTGGTCGCGATCCTCTTCTGGGGCCTGTCCCACTGCGCCGCCGATGCCTCCGCGAAGGGGAACGTCAAGGTGTCCATCCTCATCATCGTCGCCAGCGAGAGCAATGGCCGGGTCGATCCGAAGCTGAAGTGCATTGCCGACGAGGTTCGTGAGGTCGATCCGCGCCTGAAGGGGTTCCGGGTGGCGAACATGATCTGCAAGTCGCTGCCGCCGCAGACGCGCGAGTCGTTCGATCTGATCAACGATCAGAAGGCAACCGTGGTGATCGAGCATGCCGCGGATCGGAACAACCGCGTCACCCTGCGTCTGACGCCGCCGATGCTCAATGAGATCACCTACACGACGTGCTGCGGCAAGTTCCTGCCGATCATCACGCGCTATCGGCCCAAACCGGATGAGCGACTGATCCTCGCCGTGCGCGTGCAGCCGTGTAACGGCAAGTGAGCCGACGAACGTGATCCCCGCGAGCGCGGGACGTCCCATTCCGCTCGCCGAAGAGACCACAGAGTACGTGTCACATCCTTCCGGCACCGTCGTATTTCCAGCAGGGAAACCTCTGCCTGAAAACCGTCCGGAGTCGGTAGATGCGTCGGGACATGTCGAAGTTGCTGGTCGAGCGGCCGCGCATTGGTGGCAAGTACACCAAGCACCGTCGCGATCGGCTGACCAACCCGCCCGAGGACGGTCCACGCGGCGAAGCGATGCAGACCAAGTGGGTCCGGCGCAAGATGCTCAACGAGAACCTCGCTCCGCTGCGGCGATTCCTTCGGTCGCGCGTCGGTCGGCCCTGGAACGCAGTTTACAGCGAGATCCGTGAACACGTCCGCGTCGATAGCGCCATCCAGCTGCACATCCTTCAGCACCTCTGGGATTACGTTGTCCGCGATGTGATCCTCATCGACGGCGTTCCCTGCCACGGCAGTAACGAGTCGTGGGGTCGGCGTCTGGGGCTGCCGATTGGCGAACATCGCACCACCTTCTACGTCCATCCCGAGAGCGGGCTGTTGCTGGCCGCGCGCCAATCGCGACGGAAGAAGCTGCGGAAACCACGGCTGCGTCATCGGTTGGCAACGGAGAAGCCACGGACCTTGTCCGATGGTCGGCAGTTGCACCGGATCGGCGGAGCCTGGCACGCGGTCGAACTGGCTCCGCTCGTGGTGGGATTGCCAGCAGATCTCGACGTCGTCCTGGGCATCGGACCGCTGGTGCCCTGGCAGCACGGCCCGCAACTGACGGCCACCTACGGCCGGAGCGGCGTCTACGGCGTGCGGGCTGAACGGCTCACGCCGCGCGAGCTAGCCCGGCTCGGGCTGGCGTGAACTTTCCGGTCATTTCACCTTCGCGCCGAGTTGATCGAGGATGAACGCATACACCACGCTCAGTTCCGCGATCCGCTCCGACAACGACGTGGCCAGGCCGTGCCCGGCCGTGGCGCTGGTGCGCAGCAGGATCGGGGCCTTCGACGACGTCGCCGCCTGGAGACGGGCCGTCATCTTGCGTGACTGCATCGGATCGACTCGCGGATCGTTCGCTCCGGTCAGGAACAGCGTCGCCGGGTAGGCCGTCCCCTTCTCGACGTGGTGATACGGCGAGTAGGCGTACAGAGCCTTGAACTGGGCCGGGTCCTTGACCGTGCCGAACTCCGGCACGTTGAACGCGCCGTTCGGCGAGAGTTCGACACGCAGCATGTCGTAGATGCCGACATAGCTGACGACGCACTTCATCAGGTCGGGATGCTGCGTCAGAGTCGCGCCCATGAGCAGGCCGCCATTGCTGCCGCCGAGGATGGCGAGCCGCTCCGACGAGGTGTACCTCCGCTCGATCAGGTGCCGCAACGCCGCGGCGAAATCGTCGAAGACGTTCTGCTTGCGAGTCAGGCGGCCGGCGTCGTGCCAGGCCTCGCCGTATTCGCCGCCGCCACGCAGGTTCACGATGGCGATCACCAGGCCAGCGTCGAACAGAACGCGGTAGTCGGGCCGGAAGTTCGGCTCGATGTTGACACCGTAGCCGCCGTAGCCGGTCACCAGGCAGGGGTTCTTGCCATCGAGGTTCGTCCCCTTCGGCTTGAGGATGTTGACCGGCACCTTCGTCCCGTCCTTGCTCGTGGCGAACTCGCGGACGACCTCGATGTCGGCGAAGCTGACCGGCGACGGCGCATTGAGGCCGAGCTTCTTCGTGGTCATCGCGCGGGCGTCGAACCGGTGAAAGCCGGTCGGCTCCACGAACGAGCCCATCGCGAAGACAATGTCATCGCCGCCGACCGAGAGCAGGTCATCGACCCGCGCGACGGGCTGCTGCTGCGGGGCCGTCGTCGGCTTGCCGGCCAGGTCAAAGGCCCGGATCACGGACGGGCCGCCCTGCTGGTAGAGGACGTACAGACGCGACCTCGTCGGCAGAACGGTCGGTTTGCCCCAGAAGTCGGTGACGATGCTGTCCTCGCCCTCCGGCACGATCACCTTCGCCTGCTTCACGTCGAGCGTGTCGTAGTCGATGCGCAGGATCTTGCCCCTCGGAGCATCTTGCCGTGAGATGACGAACAGGCCGCCGTCATTGCCCCAGGCGGCCTGGACGAGTTTGTCCTTGAAGCCGGCGAACTGCCGCCACTTGCCCTCCGGCGAGCGGACGAAGTGGGCGAACTCGCCGCCGTCGCCGTTCTGCACGGTGCAGAGCAGACGGCCGGTCGGCTCGTGCGTCCAGACCTTGATCTCGGCGATGCGCGGCAACTCCTTGCCGAGTTCGTAGCGATCCTTCTCCGTTGGCGTCCCCAGTTCGTGGAAGTAGAGCTGCTGGTAGAAGTCGCGATCCTCCTTCGGCCGCTCATCGCCACGAGGATAGCGCGTGTAGAAGAAACCCTTGCCGTCCGCCGACCACGCCATCGAACCGCCCGCGGTGCCGTTCTGCACGCGCGGAATGACCTCGCCGACCGGCTTGCCCGTATCGGTGTCGTAGAGGTGCAGGTTGCCCGATTCGCTACCGGCCTTCGACAGCGACACGGCGACGAGCTTGCCATCCGGCGATGGCACGAACCAGTCGATCGCCGTGGTGCCCTTGCTGTCGAGGGCGGTCGGGTCGAGCAGAACACGGGCCCTGTCCGGCTCGTCGAACGACGGCAGGACGACGAGCAACGGCTGCTCCTTCGGCGGCTGACGTTTCAGGGCGAAGAGCCGCTTCCCGGCCAGATCGAGGCCGCCGAAGGTCACCCGCTTCGCGCTGAGGATCTCCTGAAGCCGGGCCTGAATCTTCTCGACTCCGGGAAGCTTCGCCAGGTACTCCCGCGCGTACCTGTTCTCCGCGTCGCTCCACGCCTGGACCTCGGGATTCTTCGCGTCCTCCAGCCAGCGGTAGGGATCGGCGACGGTGACGCCGTGGTAGGTGTCGGTGACGCTGTCCGTCCGGGCGACGGGCGGCCCGGCCAGGGGCATCGTGGCCAGAAGCAGGCCCAGCGGCAGTAGTTGCGACATGGGGGTACTCCGTTGCGACATTTAGCCGCCGGCTTGCCGGCGGGTATTCGAGACGAAGACCGCCGGCAAGCCGGCGGCTAAATGGGATCGTTCAATCCGCTCCGCCGCTGGTCCGTCCCAGGGCGATGTCGAACTCGCTCAGCAGCGGCACCAGCATCGCCGCGATGGCGAAGCCGAACGCCCCGGTCATGACCAGGAACGGAATGATCGGATCACCCGATTCCTGCGTGCCCGGCCTGGCGACCAGGATCGTCATGACCGAGTAGAGGACGGCCAGCGGACAGAACCAGCTGGCCCAGGTCAGGGCGCTGCTCGGTCGGCCGGCGTTCAGCACCCACCACAGACCGCCGACGCCGGCGATCAGGAAGAAGACGAAGCTCGTCCACTGATACTCGAAGCGACCGTTGATGACGATCAGCGCGATGCAGGTGAGCGTGCCGACGGAGAGGAAGAAGATCGTCGAGAGGGCGTTGAGGACAGCGACCCGGCTGTTCTGGTTTCGCAGGGCAACGTGGATGCCCAGGACCAGGGCGAAGGCCAGCAGCAGGACCGCGACGCCGACGACACAGATGAACGCCGTCGCGTTCATGCGCCAGCCGAGCAGCTCGGCGTACCGAGCTGGCGGCGTGGCCAGGTAGCCGAACCAACCGTAGATGCCGGCCAGGATCAAAGGCGGCAGCAGGTATTCCTTGGTGTTCCAGAGGATGCCGAGGATTTTGCCGAAGATAAACTCCTTCGGCTCCAGGTCGGTGACCAGGAGCAGATCGAGAGCCCCGGTATCGCGTTCGCTGGTGATCGCGGTCACCGCCTGGGCGGTCACCAGGAGAAGGCTCAGGACGCCGACGGGGATCAGACCGTAGGCGGCCAGGAAGGGAATCTTCGCGCCGGCCAGCACCGGAGCCAGGGCCGACCAGCAGATCAGGGCCAGGACGAGGAAGTAGGCGATCTTGATGAGCAGCGGTCGTCGGCCGTAGGCGCGGGTGCGGATCTCTCGCCAGAGAATCGGGTTCTCCCAGACCTGGCGAGCCTGGCCCGGCGCGGCATGGACCGAGACGCGCCCCGCGCCGCCGCTGGCGGCCAGGGCGTCGGCGTCCTGCTGCTCCTCGGGCTTCTCACGCTGCATGATCGGTTCGCCGCTGGGGTTCCAGACCCGCAGCATGAGGATGCCATAACCCAGGAGCAGGCCGCTGACGCCGAGCATGACCAGAGCGTAGCCGTAGGCGACCGGCAGACCGGGATCGAGTTGCCGCGTCGGCTGCTGGGCCGCCTGGAGCGCGGCGAACGGATCGAAGTACGGCTGATACACCGCCAGCGAGGGTACGAGAACGACGAGGGCCTGGCTCAGGGTCAGGTAGAGGACCAGCAGCAGCACCGTCAGGGCGAGGGACTGGAAGGTGCGATCACGCCACAGGGCGATCAGGCCGCCAAGCGAGCCGGCGGCGAGGCCGGTCGCGGCCAGGACGGCCATCGCCTGAAAGACCTGCGCGACTGAGACGCCGCCGAGCAGGATCAGGAACATCATGATCGGAAAGGTGCCGATCCAGAGCAGGATCATGGGCAGCAGACTGCCGAGCATCTTGCCCAGGACGATCTCGCTGTCGCGCAGCTCGGTCATCAGCAGCAGAATGAACGTCCGGCGATCCTTCTCCAGAGCGACAGCACTGGCACTGGACAGAGCGGGGAAGAAGAGAAACAGGGCCAGTTGCAGGAAGGAGAGAATCTGGAAGAGCAACGCCCCGAAGCGAGCGGTTTCGCCGAGGGAGCCCTGATGGACGACGCCGAGCGTGGCCAGCCAGGCGGTCATGGCCACGACCCAGAGCGCGCCGTAGTAGGCGACCCGGGCCCCGTAGTGACGCGCCCGCCGTGGAACGGTGAGGGCTTCACGTTGAAAGATCGGACCGAACACGCGGTATCCCTCGTCGGCTTCAGGCTCCCGGGCTTAATCTGCGGCCGGATGCGACCCGTGGCAAGGGAGGCCGTGACTACATTCCCATACGTCCCCCCTGGCCAAACGGCCCAAAAAACCGAAAACTGACTCGAAACCCGGTTCTCGTCCGCTCGCCACTGGTGCAGTCAATTCCAGTGGCGAGCGTGGGGCGTAAGCCCCATGAGTGCCGATACGCCGCGAAGAGAAGAGTCATGGGGCTGACGCCCCACGCTCGCCAAAACCGATGAGAAGAGATGCCTCGTCGTAACGACCTGAAGAAGATCCTGCTCATTGGCTCCGGGCCGATCATCATCGGCCAGGCTTGTGAGTTCGATTACAGCGGCACGCAAGCGTGCAAGGCTCT
>CAYYJM010000299.1:0-7118 GCA_964471755.1 uncultured Alcaligenaceae bacterium
CTGTGACGGCTCAAGAAACGGGGCGGGCGTCGGTGGCGCTCCCGCCCACCCTACAGGGGCTTCCTCCGCAGCTCTGAACAACCGCCAGCTCCGCCGGCACGGCGTGGATTCCGCCGTCGAAGTGTGACCAATGGTAGGTTGGACAAAAAAAGTGAGATTTACGCTTGCGATCCGCCCAGCGTATGGTAAAGTGACGCCTACCTGAATTACCCAAACCTCCCGGATTAACACCAGGAGGGGTCATTCAGATCAGGAACCCCGGTTGGTCGGGGCTCCGAAATTCTCGGATACGATCGACTCCGCTGGGCAAGACTAGCACGCGGAAAGGCGTGAGGCAAACGAGAATGACGAATCGTTCGGGTTTCGCGACTCGACACGGTTGATCGCTGCCAGTTGTCACCTCCAGGAAGGTTCTCTCCGGTCCGGACGCCCATGACGGTTGGCTATCACCATCGGAACTCAAGGTCCGGCTTCTCGCTTTTCATGATCCGGCATTGTGCCGGAGAACGGGATGCTTCCGGACCATCGAGGCAAGGGAGGAGTTGCACCATGCAACACCTGTTCTCGCAACTGTGGAACGACGACGAGGGTATCGTCGCCCTGGAGTACCTGGTCCTGGCCACCATCCTGGGCCTGGGTCTGGTCGTCGGCGTGTCCAACCTGTCCGTCGCGCTCAACGTCGAGTTTTCTGAACTCGCCAACGCGATTCTGGCCTTCGATCAGGGTAACTTGGTCAATAATCAAGTCGGTTGTGGTGGCTCAAAGACCGGCTGGATGATCTCAGATAACCAAAGTAACGTCACCTACGCAGACTCCATCCCGTCCCCTTCTAACAATGTCGATACCGGTGTGGTGATCACTTGTTTCGGCACTGTGCCGTGATGCTTCCTTATTCGTGAAGATTGCAAGCCATCTTTGTATCTGGAAGTAGAAGAGTTTCACCATGACCGCCTTCTTCCCAGCTCTGACTTTCGCCTGGACGTTCTTCACCGTCCTGATGGTCCTGCTGCTGATGGCGGCCTACGTGGACTATCGCACGTTCAAGATCCCCAAGTCGCTTGTCTTCGCCATCCTCGGGACCGGGTTGGTCGCCAACCTGGTTCGCGGCGGATGGATGGGAGCCAACGGCGCGGGGATCTTCCTCTTCCGGGAATCCAACGTCTGGCTCGGGGTCATCGACGGCTTTCTGTTCGCGCTCGTCGGTTTCCTCGCGGCCTTCACGGTGTTGTTCGTTCTCTGGATCCTGAAAACCTGCGGCGGCGGCGATGTCAAGTTGCTGGCCGCACTCGGGGCCTGGCTCGGCCCCGTCCTCATCTTCTTCGCCTGGATGGGTTCGGTCTTCGTCCTCATCCTGCTGTTCCTCGGCTCACTCGGCGTGATGTTGCTTTCTGGCCGACCGATGCGTCTGTCGAAGAAGGGCACGGCCGCGAAGCCGGGGAAATGGCATACGTCGTATTCCTTGCCGGTCGCCATCGCCACGGCGTTCCTGCTTCTGTGGCTCTTCCGTGGCGAACTGGGCCTGGTCACGCCGCCCAGCGGTTCCAGTGCGAGGGCCCAGATCCATGCAAAATAACGTTCCGCCGAAGCGCCGGGGCAGTCTCTCGCTGGAGGCGTTGCTGCTGATTCCGGTCTTTCTGTGCGTGCTGTTCGCGGTCGTTGAGTTTGGCCTGATGTTGGCCTCGCAGACGCTGATCAAGTCCGCGGCGGCCCAGGCGGCCCAGGTCGCGGCCCTCGGCGGCAGCGACGCGGACATTCTGATCAAGGTCGCGGACGTTCTGGGGATGCCTCGATTTGCCGCTCCCTCGTTGACCGTCGTGGCCACCATTAACAGCGATCCACCGGTCACGCTGTCGCCGGTTCCGAGCGGACCCTACACCCCGCCGATGAATGTGGGCGACACCGTTCAGATTTGTATTACGGTCACGGCGAGCGATTGGCTTCCGGATCTGCTCGCCTGTTGTGGATTCAGTCTCGGCACGACGCAGCTGGCCGGGTGCGCCAGCGCGGTGAAGATGTAAATTCCAACGCCCGAACGGCACAAGACGGCCTGAGAGGTTGCACTCATGAGCGCCAGTTCCTTCTTCGCGGTGACCCTGTCCATCCTCCTGGGTCTGGGAGCCGTGGGCGGAGCCAAGTACGGCGGCTGGTTCGATCGACCGCAACCGCCGGCGGAGGTGAAACAGCCGCCGATCAAGGTGCTGGTCGCCGGCGAGAATCTGTTCGAGGGCATGGCCGTCACGGCCAATCAAGTTCGCGTCCGTGAGTTGCGGGCCGACGAACTGGCCCACTACCAGAAGAACCGGGACAAGTTCCTGCCGGCGGTTCAGAATGCGGCCCACATGCGGATCGCTTCCCGGCACGTCGAGGCGGACACGCCGTTGATGCGGGAACACTTCCTCGATCAGGAATTGCCCGATGGTCTGTCGTCGAGCATCCCGATGCACATGCGAGCGATCAACGTACAGATTCCTCGGGAGCGATGCAGTGGCGGTCTGCTCCGTGTCGGCGAGTATGTCGATGTCTTCCTCACCAGCCAGGTTGTTGGAAACGAGGACAACCCGGCGACCTTGCAGACGGCCTGCCTGGCTCGCGGTGTGCGGATCATCGTCAAGCGCAACAATCCCTGGCCGATCATGACGCCCAACACGGACGAGGTGCCGTTGAACTTCACGCTCCTGGCGAACTCGTACCGGGCGGCCCTGATCGAGTTCTCGAAGATGACGGGCAACCTGACGCTGATGCCGTCGCCGCCGCCGGGCGATTTCCAGGTCGGTCGGCCGGGTCGGCCGGTCGCGGTCTTCTCCGATGCGACCAGCGCGGAATATCGCGACGAGGATCTGCGTATCGAGAAGGTGCAGCGGAGCGAATTGACGATCGGCTATCGCGATCTGGAACGATTGTTCAAGCTGCCGCCGCTGCCGGTCAAGGCGATTCCCGCTCCGGAGCCGAAGCCGAAGACGATCCTGCACTACTACGGTCTGTCGCCGTACCGGGTGACGGTGCTGCCGGTGGAGCCGTCGAAGGCTCCGGCGACGGCGGCCGAGCCCCCGCCGACGGGCCCGGAACCGGGCATTCCGGGCGAGAAGCCGACCTACGGCTACCGGTTCTATCCGCCGGATGTCCTCATCCCGGCCAACAAGTCGAAGAGCGACTGTCCGGAGTGCGACGCGGCCAAGAAGCGGGCGTCGATGGCGTCGAAACTGTAAGCGTCCGAACCCGGGCAGGAGCGCCCGCCCTCGCGGAGATCTGTCGTGATTGGCTCCCGCTCGCGTCGGGGCTACCTGGCCCTGGTCTTCCTGATCGTGCTGCCGCTGCTGCTGATCGTGCTGGTCATGGTGCTGCACACCGCGCACCTGGAGCAGGCACGCGGCGAGGCGCAGCACGCGGCCCAGACGGCCGCCCGGGCGGCCGCCCTCGCCCTGGTCCATGACGCCAGCCTTCTGGAAGTTCCCGGAGCGATGCTCCCCGTCCTGGGTGAATCCGTCAGCCAGGCCGGCCTGCTGGCCGAACAGAATCTCATCACCGGCAGCGGCACCGTGTTGATCGCGCTGCCGGACAACTCGGAAGAGAGCGACGTGATCTTCGGCCTGGTGGCCACGCCAGCGGACGTTCCAATTCGGGCGGACCTCACCGATGTCAGCATCCTTCCCCTCATCAACACGGTCCAGGTCAAACTGGTCCGATCGACCGAGCGAGCCAACGCGCTGCGTCTGCTCGGTGGCGGATTCATGAACGGCCGATTCAACGAGATGACACGCTCGGCAACGGCGATTCTTGACCGCGGCGTGATTGGTTTCCGTCCGGTTCTGAACAAACCGATTCCGCTCGCTCCCCTGGCGTTGATTTCGAGCCCGAGTGCATCGGATTCCTGGGAAAATCAGGTTGAGATGGGAATCGGTCGGAAGGATCAGTTTCGATATCAGAAAGACCCTTATGTCGTCCTCAGCGGTCAGGACGGCCTGTACGAGATGACGGTCAATCTGTTCAACCAGCCGCGGGACGAATCGCAGCTTCCTTCTCCGACGACGAACGCGGCGATCCTCCAGCTTGGCACGAGCAACCTGGTCGAGATCGCGCAGCAGGTGTCGAAGGGGATTCCGCCGGCGTCCCTGGCTGGGTTCAACGGCGAGCTGGTTCTTGGGTCGGGAAAAACGCTAACGGTGCCCGGCGCGGGCTACGGACCATCGCCCGGCAGTGATGAATGTAACTCCCTCGCTTTCGCTCTGAACGAATTGCAGACGACCGGCACCCTGCGGGCCTGGCCCCTGTACACCTACGCAGGCAGCGGACAGGTGGTTCTGACCGGGTTCGTGGCGGCACGGGTGATGAGGGTGGCTGTTGATCCCATGTCCGGACTGCAGTTCGTGTTGCAGCCGGCAAGCATGCACTCCCCGGCAATCGTGACTGAGTTTGATCGTCGTGCGACTCTGGAGGTTCCCCCGCTCCGGAATCGGTATCTATCCAGGGTCCGGCTCGCCCCCCCAGGTTGAGCCCCGGAGAACGACCATGCAGGTGGTACTGGCCAGCGAATCGCAGGCGCAGCGCGAGGCTGCGCGCCGCACCGTTCTCGGTGTTGGTTTGCGCTGTGAGAGTGTTGACTGTGTTGACCACACGGGCCTGCCCTTGCGGCTGGCTCGCGGCAACGCCGATCTCGTCCTGCTCGGTCTGCAAACCAATCTGGAGGCCGGATTGGAAGCCATCCAGAAGGTGCGCCAGAGCAGTGAGCGGCCGATCCTGGCCTTTGGTCCGCCTGGCGAGGCGGCCTGGGTCGTCGAGGTGCTGCGCGCGGGTGCCTCCGAATACCTCGATGAATGGAATCTGCAAGAAGGTCTGGTGGCGACGCTGGAGCGGATGCGCAAGACCGGCGTCGTCGAGAATCGTCAGGGTCGGATCGTCGGCGTCGTCTCGGCCACGGCCGGGAGTGGTGTCACCACGCTGTCCAGCGGCCTGGCCTGCGCCCTGGCCCAGCAGAATGCCGCCGGCCCGGTCCTCCTGGCCGAGGTCGGCACCGGCGTGCCGGAACTCGCTCTGCACCTGAATCTTCAGCCGACCTACACCCTGAAGCAGCTCCTGGGCGAATGGGAACGAGTCGATGCGACCCTGTTCCGCCAGACGCTGGTTCCGCATGCGATCGGCGTGCAGATCCTCTGTGCCGGCACGACCGGCTTGACGCCACCGCAGGTCTCGGACGCGACGATGCGACAGCTGCTCGTGCTGGCCCGGAATCTGTTCCGCCGTAGCGTTCTCGATCTGGGCCACGGCCTGACCGAGGGGACGCTCGCGGCCATTCAGCACGCCGACGAGGTAATGGTCGTCACCCGTCTGGAGATCCCCGCCCTGCAACTGACGCGCCGTCTGCTCCGCCAGTTGACGCAGCAGTACGACGTGCCGCCGGCCCGGCTCCAGATCGTCGGCAATCGCGGCAATCAACGCCGACAGCTCTCGCGCGTCCAGGTCGAGGAGTTCCTCGGCACCCAACTGGCGAGCATCGTTCCCGACGAGACGGCGACCGCCGTGCTGGCCCAGAACGAGGGCTGTCCGCTCCAGGACGTCGCGCCGCGCGGCCGGCTTTGCCGCTCGCTGACCGAGATGGCCACCCGCTGGCAGAAGAAGACCGCCGGAGGGACGACCCGATGAACGCCACACTCACCAGCCCCCCGGCCCGGTCGATCGATCCCTTCGAGGTCCGCTTCCAGCGCCTCAAGGCGGAGATGCATCAGCAGATGGTCGAGCAGCTCGATCCGGACCGGATTGAACGCTGGTCGCCCGAACGTCTGCAACGCGAGCTGCGCACCCTGGCCCAGCGGCTCACCGCCAGCTCGCGAGAGCTGCTCGGCGAGGTCGATCGCGAACGCCTGGTCCACGAACTGCTGGCCGAGGCGCTCGGCATGGGGCCGCTCGAGCCCCTCATGAACGATCCGACCATCAGCGACATCCTCGTCAACGGCCCACGCACGGTCTACGTCGAGCGCAACGGCCGACTTGAGCTGACGCCGGTCGTCTTCGCCGATGACAATCACCTGCGGCAACTGATCCAGCGGATCGTCGCCCAGGTCGGCCGACGTACCGACGAATCGTCGCCGATGGTCGATGCCCGACTTCCGGATGGTTCCCGTGTCCATGCCATCCTCCCCCCGCTGTCGATGGATGGCCCCATCCTGTCGATCCGCCGGTTCGGCGTCCGTCTGACGGCCGACGATCTGCTCGCCCTGGGAACGGTTCCACCGGAGATGCTGGCCCTGCTGCGACTCGTCGTCGAGGCGCGGCTCAGCGTGCTGATCTCCGGCGGCACCGGCAGCGGCAAGACCACGTTCCTCAACGCCCTGTCGCGGTTCATCCCGGCCGAGGAACGGCTCATCACCATCGAGGACGCGGCGGAGCTGAAGTTGCAGCAGAAGCACGTCCTGCGGCTGGAGATTCGGCCGCCCGCCCTGGATGGTGACGGTGCCGTGACAGCACGCGAACTCGTCCGCAACGCCCTGCGCATGCGGCCGGATCGTATCATCGTCGGCGAATGTCGTGGTCCCGAGGCGCTGGACATGCTCCAGGCCATGAACATCGGCCACGAGGGCTCGCTGACGACGATCCACGCCAACGACGCCCGCGACGCCCTGTCGCGCCTGGAGATGATGGTGCTGCTGAACAACCTGGAGCTGCCCGTCGCGATCCTGCGTCAGTACGTCACCTCGGCTCTGCCGCTGATCGTGCAGCTGTCCCGGTTGAAGGGCGGAGCCCGCAAGGTGACGCGCATCGCCGAGTTGGTCGGCCTCGGCCCCGATGGCTATCAGGTCCAGGAGATCTTCGGTTTCCGGCAGACGGGCGTGGTCAACGGCGTCGCTCAGGGCGAGTTCTACGCCACGGGCTACGTTCCGAGCTTTGTCGATCGGATCCGGACGGCCGGTCTGGATCTGCCCGAGGAACTGTTCGCCGCCCGGACGCTGAGCGCCAGCCGATCCCCTGAGCCGCTGGATGTCAGCGGCGAAGTGATCGAGCCGGATCGCGAACTCTTCGAGGAGCTGGACGACGATCACTTCGACCCGGAGAACGGGCAGGAGGATCGCTCGTGACGGACCCCATGCTGATTGCGTTCGGTGTCGTCGTGGCAGTCGTGGCTCTGC
>CAYYJM010000300.1:0-7117 GCA_964471755.1 uncultured Alcaligenaceae bacterium
CCCGCTTCCCCGTGCATTACTTTCCTAACATGGGATAAAGGGGCTTTTGACTGGCTTTGCCAGCCCATATACTCAAAAACTGGTCGGCGCGGAGTGGGCCAGGAGGAAAGCCGTGGCCGAACGGAAGCGGTTGTTCTCGGTTTGTTGACAGTCAGCCGTCAAGAAGCCCCGACGGTCGATCCCGCTAGCCTTGACATTTGGAGGTGGGAGGAGAACCACCCACCCCGTATTCCCGAGCCTCTGCTTCCACCCGAAGGCCCCAAAACCCCGAGTCCCACCATGCACCCCGATGATGAGAACGCCTATCGCCCGGCCCTGGAAAAGGAACCGCCGCTCTTCTTCGACCGGGTCAACACTCCCTGGGACGATGTCCCCGACCTGGAGGAGTACAATCAGGCCGCTTACCGGCGCATTGTCCGTACCCTGCAGTCCGTGAAACAGCGACAGACCAACCGCGACATGGTCGGGACTGAGGGTCTTCTCATCCTTGGCGAGGCCGGGACCGGCAAGACCCACTTGCTCATGCGCGTCGCCCGGACTCTGTCCGACACCAACCACATCCTGTTCGTTCGCCGACCCCCGAACGAGGAGGCCGTCACCCGGCACATCTGGGCCGAGATGGTCACCAGCCTGGCCAAGCCAGTCTTCACCGCGAACGGGACGCGCAGCCAGCTCGACGACCTCCTCGCTCATGTCTTCAGCGCCGTCCTCATTCCGGAGTTTGAAGCGGACATCGCCGCCGGCACGGATGCGGAGCGTCGCCGTCGCTGGGTGGAGAAGTTGCGGGCGGATCCCTACCACCTGTTCACGATGCTCGGTACGGACGCCCAGCGTCAGAAGAACCTCGATCCGATCCGACGCCGAACCCTTCGCCACCTCCAGCAGCAGCACCCCGGCGTCGATCAGCATATCGCCCACGGGTTAATCACTTACTGCCTGTACGCCCGGGAGAACGACAAGCGGATTCTGCTGACCTGGCTGGCCGGGGAGGAGCAGGACCCCGACGACACGAAGAGGCTGGGACTACCCGATGCCTGGGGCCACGGCGACGCCCAGGCGGAGAGCGCCGACGTGGGGAAGCGGCGCGAAGACAAGGCCCTGAAGGCGATCCGGACGATCGGGACGCTCTCGACGTATTATCAGCCGCTCATCCTGGCGTTCGACCAGCTGGAGGGGCTGCGCGATAACCGGCCGCTGACCGAAGCGTGGGGGGACACGGTTCGGGAGATCTTTACTCAGGTACCGAACCTGCTGGTCCTGACGTGCATCTTCCCGAGCCTCTGGCATTCGTGGTTCGCCGAGGTGTGTGACCAGAGCGTTCGGGAACGGATCGCCCCGGGCACGCCGATCGAACTGGAGCGATTCTCAGCGAACCACGGCCGGAAGATGCTCGCCAAACACCTGGAAACGTCGGTCAGCCGGCACCAACTTCCGTCGGACATCTACCCGTTCACGGACACGGATGTCGCGGCCCTGTGTGCCGCCGCGACATCGCCGCGGACGTTCCTCCAGGCGGCCAGGGTGCGGTTCGAGGCCTGGCTGGACGGTAAACTGTCCCCAACAACCCCCGAACCGTCGAACACGCATCCTACCATCCCCATCCCGGCGGATGAGATCGACAAACTACTGCGAGAGAAGATCCGGTCGTTTGAACGGGACGGCGAGGAGGCCTACCGGACGCAGCTGCTGATCGAACACGAGTTCTTTGGGCGGGTTCGTGTCATCCTCGAAAGCCTACTGGCCGAGGCACCGGACAAGCTCCAGTACACTCGTGCAACCTGCGGGACGCGAGTGATGCCGCCGAACCTGGTGGTCCAGGCAATTCCGGGTGGTCTTCCGGTCTGTATCGCCGTCAGCAACGCCGAGGGAAATTCGTTCACCGCTTGCGTCCGTAACCTCCTCGCTGTCCTGCGGGAAGGGAAACAGGCGCGAAGCGGGGTCCTGCTCCGCGACCGGCGCAGTCGAACGATCACCGGCCAGGTGGCCCAGCAACACCTGGCCGAACTCGAGCAGTACGGCGGTGAATACCTGATCCTTGGCAAGGATGAAGTCATCTTGCTCAACGCTATTTACGATACCCTGATTGCCGCTGAAGAGCAGGATTTGTCGATCGGTACACGGCTCATCACACGGGCCGAGTTCGTGCGATTCCTGGGTGCGGAACGGGTCGGGCGGCGCTCGGTCGTTCTGGCGGCGGTCGCGAGTCTGATCGCACCGCTGGCCGCCCAACTCGGGCTCGACACGCCCGAAGCAGTCAATTCTGGAGCGCCTGCGGCAGCCGCGCCGGGACCCTGATCGGCTCCCGGAGATGGGGGCTGCAATCCCGCGTCGGAATGGAATTCTGCCGTGGGATTGCAACGACACCGTATCGATTCTCGCGCCCAGCGCCAGCCTACCAACCTTGTTCCCGCTCCCGATCCCGGCGACACTCCATCTATCCCAGCCGGCTTTCGGACGTCCCGCATGCCGGTTTGTCTGCACACGCACAGCTGGTACTCCCTGCGCGAAGGGGTCGCCAGCCTCACGACCTTGCTCGATCGGGCCACGGCGGCCGGCTACTCCGCTCTGGCCCTGACCGATACGAACAACCTCTGCGGAGCCGTCCCCTTCGTCGAGGACGCCGTTCGTCGCGGCCTGCGTCCGTTCCTCGGCGCGACCCTGCGTCAGGGCGACGTGCGCGCCGTCGCCCTGATCGAATCGCCCACCGGGTATCAGAGTCTCTGTCGCATCCTGAGCCGGCTCCATCTGCGGGCGGCACCGCCCGGAGCCGAGCCGCCCGAAACGCAAACCGATGGCTCCCTCCTTCGCGATCTGCTTACCGAGCAGGCTGCTGGCTTGCACCTGCTCGTCGAAGATATCGCCCTCGCCGAGGTACTGCGCGACGTTTATTACGATCGGTTATGGTTCGAGATCGTCCGCCCCGGCCGCTCGCCACGCCACGAGGCGAACCTGCTCGCCGCGAGTCGGCGTCTCGGCATCCGACCGCTGGCCAGCCCGGCCGCACGCCTGGCGACGCCAGACGATTACCCGACCTATCGCCTCGTCGCCGCCCAGCGTCGGCTTCTCCAGATCGACCAGTTGCCGGCCGACCTGGACGTGGGGCCAGGCCACCACGTCCCGACGTTGGCCGAGTTCCACCGGTGTTTCCGCGACCTGCCGCAGGCCCTCCGGGCGACCGACGACCTGGCCGACCTGCTCCGCTCCGACGTGCTGCCACGCGAGCGGATCTTGCCGAATCCGCACGACCAGCCCGGTGGACTCGATCATCTCCGTCAACTCTGCGAACGCGGTCTGCGCGACCGCCTTCTCGGGGCCGACCTCGCCGCCCGGCAGCGCCTGCGCGAGGAACTACGGCTCATCGCCGAGACGGGCCTGGCCGGCTACTTCCTGACCGTCCACGAGATCACGCGGCAGGTCCGGGCCGACGGCCACACGATGGCCCTGCGCGGCTCGGCCGGGAACTCGCTCGTCTGCTACCTGCTCGGCATCACCGACGTCAATCCGCTCCGGTTCGGCCTGACGCTGGAACGCTTCCTGCACGCCGGCCGGGTCGATCTGCCCGACATCGATCTCGACTTCGACTGGAAGGTGCGCGACGTGGTCATCGACCGAACCATCCAGCGCTACGGCTCCGCTCATGCGGCGCGCATCTGCACGCATCAGATGCTCCAGCCGCGCTCGGCCTTCCGCGAGGCGGCGAAACTGCACGGCCTGTCGAATGAGCAGATCAGCCAGCTGCTGCTGACACTCGATCGTCGCGTGGACGAGATGATCGATTCCGTGGCGAGCGTGGGGCGTCAGCCCCATGACTCTTCTCTCCGGATGAAGACACTCATGGGGCTGACGCCCCACGCTCGCCAAAATGTCCCGCGTGCGTTTCCGCTCGAACCGGCCCGGTGGCCGCGCCTGCTCGCCGACGCGGCCCGCCTGCTCGGTCGGCCGGATCACCTCTCGCTCCATCCCGGTGGCATCGTCATGACACCGACACCCCTGGAGGAACACGTCCCGCTCCAGTGGGCCGCCAAGGGCGTCGTCGTCACGCAGCTGGAGAAGGACGGCGTCGAGCGAATCGGCCTGGTCAAGATCGATCTGCTCGGCAATCGCGCTCTGGCCACGGTCGATGAAGCTCGCCGGATCGTCGAGCGGACGGACGAGCCACCGCTCCACGACCCGGCCACCGAGGCCCTGCTCGAACGCGGCGACACGCTCGGCATCGCCCAGCTCGAATCGCCGGCCATGCGTCATCTGCTCTTGCAGATGCGCGCCCGGAGCCTCGACGACGTCATCCTCGCCCTGGCCCTGCTCCGACCCGGTGCGGCCGGCCTCGGCGTCAAGGAACGCTTCCTCCGCCGCCGACTCGGCCTCGACGCGCTGACGGAGGTGCATCCTCGCCTGCTGCAAATCCTGCCCGAAGGTCACGGCCTGATGATCTACGAGGACGACGCCCTGCGTCTGATCCGCGCCCTGACCGGCCTCGCCGCCGCCCCGGCCGACTTCCTCCGCAAGCGCATCGCGAAGCATCAGACCGACGACGAGGCCCGGCAGCTCCGCGCCGAGTTTCTCGCACGCTGCCACCAGGGACCGCGGCCACACCTGCCGCCGGCCCTCCTCGATGAACTGTGGGACCACCTGAGCAAGTTCAATCGCTACTCGTTCTGCAAGAGCCACGCGGTGAGCTACGGCCTGATCGCCTGGCACGGGGCCTATCTCAAGGCTCATCATCCGCTCGCCTTCTGGACGGCGGCCCTGAACAACAACCAGGGCTCCTACGCCCGCTGGGTCCACGTCGAGGCGATCCGCAACGCCAGCCTGACGATCCTGCCGCCGTGCATCAACCGCTCGGCCGACACGTTCGGCGTCGAGGGCGAAGCCATCCGCACCGGCCTGGGAGCGATTGCCGGCCTGGCCCGGGAGGTGCGCCAACGTCTGCTCGACGAGCGCGCCGCCGGTGGGCCGTTCCGGCACCTGGCCGACTTCCGCCACCGCGTCGAGCCCGGCCCGGAGGCCCTCGCCCTGCTCATCCGTGCCGGAGCGCTCGACGGTTTCGGTCTGCCGCGGCCGATGCTCTTTCTGCAAGCCCGGCAGCCGGCACGCCGTGAACCGCGCGGCCCCGAACTGTTCGATGGCCTGCCGCCCGCCCCGGACTGGCAGCCGCGTGACTTCGACCTCAAGCGTCGGTTGCGCGATCAGTGGCAGACGCTCGGCTTCGTCCTCGACGTGCCGCTGATGGATCTGCTTCGGCCGAAGAATCCCGGTGACAGGGGACCGCCAGTGATCGCCAGCATCGACCTGCCACGCCATCGCGGCCGACTCGTGCGCGTCCAGGGCCTGGTGGCGACGGCACGCCTGGCGCAGACCAGCGAGGGCCGACCGCTCCAGTTCGTCAGCCTGCGTGACGCGCATGGCCTGGCCGAGGTGACGCTCTTCGACGGCGAGTGCCCGGTCGTGCCGTACCTGACGCTCGGCCCCTACACGGCCACGGGGATCGTCGAGGAGCAGTACGGCGTCTTCACCCTGACGTGCCGGGCGTTCGAGCCCGCTTCGATAGAACAACCCCCGACGCTTTCCCCGGTCGAGGATGCATCATGGCCCCCTGGTCGCTGACGGCTCGCTGGGTCTTCCCCGTTTCCGGTCCACCGCTGCATCGTGGCCACGTCGTCATCGCTGACGATCGCATCGCCGCGGTCGAACCGGATCGTGGACAGCGGGCTGACATCGACCTGGGCGAAGCGGCCATTCTGCCGGCCCTGGTCAACGCGCACGTTCACCTCGACCTGTCGGGCTTTCGCACGCCGATCCTGCCCGGGCCGGACTTCCCGGCCTGGCTCCGCACGGTCGTCGGTCATCGCCGAACGGCGTCGCGTGAGCAGACCCTGACCGACGTCCGCGCCGGCCTGGCCGAGACGCTCCGGGCCGGTGTCGGCCTGGTCGGCGACATTGCCAGCGGCGGCCTGAGTGCCGACGTTCTGCGCGATGCGTCGATCCGCTCGACGGTCTTCTTCGAGCTGCTCGGTCTGAGCCGGGAGCGTGCGGGCTTCCTCTGGGACGCCGCCCTGACCTGGCTGCGCGAGCATCCACCGACGCCGACCTTTCGCCCTGGCCTGACGCCGCATGCCCCGTACAGCGTGCGCGGCGGTCTCTACCGCGCTGTCGGCCGCCTGGCTTCGAGCGGTCTGCCGGTGGCAACCCACCTGGCCGAGTCGGCCGACGAGATGGCCCTGCTCGAACGTCGCGACGGCCCGTTCGTGCCGTTCCTGGAAGCGCTCGGCGTCCACGATCCGGCCGGCCTGGTCGCGTCATCGGCCGAGGTGATCGCGGCCCTGTCGCCCGCTCCGCGCCTGCTCCTCGTTCACGCCAACCACCTCGACCCGGAGACGCCCTTGCCGCAGACGGCGAGCGTCGTCTACTGTCCGCGAACGCACGCCGCCTTCGGGCATCCGCCGCATCCGTATCGTCGCCTGCTGGAGCGCGGCGTGCGCGTGGTGCTGGGCACCGATGGCCGATCGTCGAACCCGGACCTGGACATTTTGGCCGAGGCCCGCTGGCTGCATCGTCGGGAGCCGACGCTGTCGGCCGACGTGCTGCTGCGGATGATCACGCTCGACGCGGCCGACGCGCTCGGCTGGGCCGACGAGTGCGGCAGTCTGGAGCCGGGCAAGTCGGCCGATCTGACCGTGGTGCCGCTGCCGTTCGACGGCGAGCCACAGGCGGCACTGTTCGCCTCGGCCGCCGGCGTGTCGCGGACTCTGTTCCGCGGGGCATGGCGGTCGCCGATTGGCTGAAGGTTCTTGCACTCCACGCGCCGTCGGCGATACTACCGGCAGGTTTCGACGTTACCGGAGCTACCGCCAGGAGTATCCCGATGCGACAGGTGTTCGGCTGCTTCGCCTTGTTGCTGGCCACCGCCACGATCCTACCGGCCGAGAACTGGCCCGGCTGGCGCGGACCACGCGGCGACGGCTCCAGCCTCGACAGGAATTTCCCCCTCACCTGGTCGCCGACGGAGAACGTCCGCTGGAAGCTCAAGCTCCCCGGCCCGGGCAACTCCAGCCCGGTCATGTGGGGCATGAATCTCTTCCTGTCCCAGTCGCTGGACAAGGGCGGCAAGCAGCGTGCC
>CAYYJM010000301.1:0-7078 GCA_964471755.1 uncultured Alcaligenaceae bacterium
CGCCGTACTGGATCAACATGGGAGCGATGGCCATCTCGACGCTGGCCGGCGTCAAGCTGGTCAGCGAGGCCGATCGGATGCCGCTCCTGGTCGAACTGATGCCGTTTCTCAAGGGGATGACGCTCCTCTTCTGGGCGACGGCGACGTGGTGGATTCCGATCCTGTTCGCCCTGGGAGCATGGCGGCACCTGAAAGGGCGCGTGCCGCTGACCTACGAGCATGGCTACTGGGCGGCGGTCTTTCCGCTGGGCATGTACACCACCTGCACGCAGGGCCTGATCCGGGAGTTCGGCCTGCCGTTTCTCGGACCGATTCCGGCGGTGTTCGTCTGGATCGCCCTGGCAGCGTGGGGGCTGACGTTCGCCGGCTTTCTCAGAGCGCTGGGCCGGGCCGTGTACGAAGGCACGTTGCTGGAGCCGCACGGCCCACCCGTCTGTTAGCCGGCCTGTTAGCCGGACGCGCCAGCGACGGTTTTGGCGAACCGTCGCTGGCGCGTCCGGCTAACACCGGACGCGCCAGCGACGGTTTTGGCGAACCGTCGCTGGCGCGTCCGGCTAACACCGGACGCGCCAGCGACGGATCACAGGCGGTTGCTTCACGCGAGGATGCCCTTGACCACGTTGCCGTAGACATCCGTCAGCCGGAAGTCTCGCCCGCCGTAATTGAACGTCAGCTTCTTGTGATCGAGCCCGAGCAGATGCAGCACCGTCGCGTGCCAGTCGTGCAGGTGGACCGGATTCACGACCGACTGGTAGCCGAAATCGTCCGTCTCGCCGTAGGCCAGGCCGGCCTTGACGCCGCCGCCGGCCATCCAGAGCGAGTAGCCCTTGCTGTTGTGGTCCCGGCCATTGAACCCCTGACCGTACGGCGTTCGACCGAACTCGCCGGCCCAGATCACCAGGGTGTCCTTGAGCAGACCGCGCCGCTTCAGATCGGTCAGCAGGCCGGCGATGGGCTTGTCGGTCGCCGTGGCACTGTTCGCCAACTCGGTCTTGAGTACGAAATGATGGTCCCAGCCGACCGGAGCGGTCACCTCGACGAAGCGCACGCCAGCTTCGAGCAGACGCCGGGCCATCAGACACTGCCGACCGAATCGGTCGGTCGCCCGGCCGTTGCCGACACCGTACAGATCGCGAGTCGCCTCTGCCTCGGTGCGCAGATCGAGCAACTTCGGCAACTCGTCCTGCATGCGGAAGCCCAGCTCGAACGACGCGATCGCGCCCTCGATTTCGGGATGGTGAACGTCGCGTTCCAGCTTGTGGCGGTTCAGATCGCGCACCAGATCGAGCTGCGCGCGCTGGAGATCGCGCGGCACCTCGGCGTTCTCGACGTTCTTCAACGGCGGCCCCGGTTCCTCATCCTTGCCGAGCAGTTTGGCGTAGAAGCCGGGAATCTGGTTGGTGCCGATTCGCGTCCCCTGACAGGCGGCCGGCAGAAAGGCACTGCCGTAGTTCCGTGCCCCGCCGTTGTCCGAGGGCGGATTGACCGTGACGAAGCCGGGCAGGTTGGCGTTGCCACTGCCCAGGCCGTAGAGCGTCCACGCTCCCAGCGAGGGCCGGGTGAACTGGAAGCTGCCCGTGTGCATCTGCAAGAACGCCTGCGAGTGGTTCGGCAGGTCGGTCTGCATCGAACGGATGACGCACAGTTCGTCGGCGTGCTTCGCCAGTTCGGGAAAGACCTCCGACATCCACAGGCCCGACTTGCCGTGCTGCTTGAAGGCGAACGGCGAGCCGAAAAGCGTTCCGCCGCCGAAGGGCGACGCCTCGCCTGATCGCCGGGTCAACTCCGGTTTGTGGTCGAACGTATCGACATGCGAGGGGCCGCCGTTCATGCACAGAAAGAGGACTCGCTTCGCCTTCGGCGCGAAGTGCGGCCCCTTGACGGCGGCACCGCCTTCGCGTGCGGCAGCCTCGTGAGCCAGGGAGGCGAACGCCAGGTAGCCGAACCCGGACGCCAGCGAACGGAGCAGGTGTCGCCGGCTGGGAAGAAGACGGAGTGTCATCGGTCGTCGCCCCTTAATCGAGATTGCGGAACTCGGCTGCCGCCAGGAGTACCTGGCAGAAGTTGGCCAGAACTCGACTGCGCAGTTTCTCGTCATCGGCGAGTTTCCGGCTCCGAGCCAGGAACTCGAGCGCCAGCCGCCCCTCGCTCACGTCCGGTTCGCGACTGAAGCAGAGTTGATAAGCCCGGCGAACTCGGGCCTCGTCGCCATCGGCTTCGCGCCTCAGCCGGTCGGCCAGGCCCCGAGCCCGAGCCAGCACGAATCGGCTGTTCATCAGATAGAGAGCCTGGACCGGCACGTTGGTCGTCTCGCGGTCGCCGGTCACCAGGCTCGGTTCGGCGAAATCGAACAGGTCGAGAACGTCCGGCAGTCGATCGCGCAGGACCGGCAGGTAAACGGCGCGGTGACGCGTCCCATCGAGGTCGGCGGGGATCTTCGAGTCGAGGCCGATCAGCGAGATGGGCCGATCGCCGATCTGTCGGCCGACGAGCGAACCGGCCGGCCGGGCCTCGTCGAGTTCACCGGACGCGACGAGCATGGCGTCGCGGATCGCCTCGGCATCGAGACGACGTTTCGACGCCCTCCACAGGAGACGATTATCCGGATCGACCTTGAAGGCGGCCGGATCGAAGGTCGAGGCTTGCCGATAGGTGCGCGACAGAACGATCTCGCGGACGAGTCGCTTGACCGACCAGCCGCCGGCCGTGAAACGCAGGGCGAGATGGTCGAGCAACTCCGGATGGCTGGGCCGTTCGCCGCTGAAGCCGAAGTTGTCCACGGTGCGAACGAGGCCGGTGCCGAACAGATGACGCCAGACCCGGTTGGCCATCACCCGGGCCGTCAGCGGATGATCCGGATGCGTCAGCCACTTCGCCAACTCGAGCCGACCGCTGCCATCCGCGGGCGGTTCCGGTGCGCCGTTGAGGACGATGACGCGCGGGAAGGCACGCGGCACGACCGGGCCGGGCTTGCCGACCTCGCCGCGTTCCAGGAGCGGAACATCGACGACCTTCTCGGCCTCCTGCACGCCCATCGCCAGGGGCAGGGCCTTGCCGGTTTCGTCCACCCGCTCCAGCTCCCCCTCGATGCCGCCGGAGCGCCAGAAGATTCGCAGGGCATCGGTCAGGGTCTTCGCCTTCTCGGCCTTGAGGGCGGCCAGGTCGGCCTTCAGTTGCTTGACCCTCGCCGTGGGAATCGACGCATGCAGAATCGGCAGGTTGGCTCCGCGCGGCAGGACGAGCGGATCGCCGCCGACGCGGTTGGCCGGCGAGACGAACGTGCCGAAGTAGGTCTTCGTGCTGGCGAAGACGCCGGCCAGGGCGTAGTAATCGCGCATGGCGAACGGATCGAACTTGTGATCGTGGCAGCGAGCGCAGGCGACCGAGTTGGCCAGGACCGCTCGGGTCAGGGCGTCGATCTGCTCGTCGATCACGTCGGCGGCGAACTGTTTGGGATTGCTCTCGTCGAGGTTCTTCGCACCGATGGCCAGGAAGCCGGTCGCGATGAGCAGGCGTGCCCGTTCCTTCGCGTTGCTGGCCGGCAGCAGGTCGCCGGCGATCTGCTCGACCAGGAAGCGATTGAACGGCACGTCGGCGTTGACGGCGTCGAGGACGTAGTCGCGGTAGCGCCAGGCGTACGGAAAGGAGATGTTCGCCTCCTTGCCGCTGGACTCGGCGAAGCGGGCGACGTCGAGCCAGTGTCGGCCCCAGCGTTCGCCGAATGCGGGCGAGGCCAGCAGGCGATCGACTTCGGTCTCCAGTGCCAGGCCGAGGCTCGTGGTCTTCACCCGACCGAGGAAGTCGCCGACCGCTGCGGGAGACGGCGGCAGGCCGACGAGGTCGAAGTACAGCCGGCGCAGCAGGACGGCCGGTTCCGCATCCTTCGACGGGGCAAGGCCGGCGGCTTCGAGTTTCGCCAGGATAAAATCGTCGAGAGGTCGCGTCGCCCAGTCGCGCCGCCGGGTTGATGGCGGTGTCGGTTCGATGGGTTTGCGAAAGGCCCAGAATTTTCGACCGCTCTCGATGTCCACCGGCGGTCGGTTCGTGGCCGCTCCGTCGTCGGTACGCGGGTCGGCCGCTCCGTTCTGAATCCAGGTGCGCAGGTCCGCAAGAACGCCATCCGGCAGGCGCGGCTTCTTCGGTGGCATCTTCAGGTCGGGATCGGTGTGCGATGCCGCAGTCAGCAGCAGGCTCTCGGCCGGCTTGCCGGGAACGATGGCTGGTCCACGATCGCCGCCGGCCCGGATCGCCTGGCGCGTGTCGAGTTGGAGGCCGCCGGCCGACTTGCCGGAGCGTTTCGAGTGGCACTGGTAGCAGTTCTCGACGAGAACGGGCCGGACCTTCGCCTCGAAGAACGCCAGTGCCTTCGGATCGCTGTCGGCCGGCTTCCCGGCCAGCGCGATGCCCGGGCCGACCAGGATCAGGGCACCGAGGATTGCGGCAGAGCGGGACATGCGAGATCGGTCCTCCTCGCTGGGTAGGCACCCCATCCGACCCGTTTCGGTTCGGACGTGACGCCGTGACTCTGAGGATGATAGCATACCGGCCGTGCCTTCCGCCAGCGCGGCCCCGGGTGGCCGAAAAAGGGGACACTCATGTGCCTGTCCCCTTTTTCGCCTGACGGCAAGTAGCCCGCTCAGTCGCCCCCTGGTCCCACTGACAGGCCAAAGACCACCGCGGCGAGCAGGAGGCCGACGCTCAGAATCAGCGGGATGGCAAAGACCGAATAGCTGCCCCGTTGCAGACGGTTTCCCATGATCGGCCCCAGGATCAGGGCGGCCAGCGAGCCGATGGTGAAGAGGACGGCGTGGGCCGTGCCGCGCTCGGCCGGGAAGGACCGGAAGACGATGGCCAGCAGAGTGGGGAAGATCGGCCCCATGAACAGACCCAGAACCACGATGCCCACCCGACCCACGTTGATGCTGGCCGTCCCGGCCAGGTTGCCCATCATCGCGGCGGTACACAGGGCCGGCAGCACGATCAGCCACGGATCGTAGAGCAACGGCGGCTGCGTGAAGGCGACCAGCAGTCGCGAGGCCATGAAGGCGACCCAGAAGCCGGAAAGAAGATAGGCCGACTCCCCCTCGCTCACATCTTGATCACTCAGATACGTCGTCATCCAGACCGCGATGGCGGCCTCCAGCGGGGCGTAGAAGAAGAAGACCACGGCGGCCAGCAACAGTTGCGTGACCTTCGGACTGCCGAGCCACTCGAAACTGGCCTGGGGCTTGATGGCACCGACCAGATCCCCGAAAGGCGGGACGAGACAGAGAATGCCCGGAACCAGGGCCGCGAGTGCTGCCAGGATCATGGTCCGGCGGAACCCGATCAGGCCGAGAAGAACGTCGAACATGGCCGGCGTGATGAGCGCGCCCAGGGCGATGAAGACGTGGCCGAGATTCAAGGCCGGAGCCAGGTTCTGCGTCTGCTCCCGGTCGAAGAAGGCGTGCGGCATCAGGACCAGGGCCCCGGTGCAGAGGGCGGCCGCTCCCAGGCCGGCGGTGACGCCAGCCGCCAGAGCCCGCCGATACGTTGGAGCCAGGCCGATGCCCAGCAGCGAGACGGCCGTGAAGAACGAGCCGGCGATCAGAACCAGCCGGATGCCGTACAGATCGACCAGGACGCCCCAGAGAAGCATCATCGGGATCAGCGCGAGATTGATCACGCTGATGAGGACGCCGATGCGCCCCTCGCCGATGTTCAGATGACGCGACAATGCCAGCTTCAGACAGCCCAGCAGGGCCAGGATGGCACCCAGGAGAACGGCCGCGCTGATGGTGGTGACAGTGATCGCTTGGAGGTCAGACATGGGCTCTCCGAGGAAAGCGGACGGCGTCCGGCCGATCGGCAGGTCGATCTGAACACGCGACCAGATCGCGAGAGATCGAGTTGTTGCTATTGTATCAGGACGGGAGACGATTGCGGGAAAGCGAACTTTTCCGGCCCGGATCCTGTCTCCTGAAAGGAAGGTGGTGAGGGGCCGCCGGCATCGATTTGCCCTTGCCAGGTGTATACTGAGTCCCTATAGTGACACCTTCCAGGTGGGGCTTGCTAGCGTAGCTCAACGGTAGAGTCCCGGTTTTGTAAACCGGTGGTTGTGGGTTCGATTCCCACCGCTAGCTCCTGTGGGGTTCTCTGAAACCTGGAACCGGGTCGAGCGCGGCCCGGCGCGTCTCGCGAACAACCGAAGGCGGTTGCCGATTTCAGGCCTTTGCCGAATTCTGGCCCTTGCCGGTTTCAGGAACGAACGCGATAACAACGCTGTCCCGTTCGCCCGCCATCGAAGGGTCGAACGGGTGGAGGTTGGTCGAGAGCGGTAGATGTAGCAGGACACAACGGGCAGGTGGCAGAGCGGCCAATTGCACCAGACTGTAAATCTGGCGGACTTCGTCCTTCGGGGGTTCGAATCCCTCCCTGCCCATTCGAGTTTCCCGGGGCCCTGGCCCGACTCGAGAACGTTCCTGCGGGTGTAGCTCAATGGTAGAGCCCCTGCCTTCCAAGCAGGCTGTGGGAGTTCGATTCTCCTCACCCGCTCTTGGTCGTAGGATCGCTGCTGTAGCTCAGTGGTAGAGCGCGTCCTTGGTAAGGACGAGGTCGTGGGTTCAACCCCCACCAGCAGCTCTGGAGTTGGTTGGACCGGAACCAGCGACCGCGTTGCCCGTGTAGGGGGTCCGCGGGTTGGCATCACGTAACGCTCGCAACGCAGAGAAAACTCCGGAGGAGCGATGGCTAGGGAAGTCTTTCAGCGGACCAAGACCCACGTCAACGTCGGCACAATCGGTCACATCGACCACGGCAAATCGACGCTGACTGCCGCGATTGTCGTCCGCCAGGCGCACAAGTTCCCCAACGTCAAGGTCAAAAGCTACGCCGAAATCACCAAGGGCGGCACCGTCCGCGACGCCAACAAGACGGTGACCATCGCCGTCTCGCACGTCGAGTACGAGACCGAGAAGCGCCACTACGCCCACATCGATTGTCCCGGCCACGCCGACTTCATCAAGAACATGATCACCGGCGCGGCCCAGATGGACGGTGCCATCGTCGTGGTCGCCGCCAACGACGGCCCGATGCCGCA
>CAYYJM010000302.1:0-7061 GCA_964471755.1 uncultured Alcaligenaceae bacterium
TTCCATGCTTCTGAACTCCCGCTTCCCCGTGCATTACTTTCCTAACATGGGATAATGAACCGGACCGAGCCGTCACCGAAGCAGAAGTTCCCGCCGCTGGTGTGGAAACTATAGAATTCGTCGTTGTTCGCGTTCAGAACCCGAGGGCCGGGGGCGGTGATCCCGTCACTCAGGAACCCCGACAGCTGGACGTAATTCGACCGCGCCCCCCAGCCGTATCCACTGCCCGGAGTAATCGCGGTGCTGGGCCGCCCGTTGACGTAAGGCACCGGCCCACCGGCCCGTTCGCCGAACATGATCGTGTTCGATAACCCGTCGGTGATCTCTTGAGTCCGGCGGTTCACGTCCTTACCCATCAATCCGTCGCCCTTTACCGGAACGATGCCCGCGGCCACGATGTCCGACTTGACTTGCCGACAGGAGGCGTAATCCCCGGCCCAGCAGGTGAACGGCTTGCCCTTGTCCGTTACGCCCGTCTGAAGGCGGTCGGCCACCGGAGATGACGGGCACATCATGACCGACAAGGACGTTGAGATCACAATCTTGTTCTGCCCGGCGTCATACCACGGTTTTGTCTGATCGTACTGGTTGAACAGTGCCTGTTGCTCCAGGTACGGCAGCAGCGGGATGCTCCAGGACCGCTCCGCCGGTGGCTTCTTGTCCAGTGAGCCGGCGAAGTAACCGAACGCATTCTCATGATTGTGCTGAGCGAGTCCGAGTTGTTTGAGGTTGTTGGTGCAACTCATCCTCGCTGCGGCCTCGCGAACCTTCTGCACGGCGGGGAGCAAGAGCCCGATCAGGATTGCGATGATCGCAATGACGACGAGCAATTCAATCAGCGTGAACGCGGAACGATTTCTGCGCACGGTAGGCTCCCTGTATCAGTGGTTGGTGTTGAATTCGATGCTGTTGAGAAGCACCCAGAAGATGTCGGCCAGCGCTCGCGTTGGGTTCTTGTCGGAGCCGCCTTTCTCAACATACTTCACCAGTGGTGCAGACTCGGCCTCCGTCGGCAGTCGGCCGAGGGCGGCGAGGTAGAGTACCTCGAGCTTACCTTTCGTGCCGAGAAACGGCGCAGTCGCGACCGCTCGGATCACTGGCGAGCGGGTCGGGTCCGTCAACTTCACGATCAGGCGGCCGTTCATCTGCGACAGGCTCTGCAGAACCGAGCGCTGAGCCGAACCGCTCCGACCGATGCGGAACGCCGCGCTCACCTGCTTGCGTTCGCGCAGGGCGTTGAGCGGGTCGAGGTCGTCTCGTTCGGCCGACATCCCGGCCGCGATCCGAAGGCTATCGTACAGTTGCTCGCCCGTCAGACCGCGGACGGCGGCTCGCGCAAACAGTCGCGGTTCGGCGTGGTCTCCTTCCCGCACGACTGAGGAGAACTGATACGCCTTCGACTGGACGATCGCGGCAATCAGAAAAGTCAGGTCGAAGCCGCTGGCGGCGAATGTCCGTGCGAGTTCAGCGAGCAACTCGGGATGGCTCGGGGCGTTATCCTCGCTCAGGTCATCGAGGGGTTCTACCAGGCCCGTGCCGAACAGGTTGGCCCAGATCCGGTTCACGGCGTTGCGAGCGAAGTAGGGGTTGTCCTTGGCCGTCACCCACGCCGCGAGGACCGTGCGGCCGGTTTCGGGGCCCAGAGTCGCCGGCCAGTTCGGTTCGTCTCCCGTCAGAAGCCGTGGCCGAACCGTCTTCTTCGTCTCGGGAATGGCCAGTTCGATCCGAACCGGGCCGATGCCGTCAGCCGTCGTCGGCCGTGTGAAGAAGGCGGCGGTCTGCCAGAACTGCTCACGTGTCCAGCGGGCGAACGGGTGGTTGTGACACTGCGCACAGTCGAGGTTGATCCCGAGGAACGCCCGGGTTGTGTTTGCCGCCAGGCTCTCCGGCTTGAATTCGCTGGCGGTCAGGAGCGAAAAAGGGGTGGCGGTATCCTCACTCGTTCCGGGCGTCGGCGATGCCACGAGGAGGTCGAGAACGATGCGGTCGTACCCAACCCCCGCACGCAGGCGGTCGGCGATCCACCGCTCCAAGTCGTCGACCAGCGGCGGCTGTAGCTGGTCCGCCTGCGGTATCCACTCGCGCCGCCAGACAGTCGCCCAGTGGCGTGCGTAGGCGGCGGATCTCACGAGCCGGGCAACGAGATTGCTCCGCTTGTCGGAGGACCTGTCGTCGATGAAGGCGCGGGCCTCCGCGACGGTGGGTATCCGGCCAGTGAGGTCGAGGTAGACACGTCGGGCAAAAGTGGCGTCGTCTGCCACGGCAGCGGGCTTGACCTTCTCGGCGTCCCAGCGTGCCGCCAGATGCCTGTCGATTCGGGCTGCCAGTTCAGAGGGGGCCGGTGGTCCCGCCGCGCAGGGCGAGACCACGCCAAACAGGAAGGAGAACGCCACGGTGAAGGTTAGCAGGAGGCGTTTGGGATGGATCATCGAGTTCGTCTGGGGTAACGTCGTACCGCATCCTCGGGGGACAATAGGTCGCCAGAGGACGAACGCGGCCGGGATGGTCGCGAAACGCCGAGCAAATCAGGTGCCGTTCCTCGGTGGCGCTGATTCTCGGAGCCCCGATTTCCCTGGCCGCTCGATCATTCAACGGGGTCAAATGACCGACGAATCAGGAGTTATGACGATGAGAAGACTCCTCGACCGGTCCCGCTGACACGGTGGAACACCCCTGGCAAGTTCTCCGCCTGAAGGCTTGGTGTTTTAGCGGTGGTCACGCCGTGGCCACCGCTGGCCATGATGTGGCCAGCCGTGCCTGGACATCGAGAACCACTCCTTGCGGATTGCCCCGCGCGGTGTCCACCGGCGACCGTCACTCCAGCACCACGCGCAGCAGCTCGGCCAGGACGCCGGCGAAGGCGGCGAGGCCGACGCTGGCCCGCGAGTGCGGATAGAAATCACGAACGTGGTCCGTGTCCGGCCCGAGACCGACGCCGATCAGTCGAAGATGAGGCTCCCGCGCCAGCAGGCGAACGACGTGACGCAAATCCTCCTCGGTCGAGCGTCGGCCGGCCGGCATGCCATCGCTGACCACGATCAGAATCCGATCGTCGGCCGGGTAGGTGAGCAGCTGCTCGGCCGCCTCGCGCAGACAGGGGCCGTCGTCGTTGTAACCCGGCACGTTGTTACCGCCGGGCCGACGACCGGCCACCTCCAGCGGCATCTCGCCGACCGCCTGACGGACACGTTCCGTCAGACCATCGTGGAAATCGGCGAAGCGGATGAGCCGATCCTGGAAGCCGTTCAGCGCGAACGGAATCTGCAACCGATGCAGAGCCTCGGCCAGGAGAATCGTCCCGGCCTGGGCCGCGTCCGTCTTCGGGCCGTGCATCGAGCCGGACAGATCGACCAGCAGACTGACGCCCGTCTGGTGGCGATCCGGAATGCTCTTGCGCTGCCAGAGTTTGTCCCACAGGCGCGGGTCGGCCTCGAAGGCCATCACCCGGCGAAGGTCAAGCCGGTAGCCGCTGCGGTAGCCGGACGTCTCGTGCAGCCGACGACGCGGCCGAAGCAGGTCTTCGAGAACGGTCGTCAGGTGGTGCAACTGGCCTGCCACGCGAGCCAGAGCCCGCTCGTAGGTCGAGGTCGGCGGCGGAAAGTTGAGCCGTGGCGCGGGAGCTGCGGCTCCGGGCTCGGCGATGCCGTAACCGCCGGGCGCCCCGTCGGCGGCCGGCGGCGTGGTCGTGGCCGTGATCATTGGTCGAGTGCCGGCTCCGGGCCGTTCGCTGGCTGACGAACAGCGTGAACAGGCTCCGAGCATCCGCTCGGCCAGTTCACGCGAGCCCGGCTGGGATTCGCCCTCCTCGCCCGACTGCGATTGTGCCGCGGAAGCCATCTGCTGCACGGCTTCTCGATCGCCGCCGGACAGCGCCTGCTCGGCCTCGGAGCGTCGGTCCGGAGCCGAGTCGAGGTAGCGCCGTAGACGCTCGATGTCGTCCTCCAGAAGCCGGGCGGCGATGGGCAGGATGTCGGCCCGGGCGATGCGCACCGCCTCCAGGGCTCGCAGGCGGGTGAGCATCTCGCGGAACGATGGCGTGTCGCGCGCCGCGACCGCCGGCCAGACCTCGGTGCGGTAGCGATCCAGGATGTCCGCCTCGGGTGGCAGCGCCAGGTCACTCGATGGCAGCGTGGCCGCGTAGCGTCGCCGGGCCTCACGCGTCTCGGCGAGAGCTTCGGCGACGCGGGGGACGTCGCGGCCGGACGGCTCCCAGCCACGGAGCGGCTCGCGGGCACATTCGCGGCAGAAGGCGATGAACGCCGGCACCGGCTCCGGCGGCGGTTCCTCGTCGAGTCGGGTCAGCCAGCGGGCCGTGCCGGGATAGCGGCCGACGATCCAGGCATTGGCACGCGGATCTTCCAGGCCGTTCATCAGCAGCGGCAGCGCTTCGGGAAGAGGGAAGGGGATCTCGAAGAGAGGATGCCGGGTGACGAAGTAATGGCCGACCTCGTGAGCAAGGACGGCGGCGCACCAGTCGGCTCCGCGGGATCGCAGGTCCTCCTCCGCGACGACGAGGACACGCCGGGCGGCGTCCCAGGTCCAGCGCGGCCCCAGCTCCACGCCGATGCCGGCGTCCTGGCACAGGCCAGCGGCCAGGGCGGAGAGGTCGGTCGAGTCGCGGGTCGGATTCATCAAGGGCGCTCCGGAAAGACGATTCTGGCGTTGCTGCCATTCTCGCCCTGTCCGGCTCGTTCGGCTACACTGCCATCATGAAGACGGCCGCCACCACCCCGGACGCGATGCGTCATCGTCTGCTGGAGGGCGTCCTGCTGCGCCTCGCCCGGTTGCCCGATGCCGGCGGTCTGGCCCTGCGCGGTGGCATGCTCCTGCGTCACTGGTTCCGGCCGACGCCGCGTCGGGCGCTCGACCTCGACCTCGTCGCTCCGGCACCGCTGACTGTCGATGAGGCCGTTCGCCGCTACCTGGCGCTGTTCGTCGAGCCGGGCGTCGGCGACGGCGTGACCTTCGATGCTGACCTTCGCGTCGCGGCCATCTGGCAGCACACAGAGAATTTCGGTGTCCGGATTCATGCGGCCGGCCTCGTCGATGGCGATGAGGCCGAGTGTCAGGTCGATATCACCGGCGGTCCCTGGCCTCGCCCCACGCCGATTTTCGCCGCGTTGCCCACGGCCTGCGGCCAGCCGGCGTGCGTGTGGACGTGTCGGCCCGAGGCCGTCGTCGGGCAGAAGGTCCAGGCACTGTGGCAGCACGGCCTGTTCTGCTGGCGACCGAAGGACCTCGACGACCTTCGCCAGCTGACCCGCCTGCCGATGAACGCCGCCGACCTGAGCCGGGCGATCACCGCCTACCTGGCCGATGTCGGAGCCGGCGGCGCGGCCGCGCGGGCGCTGTTCGGCCCGGACTCGTGGTGGAGCCTGAAGCGATCCGCGGCCCGCTGGCTCGATTTCGTCCATGCGTCGCCGGCGTTGGAGGTGCCACGCGATCTGTCGGCCGTCGTGGCCGAGATCCTCGGCGTTCTCGGCCCGGTTCTGGAGGGATTGCCATGAGTGGAGCGCTGGAGAAGGCTTTCCTCGAAGACATCGTCGCCAACATCGACGATGACACGCCGCGTCTGATCTATGCCGACTGGCTGACGGATAACGATCGAGACGATCGAGCCGAGTTCATTCGCGTCCAGGTCGATCTGGCCCGTCTGCCGACCTGGCACCCGGCCCGGACTCGTCTCGCTCTCCGCGAGCAGGCCCTCCTGAAGCAGCACGGCGACGCCTGGCTGGCGGAACTGCCGAAGGTCTCCGGAGCGAAGTGGACGGGCTTTCGTCGCGGCCTCGTCGCCGAGGTGTCGTTTCGGAGCTTCCAGGCGATGCGGGAGCATGCCCATGCTTGCCGGGCCATCGCTCCGGTCGAGGCCGTGGCGGTCAACTGGCCGCGCCGCAGGGAGTCACGCAAGGAGGTGCCGCCGATCGCCGAACTGCGCGAACTGACCCTGGACGGCCGACCGTTCGACCGCGAGATCGCCTGGCTGGCCGCGTCGCCGCAGCTCGCGACCCTGCACACCCTGTCCGTTCTCGGCCTGACCGTCGATGATCTGGCGCAGTTGCTCGCCTCGCCTCATCTGGGCCGGCTGCGCGTGCTGAATCTGCTGTCCAACGGCCTGGGCAACGCTGGCGTCCGGGTCCTGACCGAAGCCGGCACCCTGACGGCCCTGGAGGAACTCGACCTGACCGGGCCAGGCTACCACGAGAGCTACTATCAGGATCCGATCATCACCGAGGACGGCATGGCGATGCTGGCCGGCTGGCCCGGCCTGGCGTCGGTGCGCTCCCTGACCCTGGAGGGCAGCCGCATCCATGCGGGCGGCCTTCGGGCTCTGCTCAACTCGCCGAACGCGCTCGCCCTGAAGACGCTCTCCCTGCGGAATGGTCAGCTCGAAGCTCAGGAGATGGCAGCGTTTACCGACGCGCCGGCTCGGCTCCGGCTGGAGTGGCTCGACCTGGGCGGAAACCTGGTCCACGCGATCGGGGCAGAGAGTCTCGCCAACGCTCCCTGTCTGAGCGAGTTGAAGACGCTGCTTCTGAATCGGTGCGAAGTGCCGCTGACCGGAGCCCGGAATCTGGCGCAGCAGGCGGCCTTCCTCACGGACCTGCGGATACTGAACGTGGGGGACAACCACTTCGGCCCGGCCGGCCTGGAGGCTCTCCTCGAGCGAGCGCAGGTGCTGCAATCGCTCCAGATCCGGGGCAACGACCTGTTCGACAAGGGGGCGGCTCTGCTGGCCGCGTCGCCGGCCTCGGACGCCCTGGCCAAGCTGGACCTGCGCAACAATGGTATCGGCCCGGACGGGGCCCGGGCTCTGGGCGAGTCGGCTCATCTCCGGAATCTGCTCATCCTTCGTCTGGAGGACAACTCGATTCCCGAGTCGGAAGCCGTCGCTCTGGCCGCCTCGCCACTGGGCCAACGGCTGGCCGTGCTGGAGACAAAGTCTCCGCCGCGTGAGCCCTGGGAGTTCGACGAGGAGGAGAATCCGTTCTGATTTGGTCGCGACGATCCGAGGCGTGGCGTCCGTCATTTCGTCCGGAAGTTCGGCAGCTTTCCGGACAGGA
>CAYYJM010000303.1:0-7053 GCA_964471755.1 uncultured Alcaligenaceae bacterium
AGCAGCACCCGCACCCGTGTCAGCTTCGAGGCGGGCATGGCCCAACTCGGCGGCAGCTCGATCTTCCTCAGTGCCACCGATGGACCGCTCGGCCAGCGTGAACCCGTCGCCGACTTCGCTCGCGCCATGGCCGAGTATGTCGATGCCGTCGTGCTGCGCGTCTTCCAGCATCGCACTGTCGAGGAGTTCGCCCACCATTCGCGCGTGCCCGTGATCAACGGTCTGTCGGACATCGCTCACCCGTGTCAGGCCCTCGGCGATCTGCTGACCATCCAGGAGGTGTTCGGAGAACTGCGCGGTCGAACGGTCGTCTTCGTTGGCGATGGCAACAACGTCGCCCGCTCGATGGCCATCGGCTGTGCCATGATGGACATGCGCTTCATCCTCGCCGCTCCAGCACGCTACGCGTTTGCCGACGACTTCCTGACCGAGTTTCGGCGGTCGTTCCCGCAGGCGCAGTGCCAGCACCTGACCCGGCCGGAGCAGGCCGTCGCCCAGGCGGACGTTCTCTACACCGACGTCTGGACCAGCATGGGACAGGAAGCCGAGACGGCCCAGCGGCTGCTCGATTTCAAGGGCTTCCAGATCGACGCCGCCCTGATGGCGAAAGCGCCGCCCCGATGCCGCTTCATGCACTGCCTGCCGGCACGGCGCGGCGAGGAGGTCAGCGACGACGTCATGGAAGGACCGCAGAGCGTCGTCTTCCAGCAGGCCGCCAACCGGATGCACGCTCAGAAGGCGCTGCTCGTCGGGCTTTTGTCGCCAGGATCCGTCCGCGCCACTTGACATTTCGCCCCTCCGGCTCCCATCATAGAACAGGCTTCCGCATCTCCCGGCTCGCGACAGCGTTCGCCGGGAGTCTCTCCACCCCCGTTCAGCACGCGAACCGTGGGGACTCCCTCACTTTTGACCTGCGGAAGCCACGACACCGGAGGTCCTCTGATGGCCAAGTTGCCTCGACCGGTTCGCCCTCTCGCGGATGTCAATATCCTCGACCCGCGTCCCGACGGGGGACGGGAAGTCGTCGTCTGTTTCATGCCCGATCGGATTGCCCTCTTCGGCGAGGACCTCGCCCGGGCCTTCATCGCCCTGGACGCCTCCGCCTCCATGCGCGAGGTCTACGGCTACGGCCAACCCTTCGGCGGCAGCCCCAACTACGTCCAGAAGATTGCCCGCAAGCTCGCCTCGAACCTCGCGGAGATCACGCACTCCGGCACCGTCGGCATGATCTTCTGGGCCGTCTCCGCCGACGGCAACAAGATCGAGGAGATCGGCGAACTGGACGAGCCCGGCTGGATGAACACTCCGCTGTCCGGGCCACGCCAGCAGAAATGGGGGCGGGGCACACGCCTGCTCCCGGCCGTCCGCTACGGCGTCGATCGCATCGCCGCACACGCCGATCACACGCTCGGCGTCATCCTGACCGATGGCCGCTTCGACGACCTGACCGAGGTCGAGGACTACAGTCTCGATCTGGGTCGGCAGATCGTCGCCGGCAAACGCAAGCCGCTCAAGCTGATCCTCATCGGCGTCGGCGAGGAGGTCGATGCCGCTCAGCTGGAACGCCTGGACAACCTGTTCGAGGGAACCGGCATCGACTATGACCTCTACTCCAGCGGCCTGGTCCAGTCGATGGAGTGCGAGGACGACATCCTCGCCGTCCTCTACGGCGAACTGATCTCGGATCGGAAGGTGATCTGGCCACATGGCCATGTCGAGGACGGGACGGGCAAGGTCCTGCGCCGCTGGACCGACGGCATGCCGGGCAAGTTCCGCTTCATCCTGCCGGCCGGGCAGCGGCGCTTCGTGATCCACACGCCAGGGAACAACGTCGTTCAGGATATTCCGCCCTACCTGCTCGGAGCTACGGGAGCGCCATGACCATCTTCAACCGCTACTTCGGCGAGGAGAGCGGTCCGGTCGAGGATTATTCGCTCCCGAGCCAGCAGACGGCTCCCGAGTTCGGCAAGGTCTACCTGCGTCGAGTCGGTGACGAGATCCACGTCCAGGTCACGATCCTGATGGAGCCGCACGGCAAGGACGCCGAGGGCTGGCAGACCGGCGTCGCCCTTGATGCCAGCGCGTCGATGCGCGGCTGGTTCGGCCGAGAACTGCTCGGCAGCCTGCCGCCCGAGGTGGCCAGACAGTACGCCGCGCGTGGCTGGCTGACGCGACGGGTCCAGGACGGCTGCCGGGTCAGTCTGTTCAAGCCGGAGGCGATTGCCGACGCCTGTCGCCTGGGCCATCTTCGGACCAGTGAGAACATCGTCGAACCGCTGGCCCGCGAGTTCATCGCCTACCTGGCCGGCGGCCTCGACGCGGACGGCGGAACCACTGTTCTGTACTGGGCCGGCGGCGACGGTCACGCCCTGGAAGTGGTCGGCGACTTCACCGAGGACGAGTGCCGCACCCTGACCCTGGGCGGGCCGAAGTCGATGTCCTTCGGTCAGCAGACGCATCTGCTGCCGGCCGTGCAGTATTTCGTCGATCGCTTCGCCGAGGCTCCGCGCGGCATTTACCTGTTCGTGACCGATGGCGTCCTCGACGACCTGCCGGCCGTGCAGCGCTACACGCGCACCCTGGCCCGGGACATCGCGGCGGGGCGACGGCCGCCGGTCAAGTGCGTCCTGATCGGCGTCGGCACCCGGATCGACAAGGCTCAGCTGCTCGCGCTGGACAACCTCGACACCGGCACCGAAGTGGACATCTGGGATCACAAGATCGCCGCCGAGATGCGGGCCCTGGTCGAGATCTTCGCCGAGGTCGTGCAGGAGCATAGCTTCGTCGCTCCGGCCGGGGTCGTCTACGATGCGGCCGGCCAGGTCGTCTGGAAGAGCAACGATGGCCTCCCTGCGAGACTGACCTTCACCCTGCCGGCCGGCTCGCCGTATTTCATTCTCGAAGTCCGGGATCGGCGTATCCACCAGAGCATCGACTTCCCGGCCGCTGACTGATGGCCACAAGGAGGCTTCATGTCGCTCCTGCTGCGCTTCGCGGGCCTGGCCCTGCGTCAGGTGGTGAAAGGGGCCCTGTACGCCGTCGGTCTCGAAGAAGGCGTTGCCGCCATCGATCCGGTGAACCGATTCCTGACGGGCATGTTCTCCACGGAGAGCGATCGACTCCAGGAGGCGCTTCGGAAGGCTCATCAGCAGGCCTGGCAGGCGCTGGAGGTCAGCCTCTCCGGCGAAGGTCTCTGGGATCGGCTCGGCCGCCAATTCATCACCACCGAGGTGAAGTCGTTCCGGTCTCGGGTGCTTGCCCTGCTCCAGGGCCTGTCGGCCGGCGAGCGTGTCGGTCTGAGCGTCGAGGAATTTCGCGATCGCAGTCGAACCGATCTGCAACGGGCGCGACAGGCCGGCCTGACGACGGGGGGATTTCTCCAGCCCGACGCCCTGGCCCGGGAGACGGGGCAGTTCGCGGGTTTCGTCTCCACCGAGGAACTCGTCGCGGCCGAGTGGCGTTCGATCGAGGCGATCGGCCGGTACTTCCAGGCCGAGGAGTATCCGTACCTGAGCCGCTTTCTCCTGCTGCGTGAGGACGGCTGGCCTCTGCTTGCGCTCGCGGCTCGCTACTTCCTCAGCAAGCACCTGGAGAGCGACGAGAAACTCTTCCAGCGTTTGATGCTCCAGCGCGAAGGAGGCCTGACGGCCGCTCAGCGTCAGATGCTCGGCGAGATGCAGAATCTGCTGGTGGCCAACGGGGCCAAACTCAACGCTCTGCTCGACCTTGGCACCCGGACGCACCGGAACACCGAGCAGCTCATCGAGGACAATCGGCGCATCGTCGAGCAACTCAACGAGGTGCTGCGCCGTCTGGAGCAACTTCAGTCCCGGCCGATGGAGCGACCGGTCGAGGTGAAGCCCGAGGAGCCGACGGAGCCGGAACCGGTCCCGGCCCTGGCCGAAGGCGAACCGCCGCCGGAGGTGCCGCCTCGTTATCCGCCGGTCGCGGCCGAGACGGAGTGCGTGCAGAGTCCACCGACCCAGTCGCTGCCGCTGAACGCCAGCCTGTGGACGGCGACAACCACGGCGGCGGCCAACCCTGGCGCGGCCCTCTCTGGAGCGCAGGAACGGCCGCCGCGTACTCTCGTCGGCGGTGCCTTTCAGACGGAGGCCGCGCCAGCGAGTGACGATGCACCGTCAGTTGAAGCAGAAGAACCGACGACGGAGGGCCAGGAAGATCCACCGCGTGGCCGAGGTCTACCGCCTCTGTTCGACACCTGACGGACGCGGTTGTACGCTCCGGGAAAATCCCACGACAAGTGGTAAATTTTTGCTGGCGTCACGACTCGGTCCTGAGTACAAGACAGATGATGCTCTCATGTACATTGTCGGAGCCAACGGGGTCGCGGCAGCTGGGGGGCAACAGTCCGGATCGAGCGTTTCGATTCGTGACTGGCCGCGACCCCGTTCTTTTCTTGCCTCACGCTTCCACGTCGAGGAAGACCCCGCCATTCTCGAACAGATCGTCGCCGACGGCGCACGTCCACAGGATCTGCACGCGAAAGGTCCAGGGGGTGTCCGAACCGGGTCGATCCAGCCGCAGACGGACCTTCTGGCCCAGTAACTGACGCGTGCCGATCAGGCGAACGCCGGTCACCGAGAGATCGCGGGTCAGGACGTGGTGTTCCTGATCGTCCTCGCCAATCAGCACGACGGGATGGATGAAGTCGATGCGTTCCTCGCCACGTCGCTCGGCGGAGAGTTGGCGGTGCTGCTGGATGATGGGACGGACCGCCTCGACGACGACATCGAGACGGGTCTTCTGACGGGCGGCCCGTTCGCCGAGGCGGGCGCGATACCAGTATTTCCCCCCCTCGTAGAGAAGGGAGGAGCGGGCCAGGGCCAGGACGTCCTTCCAGAGATCCGGCTCCAGCCCGGCGGCGGTCAGTTCCTCCTGCACCTCGCCCGGCAGGGTAAACCCCTGAGCCCGGGCGCGTTCCACGACCCTGTCGGTCACCTGATGCAAGCGGTCGGTCATGGCGGTCTTGCTCCCGCAGGCTCATCGATTTGCCTGAGCCAGGCAAGCCTGGATGGCCTGAGCCTCGTCCCTACCCCGGCCTTCCAGCCGACGCAGTTGATTGTTACTGTCCGGCACCTGGCAGGCGAACCGGCAGCCTCCTTCGGGCAAGGTCTCCAGCTGGAACCCGGTCGCCCGGAGTCGGGCGAGTTGACCACGAACGGAGGTCCAATCGACGCCAGCGGAGACGCGACTGGTCGCGTCAATGTGCAGCGATTCGGGCGAGGGCATGCTGAACGCCGTCACCTCGGCCGAAACGCCGCGCACCACCGGAGGCCGGAGCGTTGCCGCTGGCTGGGGTGATGGTGGCGGAGCCTGCACCTGGGCCATCGGAGCGGGCCGTGCCGGAACCGGCTGTCCGTGCGTCGTGGGCCAGCGCGCCGGCGGAGGCGGTTGCTGGGCCATCATCCCCTGGCCGGCCGGGTAGCCGCCCGGAACCTGTTGTCGGGGCATCTGCTGCCGCGCCAACTGGGGCATTTGCATCTGAGGCATCTGCATCTGGGGCATCTGCATCTGCATCTGTTGGGGTGGGAAGTTCATCGACATGGGCATCTGCTGCGCGAACATCGGCGGACCGCCGAAGGGGGGGCACCCAGTGGGGCCTCACCCCGCTCCGGCACGGGCCGGGCAGGCCATCAGGGCAAGTAACGCCAGAAAAATACCCAGACTCAGCCGAGCTTCCTTGCCCATGCTCTGCTCCTTGTCCTGGCTTCCGGCCGATCCCTGGCCGTCAAGCGTGGATGCGATATAACCGGATCTCGGGTCAAGAAAAAGAGCAGGTGAGGGGCTCTGCACAATTTACATTCGTCCGGTAACAGTTACAAACCCCGGAGTTGCGTCGGAACTGCCTCCCTTCTCCGAAGTGCGGCAAGATACCCACTTGACGATGGTTCGGGAGCCGATTACGGTGGTGGTCATGTTCACATTACCACGATCCCGCCGACATCCCAATCCGGCCCTCTTCCTGACGGCACTCTTCCTGGCCATCCTCCCCGGTTCCACGGCGACGGCGGGCGAGGCGGAAGCGGCCTCGGAGGTCCGCTCCATCGTCTCGGCAAAGTGCCTGAAATGTCACGGGCCGAGCAAGCAGCGGGGCGGGCTCCGTTTCGACAGCCGGGAAGGACTGCTGGGCAAGGGCGACTCCGGTTCGCCGGCCGTCACGCCGGGTAAGCCCGACGCCAGTGAGGTCATACGCCGGCTGACCACCACCGATGCCACCGTGCGGATGCCGCCCGGTGACACCGGCCTGTCAACCGCTCAGATCGAAGCGGTGCGGAAGTGGATCCAGACCGGGGCCGTGTGGCCGCGCGGCGCGGTCGCGTCGGTTCCGGGCCAGCGGCTGGAACTGAAGGTGACCGAGGCCGACCGTCAGCACTGGGCCTTCCGGCCGCTGGCCCGGATCGAACCGCCCGCCGCTCAGGCCGGCGCTCGCACAGTCATCGACCGATTCATCCTCGCCGGGTTGGCGGCGAAGCACCTGACACCCGCATCGCCGGCCGAACTTCGGGTGTTGATCCGCCGAATCACCTTCGATCTGACCGGGCTGCCACCGACGCCGGACGAGATCGCGGCGTTCATCGCAGCGCCGGATCCGGAGGCCACCTACGAGGCGCTCGTGGATCGACTTCTGGCCAGCCCGCACTACGGCGAACGCTGGGGCCGGCACTGGCTCGATGTCGCCCGCTATGCCGACAGCGACGGCTACGAGAGCGACGCGGATCGGCCGAACGCCTACCAGTACCGCGACTTCGTCATCCAGGCTCTCAACGACGATCTGGCGTTCGACACGTTCGTCCGCTGGCAGTTGGCCGGCGACGAGATCAAGCCCACCGTTCCTCGGGCCATCGCCGCGACGGGATTCCTGGCGGCCGGTCCCAGTTCTCCGCTACCCGACAATCTGCTCGAAGAAGAGCGCATCCGGCAGCGCTTCAACGAGCTGGACGACATGGTCACCACGACTGGCAGCGCCCTGCTCGGGCTGACGCTCGGGTGTGCCCGCTGCCACGATCACAAGTTCGATCCGATCCCGACGCG
>CAYYJM010000304.1:0-7034 GCA_964471755.1 uncultured Alcaligenaceae bacterium
AGGGTGAGGCCCCTGGCGAGCGGCCCCGGTCAGGGGGCTGAGTCTTCGCCAGGGAAAAGACGCAGCCCCCTGACGGGGGCCGCTCGCCGGGCCCCTCCGTGAATTACTCGCCGACGTAGGGGAGCAGAGCCATGAAGCGAGCCCGCTTGACGGCGTCCTTGACGGCCCGCTGAAAGGCGGCGCAGTTGCCGGAACGCTTTCGGCTGAACATTTTGCCCTGGCTGGTGCAGAGCTTCTTCAGCGTCTGCACGTCCTTGTAATCGACGAAGGCCGGCCGGGGGCAGCCTTCCTTGGTGCAAAACCGGCAGCGATTCTTGCGACCTCTTCCGAGCTTCTTGCGAACCATCGCCTGGAGTACCTTCGCTATCGGGTGTGGCGGAGTAAAACGTTTACCATAGCGATCACGTCGGCGAGCGTCAACGGGCCGACTTCACGAACCACACCAGACTTGCGGAGGCGGAACGAGGCCGTACATTAAGCGGAGGCCGTCCCACCGTCGAGGAGCCTCTCATGCCGATCTGGACGCTGGCCAGGAAGGAAATCCGCCTGCTCGTACGCGATCGGCTGGCGGCCCTCATCCTGCTCGGTCTGCCGCTGCTGTTCGTCCTCATCCTCGGCATGCTCCTGGGCGACAGCTTCGGCCAGAAGGAACGCCTGCGCATCGCCGTCGTCAACCTCGACGACGGTCCCTGCTCCATCGCCGGCAAGGAGAACTGGGGCCAGGTCGTCATGCAGGATCTGGCCGAGACCGGCGGCGTCATCGTCGAGCGACTCGGCTCCGTCGAGGAAGCCCGGCAGATGATCCGCGAACACAAGCGAGCGGGGATCCTCATCTTCCAGTCGGAGTTCAGTGAGCGCGTCGAGCGCTGCTCGTTCCTGCGCGATGGCCTCAATCCGTTCTACCGTGATGGCGTCTACCTCGATCGCGTCGGCGTCGAACTGCTGTCCGACTCGCAGCAGATCGCCAACGCGGCCGTCATCGAGCAGGTCGCCCAGGTCAGCATGTTGCGCGTGCTGCTGCCGCTGATGATCGGCCGGGCCTTCGGCAAGCTCTCCGACGAGAGCTTCATCAAACTGCTGGGCGAGGAGGTCAACATTCCCGGCCCGGAGGTCAAGATCGGCTTCACGACGATCAAGCCGCTGGGCGACAAGAAGACACTCGGCGAACTGCTCAACATGGCCGCCGGCAGCGACCCGGCGAAGGCGGCCGAGTACCGCCGCAAGGTCGGCGAGGGGGTCCAGGCGGCCCTGACCAAGCAGTTCGAGAACTACGACCTGACTGGCCTGACGTGGGCGGAGTTGACCCGCTCGAAGGCCGAGGCACGCGAGGGCAAACCGCAGGACGGCGGCGAGGGCATCGGCCTGCTCCGTCGCGGTGCCGCTCGCTACCAGATTCTGGTGCCGTCCTACACGGTCATGTTCACCTTCTTCCTGGTCCTGAACGTCGGCTGGGTCTTCGTCGCCGAGCGTCAGCAGGGCACGCTCAAGCGGCTGCGGACGGCTCCGATCACCCGGACCGACCTCCTGCTCGGCAAGCTGATTCCGTACTTCCTGCTGTCGCTGGGCCAGGGTGCGTTTCTGCTCGTGGCCGGCAAACTGATCTTCGGCATGCGCTGGGGCCCGGACGAGTGGCCCCTGTGGTATCAGACCCTGTGGATTCTGCCGGTCGTCTTCACGACGTCGCTGGCGGCGATGGGCCTGGCGATGCTCGTGGCGGCCGTCGCCCGGACGGAGGCTCAAGTGGCTCTGTACGGCGCGGTGCCGGTGCTGATCATGGCCCTGATCGGCGGCTGCGTCCTGCCGCGGGATCTGATGCCGGAACAGACGCAGTCGATGACACTGCTGACGCCGCACGGTTGGGCCCTGAGCGCCTACCGCGAACTGCTGACGGCCGATCCGACGTACGTGCCGAACATCGACATCGTGGTGCGGGCCTGCCTGGTGCTGACCGGCTTTGGAGCGGCGTTCCTGGCTGCCGCGTGGGCGAGCCTGCGGCTGGATTGACTGGCGAATCTGGCGAGCCCCCGGCGAACCCTTCGGCGAGCCCCCGGCGAAAGCCGGGGGAGTCCCAAAAATCGAGGCACCCCTCCGGGGGAAAGGAGGGGTGCCCCACCATCGGGGGTCATCGCAGGGCAGGAGAGGGGAATCGTCAGGATTGTGGGGGGACGCGGCCCTGACAGCCTGCGATTGATCTATCCCATATGCATCCGCCGTGCCGAAAATCGCGTCGAGACCGCTGGATCGCACCGAACTCTCTGCCTCTGTTATGGTTTACGGCGATCGTCATGCTCCATCTCGGGCCGTCAGCCTCTTGCAATCCGACCGGATTGGTTGTAACGGTTACAACGGATTGTAAATCTGACCGGCTGCGGAGGAACGCCTCGTGGATACGCTTCAATCTTCGCTGTATGAGCAGATCGCCGGGATGACGCTGGTCGATCCGCACACGCACATCAACCCGCACAGCCCGGCGGCGCGCAGCCTCGACGAGATTCTCGGCTACCACTACTACACCGAGCTGGCCCACTCGGCCGGGATGCCGCGGACCTGCTTGGCCGCCGACTTCGACCCACGCGAACGCTGCAAGACCATCCTCGGCTACCTCGATCAGACCTACGACAACACCGCCCAGGCGCAGTGGTTTCTCGACATCGCCCGCACCTTCCTCGGCTTCGAGGGACCCCGCATCACCGCCGCAGACGCCGACTTCCTCTGGAAGCAGGCCGAGACGCGCATGAAGGCTCCGGACTGGGACGACCAGGTGCTGAAACGCTCGGGCCTGGCTCAGGTCTTTCTGACCAACGACTTCGACGATCCGCTGACCGGGTTCGACACCGCCCGCTACGTCCCGTGTCTGCGAACCGACGATCTTGTCTTCCATCTCGACAAGCCGGCCACGCGGCAACGCCTGGCGAAGGCGACCGGCATCGAGGTCGGCGACGGAGCGTCTCTGCGCCGGGCGATCCGCAAGCTGTTCGAGCATTTCACGAGCAAGGGGGCCCGGGCCTGTGCCATCTCGTTGACACCGGACTTCGTGCCGCACGCGCCGCAGGGCGACCAGATCGCTCCGGGCTCGACGTTGTGGCTGCTGGCTGAACACTGCCGGGAGTTCGGCCTGCCGTTCGATCTGATGATCGGCGTCAACCGGCGTGTCTACGAGACGGGCGTCTTCCAGGGTCAGGACCTGTTCGATCAGCGAACGTCGCTGATTCAGTACCGGGCTCTGTTCAACGCCTTCCTCGACGTGCCGTTCTGCATCAGCGTGCTGACCAGCGCCCAGAACCAGGAGCTGGCCAGCTACGCGTGGATCTTCCCCAACGTCGTCACCAACGGCCACTGGTGGTACTCGAACATTCCGGTCTACATCGAACACGACCTGCGCGGCCGACTCCAGGCGGTGCCGAAGACGAAGCAGATCGGCTACTACAGTGATGCGTACAAGCTCGAGTTCTGTCTGCCGAAGTTCGCCATGTACCGGCGCATCCTGGCCCGGGTGCTGGCCGAGGACTTCGTCCGACCGGGTCACCTGAGCGAGGAGCGAGCCGTCGCCCTGGCACGGACCATTCTGGTGGACAATACCCGACGACTGTTCAAGCTGAGGTGAGCCATGTCCTACACCGCGATGGAACTGATGATCTGCTGTGCGGCTCGCAGCCTGGAGAATGGCCGAACCGTCGCCGTCGGCACCGGCGTGCCCTGCGCCGCGGCCATGCTCGCGCAGCGGTCGCACGCCCCGGACCTGGTCATCCTCTTCGAGGCCGGCGGCGTCGCGCCACAACTGCCCACCATGCCGATCAGCGTCGGCGACTCGCGGACGTTCCATCGCGCCGTCATGGCCACCAGCATGGCCGACATCATGGAAACCTGCCAGCGCGGCATGATCGATTACACCTTCCTCGGCGGAGCCCAGATCGACGCCTTCGGCAATCTCAACTCGACGATGATCGGCAGCGACTACGCCCGGCCGAAGGTGCGCTTCCCCGGCTCCGGTGGAGCCAACGATCTGGCCTCGCTCTGCTGGCGCATCCTGGTCGTGACCCATCACGACAAACGCCGCTTCGTCGAGAAGCTCGATTTCCGCACGACGCCCGGCTACCTGACCGGACCCGGAGCGCGCGAGGCGGCCGGACTGCCGGCCGGCTCGGGACCGTACCGCGTCATCACTGACCTGGCCGTGATGGCCTATGACGACGCCACGAAGCGCATGCAGGTCGAGAGCCTGCATCCTGGTGTGACGCTCGATCAGGTACGCGAGCGGACCGGCTTCGAGCTGCTCGTCCGCGCGACGCTGGACCAGACGCCGACTCCGACGAGCGAGGAACTGCGCCTGCTCCGCGACGAGGTCGATCCGCACCGCTACCTTCTGGGGCGGTGAGCCGATCGCGTTTCGCTATAATCTCCCTTTCGGATTCCGGATCGAGACGAGGGACAACGCCATGTCACAGGACGCGCACGCCACCGAGAAGCACGAATTCCGCGCCGAGTTGAAGCAACTGCTGAACATCATCACCCACTCGCTCTACTCGAACCCGGAAATCTTCCTGCGTGAGCTGATCTCCAACGCCAGCGACGCCATCAATCGGCTCAAGTTCGACGCCCTGTCCCACGAACACCTGCTCGAAGACGACAAGGTCTGGAAGATCAAGCTGACCGCCGATCCGACCGCCGGCACGCTGACGATTTCCGACAACGGCATCGGCCTGACGCGCGATTCGGCCGTCGAGAACCTCGGGACGATCGCCCACTCCGGCACGCGGGCCTTCCTGACCGGCCTGGCCCAGAATCAGACCCGACCGGAGATGATCGGCCAGTTCGGCGTCGGCTTCTACTCCGCGTTCATGGTCGCCGACCGGGTGACCGTGCGTTCGCGTGCCGCCGGCGTGCCGCCGACCGAGGCGGTCCTGTGGGAGTCCGACGGTCTCGGCGAGTACACCGTCGAGACGATCGAGAAACCGAGACGCGGCACCGACGTGATTCTCCACCTCAAGTCGGAGTTCCGCTCGTTCCTTGACCCGAATCGCCTGCACACGATCGTCAAGAAGTTCTCCGATTTCCTGGAACATCCCGTCGTCATGGATGTCGAGCAGGAAGACGCGACGACGAAGCAGAAGACGGTCGTCGAGGACGTTCTCAACGCGCAGAAGGCGCTCTGGCTGCGCGGCCGAAACGAGGTGACGGCGGAGGAGTACGCCGAGTTCTACAAGCAACTCAGCGGCGATTGGGAGAAGCCGGCCGGCGTGCTGCACTACACGGCCGAGGGCGCGAACGAGTTCCGCGTGCTGCTCTTCGTACCGGCCCAGCAGTCGATGGCGATGCGCTTCGGCGAGCAGAAGTTCGGTCCACGTCTGTACATCCAGCGTGTTCTGATCTTGGACCACTGCCCGGAACTGCTGCCGGAGTATCTGCGCTTCGTCGTCGGCGTCGTCGATTGCTCCGATCTGCCGCTGAACCTGTCGCGCGAGATCCTCCAGGCGAGCCCGATCCTGGAGAAAATTCGCCGGGAGCTGACGCGGTCGCTGCTCCGCCGGCTGGAGGAGTTCCGGTCCAGCGAGTACGATGCGTATGTGAAATTCTTCGCCGAGTTCGGCACGATCCTCAAGGAGGGCATCGCCCGGGACGCGGCCAACCGCGAGAAGATCGCCGACCTGCTGCTGTTCGAGTCGGCCGCGACGCCAACGGGCCAGTTCACGACCCTGGAAGCCTACACCGGAGCGATGTCGGTCAACCAGAAGGAGATCTACTACCTGACCGGCGAGACACGCGGCCAGGTGGAGCATTCGCCCTACCTGGAGACGGTGCGAGCCGAGGGTCGGGACGTGCTGTTCCTGACGGAGCCGATCGACGAGTGGGTGGTGTCGTCGCTGCCGAAGTATCGCGGCCATGACCTGGTCGCCCTGGACCGCGGCGCGACGGCCGCCCCGCCGGTCGAGGATGCGTCGTTCGCGCCGCTGCTGGCGTACCTCAAGACGGTGCTGACGGAGGCGGCCGATGTGCGTCTGTCGAGTCGGCTCAAGGAGAGCGCCTGCTGCCTGGTGTCGGCCGCAGGCATGTCGGCTCACATGGAACGGCTGATGCAGCGCATGGGCAAGCTCGGCGACGATTCGCCGGTGCCGCGCATCCTGGAACTGAACCCGACGCATCCGACTGTGGTCGCCCTGCGTGACCTGCACGCGAAGACGGCGTCGGACCCACGTTGCGAGCTGTTCGCGCGGGTGCTGTACGATCAGGCGGTGCTGGCGGAGGGTTCGCGTCTGAAAGATCCGGCCGCGTTCGCCCGGCGGGTGAACGAGTTGATGGTGCGGTCGGCCGGGACGACCGCCTGAAGGGACCGTTACTCGGTATCCGCCAGGCTGATCACCAGTCGCTTGCCGACGGCTTCCGCATACCGGGCGAGCGTCTCCAGGGTCGGGTTGAGGCGCTGGCCCGATTCGAGCTTCGACAGGGCCGAGCGGTCCATCTCGGTGGCGTCGGCCAGGTCGGCCAGGCTCAGCCCCTTGTCTTCTCGCGCGGCCTTTAACTGCTCGAACAATTCGCGAAACTGTTCGAGGATCGCCAACCGTTCCTGATGTCGTCCGACCAGTTCCGGCAGTTCCTCGGCGACCTGCTCGCGAACTTGCCGATACCTGGCCGCCTCTTCCGGCGTCAGTTTCCGGCCGCGGGAAATGCGCTTCATTGCCATGACTATTACCTCGGTGGGACTTCGTAAGCCGTGATCGGGTAAACGGTGTCGGCGTCGATCTCCTCAAAGACGACCAGGATGTGCTTGCCGGTGCTGGTGTCCCCGAACACGATCGGTCGGCCCGAGGATTGGCTGATGTCCGCGTCCATCGCGTTCTGGAGGACTTCCTCGACCTCGTCCTGGGTGATACCGTGCAAGGCAATATGCTGGACGTTCCCGTCCGAGTCATCCTCGAGATCCCAAATCACGGACGAGTAGGGCATGCCTCGATCCTCGAATCTGTGGAATTATGATACCACACCAGTGCCCGAGGCATCAACGGCACGAAGAAGTAGCTTGGTGGGTTAGCTCTGCT
>CAYYJM010000305.1:0-6977 GCA_964471755.1 uncultured Alcaligenaceae bacterium
GCTGACCAGCTACGTCGGCCTGCTCAACCCGACGGCCGCCACCGGTGCCGCCGCGCAGTTCACGCTGCGGACCATTCTGCGTCGGAGCCGACGTCTCCTCGGTGGGCGTCTACTCGGACACCTCCTCGTCGTCCTGACCCAGGCGCTTGCGGCTCAGGCCGATCTTGCGTTCGCCGACGTCCACACGCAGGATCTTGACCTCGATCTCGTCGCCGACCTTGACGACGTCATCGGGGCTCTCAACCTTGTGATCGGCCAACTCCGAGATGTGGAGCAGACCTTCCAGGCCCGGTTCCAGCTCGACGAACACGCCGAAGTTCGTCAGCTTGGTGACCTTGCCCGTCTTCATTTCGTTCGGCTTGTACCGGCCCGGGATGTCGCCTTCCCACGGGTCGTTGTTCATCTGCTTCAGACCGAGAGCGATACGCTTCCGCTCCTGATCCACGTTCAGCACGATGCACGTCACCTTGTCGCCCTTCTGGACGACCTCCGACGGGTGGGCCACCTTGCGCACCCAGCTCATGTCCGAGACGTGCAGCAGGCCGTCGATGCCCTCCTCGATCTCGATGAAGGCACCGTAGTTGGTCAGGTTGCGGACCACGCCGGAGACGACGGTCCCCTGCGGATAACGCTCGGCGACCTTGTCCCACGGATTGGGCTGGGTCTGCTTCATCCCCAGGGAGATTTCCTGCTTCTCCTTGTTGATGTTCAGCACCTGCACCTCGATCTGGTCGCCGATGGAGACCAGCTCGGAGGGATGGTTGATGCGCTTGGTCCAGCTCATCTCGCTGATGTGGACCAGCCCCTCGATGCCCGCCTCGAGCTTGACGAAGGCCCCGTAGCTCATCACGTTGACGACCTCGCCCGTGTGGCGGCTGCCCACCGGGTAGCGGTCGGCGACGTTCTGCCAGGGGCTGGCCGTCTTGTGCTTGAGGCTCAGGGCGATCTTTTCCTTGTCCTTGTCCACATTGAGGATGTAGACCTCGAGCTGCTGGTCGATCTTGACGACCTCGTGGGGGTTGTTGACCCGCCCCCAGCTCATGTCGGTGATGTGCAGCAGGCCATCGATGCCGCCCAGATCGACGAACGCGCCGAACTCGGCGATGTTCTTGACGACGCCGGTACGGATCTGGCCGACTTCGATCTCGCCCAGGAGCTTCTTCTTCATCTCCTCGCGCTGATCTTCGAGCAGCTTGCGACGCGAGACGACGATGTTGCGGCGAGCCTCGTCGATCTTGAGGATCTTGCACTCGATCGCGTTGCCAATGTAGGCGGCGATGTCCGGCGGCCGGCGGATATCGACCTGAGAAGCGGGCAGAAAGACGTTGACGCCGATATTGACCAGCAGGCCGCCCTTGATCTTGCGGGTGACCATGCCGCTGACGACGTCGCCTTCCTTGTACTTCTCGATGACGAGTTCCCACTCCTCCTGGCGCTTGGCCTTGCGGTAGGAGAGGACGATCGAGCCGCCTTCATCCTCGACGGTGTCGAGCAGTACCTTGACCTCGTCGCCGACCTGCGGCTCGACGATGCGATCCTGGCCCTCGTCATACCACTCGCTGCGCGGGATGATGCCCTCGCTCTTGTAACCGACATCGACGATGATTTCCTCACCATCGATGCGGGTCACGCGTCCCTTGACGATCTTGTTGACCTCGAAGACCTGGCTCTCGCCATGATAGAATTCGTCGATGCCGTGCTGGACGTCCTGGACGCCGAACGCCGCAGCCAGATCCCTGGCCTCCTGTTCTTCGGAGCCGCCGAACTGGCGCATCAAGTTCCTGTTGACCATGCAGCCGCTAGTCCCTTCCGCACCCGGTCGGATCGTCCCTCCGCAGCTGGACGGGCTCGACGTACCGAAGTGCTACCAACCGAAAATAGAGAGTCCACTCCGCAAGGGGAGTCACGATGACCCGGCCTCATTGGGGGTGTACAGGGGCATTATATCAGCCGACGGCGATCCTCACCAGGGGAGGGCGACGAAACGGCGGAATCGGATCCGTTTGCCGTTAGCCGGACGCGCCAGCGACAGCGAATGCTCCGTCTAACGTGGGTGCTACTTGTTGGGCGAGGCTCCTGCCGAGCCTCTTTCTTCCCGACCGGCTCGGCAGGAGCCTCGCCCTCCCGGCAATCAGGTCACGCCAGGATGGCATCGATCGGCTTGCCGAAATCCACTTCGAGCCGCTTGTGGCCGGGAATCTCCAGCCGGTGCGAGTCGAGGCCGAGCAACTTCAGCACGGTCGCGTGAACGTCGGTCACATAGTGACGATGCTCGACGGCGTGGAAGCCGATCTCGTCGGTCGCACCGTGGACGACACCGCCCTTGATGCCGGCTCCGGCCAGCCAGACGCTGAAACCGTAGGGATGGTGGTCCCGGCCGTCGCTGCTCTCGCCGCCGGGCGTCCGGCCGAACTCCGTCGCCCAGACGACGAGCGTGTCGTCGAGCAGGCCGCGCTGCTTGAGATCCTTGAGCAGGCCGGCGATGGGTTGATCGACGCGACCACAGTTGGCGCTGTGGTTGGCGAGGAGCTTGCTGTGGGCGTCCCAGCCGCCGCCACCGCCGCCGCCGTCGTAGACCTGGACGAAGCGGACGCCCTTCTCGACCAGTCGGCGAGCGGCCAGGCACTGGCGGGCGTTGGCCGTCGTCTTCGGGTTGTCCAGGCCGTAGAGCTTCTTCGTGGCCGCCGACTCGGCGTCGAAGTTCATCACCTCCGGCACGGCCAGCTGCATCCGGGCGGCCAGCTCGTAGGACTTGACCCGAGCCCGCTGTACCGGGTCGTCCGGGTACTCGACGCCGGCCAGGCCGTTCAGGTCACGCAGCAGATCGAGCTGCTTCTCCCGGCCCTCGCGGGTGACGGTTGCTCCGGGAGTGCCGAAGGGGAGCGGATTCTTCGGATCGACGCGGAGCGGGATGCCGGCGTGTTCGGGGCCGAGATAGCTGGCACCGTGAGCGGCGACGCCACCGCAGCAGTCGCCGGGCGGATTGCCCAGGACGACGAACTTCGGCAGATTGTCGCTGAGCGAGCCGAGCGCGTAGTGGACCCAGGCTCCGATGGTCGGCTGAAAACCCTCGAAGACGTGCCGACCGGTGTGGAACTGGAGCTGGGCGGCGTGGTCGTTGTCGGTCGTCCACATCGACCGGACGAAGGCCATGTCATCGGCGCAGGTCGCCAGGTGGGGCCACCAGTCGGAGACCTCGATGCCGCTCTGGCCATGCTTCTTGAAGCCGATCTGGGTCGGCAGGATCTTGTTCATCAGGCCGCGGGGCGTGCCGGTGAAGTCCTGAACGTTCTTGCGGTAGAACGGCGATTCGAGGACGGCCTTCTTGAAGGGGGACGCCTCGATGGTCTGACCGGCGTGCTTGGTCAGGGCCGGCTTGGGGTCGAAGCTCTCCAGGTGGCTGACCCCGCCCATGAAGAAGAGCCAGATGACGGCCTTCGCCTTCGGGGCGAAGTCAAGCTGAGCGCCGACGGTGTCGGCGTGGAGAAGGTTTCCGAGGGCCAGGCCGGTGAAGCCGAGGCCGACGTCAGCGAGGAAGGTACGGCGGGTGGGATTCATGGTCGTCTCCTGGCGAGCGTGGGGCGTCAGCCCCATGAGTCTTCGACTTCGCAGCGTCTCTTTGGCGAGCGTGGGGCGTCAGCCCCATGAGTCTTCGACTTCGCAGCGTTCCGGTAGTCATGGGGCTGACGCCCCACGCTCGCCTTTCGCTTCACCGGATCGTGACGAAATCGTTATGGTTGAGCAGCACCTGTAGCAGGTCTTCGCGGGCTCGCTGGACTGGATCAGTCGCGGCCGGCAGCACCTGGCCCGAAGCCGGCGGAAACGGCGTTCCCGGCCTCGCATACAGAACGGCCTGCTCACGCAGGAACGTCTCGCATCGCACGGCCTCCGTCGGCGTCGGCAGTCGGCTCAGAATCGCCTCGTAGGCCGCGCGGACGAACGGCCCCGACTCCCGATCGGCCAGTTGCTTCGCCAGGCGGCGCGACTGATTGAGGGCGAGGGCACTGTTGAACAGGGCGAGGGCCTGCTGCGGCACCACGCTCTCATGGCGACGGTAGCACTCCGTCGGACTCGCCGGATCGAACGGCTCCAGGAAGTCCATCTGATACTCGGTGTTGAATCGGAAGTAGACGCTCCGGCGATGCGACGTTGCGCCGAGCTTCTCGCTCAGGATCGGACCTCCCATCGCCCGGTCGAGTTGGCCGGCCAGTGACAGCAGACTGTCGCGAACGGCCTCGGCCTCCATTCGACGCGGGTTCATCCGCCAGAGCGTGCGGTTGTCCGGATCACGCTGCCGACTCGGCGACGGCGTCGAACTCAGCCGGTAAGCATCGCTGGTCACGATCAGCCGATGCAGATGCTTCAGACTCCAGCCGGATTCCATGAACTCGACGGCGAGCCAGTCGAGCAGTTCGGGGTGCGTCGGTTTGCCCCCCGCGAGGCCGAAGTTGCCCGGCGTCGGCACCAGCGGCGTGCCGAAGTGGTGCATCCAGACATGGTTGACGGCGACACGCGCGGTCAGTGGGTTGGTGCGAGCGACGATCCAGTTGGCCAGGGCCAGACGCCGGCCGGTGCTGCCGCCGGTGTCGAAGCGAGCGAGCGGAGTGTAGACGGCCTCGTCTCTGGCCTTCGCGGCAGCGAGGGCTTTCGCATCGCGGGCCAGGTCGGCCCGCAGGATCGCGGCCTCGCGTTCGAGTTTGCCAGCCGACCTGGCCGCGGCCTGGAAGCGGACCTCGTCGCGCGGCGACGTGTACTTCGCCTCCTCGGCGGCGGCCCGGGCCTGGATCGTGTCGATCTCCAGGCGTGCGAGCCGGAGCCGACCCTCCGCGGCGCGAACAGCTTGCTCGGCCTGGGTCACCGCCCGGTCGGCGTCCTCCTTCGTCAGGATCACGCGACCGGCCAGCGGTGATGGCCGATTGTCACCGGCCTTCTCGACGAGGACGACGCTCGCGGGCAGCTCGAGCAGTTTCAGTTCGAGGAACTCGACGGTCGCCTGGTGGGTCCAGAGAGTGAAGGTGCCGGCCTGTCGCGGTCGCGGCAGCTTGTAGACGTTGCGGAGCTGGCCATCGACCCAGGTATTGAGGCGATCGCCACGAACGGCGAAGTCGAGCGTCACCTCCTGGCCGAGCTTGACGGGGTGCGCGACGACGCCATCGCCGGGGTAGGTGTCGGCTCCGTTGACGCGATGGAAGGCGCGCACGGCGGAGCCGCTGCCGGCGTTGACGTAGACGGCCTGGAAGCTGGTGCCGGCGACGTCCCAGGAAAAACCGACGGAACCGATCGGGCCACCGATCGTCCGGTAGCGGAGTCGGCCCATCAGGTTCGCGGGATGGTTCCGCGTCAGGCTCACCGTCGAGAACGTGCCGGGCTGCTTGCCGACGAGCTTGCCGTTCTCCCAGGCCCACTGACCGGAGACGATCTTCCAGGCGTCCGACTTCTTCGCGAAGGTGTCGTGGAACCATGCGGGCACCTCGGCCTCGGGAACCTTCTCACCAAGGTCGAACCGATCACGGCGTTTCTCGGCATCACGCAGCGCGGCCAGCGTCCGGGGGATCTCGTCCTCGGCGTGGGCCAGGTCGGCGTGAGCCCGACGCAGGGCCTCCGCGACGGCCGGCTTCAGGGCCCGGAGATGATCCGCCGACGAGTACGCCACCGGCCCGATGACCAGCGGCGGCCCGCCCAGGAAGGCCGGCAGGGCCGGCGACAGTTTATGCGCCGTGTCCGGCTGCCGCTCGTCGCCGCGCCGGAACAGGTACGTCGGGGCGTCCGGCTTCGCATCGAAGGCGCGAGCGATGCCATCCTTCTTGAGATCCTTCTCGCCGGGGACCGGGTCGATGCGGATGTCGTGCGGCTCGAAGAACGCACGCAGCTGGTAGTAGTCCTGCTGGCTGATCGGGTCGTACTTGTGGTCGTGGCAACGAGCGCAGCGGAAGGTCAGGCCGAGGAAGCCGGCCGAGGTGTATTCGACCGTGTCGGCGAGCCAGACGTTGCGATTGAACTTGTACCAGTTGCGGGCCAGGTAGCCGGTCGCGCGGAGCGTGTCGCGGTCGGTCGGAGCGATCTCGTCGCCGGCCAGCATCTCGCGGACCATCTGATCGTAGCCCCGATCCGCGTTGAGCGATTCGATGATCCAGTCGCGCCAGCGCCAGATGTGCCGCTGACTGTAGCGATACTCCTCGCCCAGGCCGAACGGATCGGAGTAACGCCAGACGTCCATCCAGTGTCGGCCCCAGCGTTCGCCGTGGCGTGGATCGGCCAGGAGTCGCTCGACGACGCGCTCGAAGGCATCGGACCGGCTGTCGGCCTGGAAGGCGTGCAACTCGGCCGGTGTCGGCGGCACACCGATCAGATCGAGCGTCACCCGGCGAAGGAGGGTCGCCCGGTCGGCCGGGCCGTTCGACGTGGTGCCGACCTTCGCCCGCTCGGCGGCCAGGAAGGCGTCGATGGCGTTGCCACCGGGATGAGCCGGGATCACGGCCCGCACAGGCGGCCGAAAGGCCCAGTGCTGGCGGGGATCGTCAGGAATCGCCTCGTCGGGCATCTTCGCGCCCTGTTCGATCCAGGCGCGGAGGCGGGCGATCTCCTTCTCGGACAGTCCCTCGCCGTCGGCCTCCGGCGGCATGCGCGGTCGATCGCGACCGAGGACGGCATCGAGCAGGAGCGATGCCTCCGGTTTGCCGGCGACGACGGGAGAACCATGACGGCCGCCCTTGCGGATCAGCGGAGCGGCGTCGAGACGAAGGCGAGCCTTCTGACTGACCGCTCCATGACAGGCGACGCAACGAGCCTGGAAGATCGGCTTGACGTCGCGGCGATAATCGATCTCGGCCGCCGGAGCGGAGGCGGTGAGGAGTCCGAGCAGGAGGATTGGCAGGGTGTGCATCGGCGTACCGCATTCGGGGTGCAGGCGGAGATGGATGCAGTCTACCCTGGAAGTCGGGCCGCGTCACTCGATTTCCCCGACAAGACAGGGGCGG
>CAYYJM010000306.1:0-6959 GCA_964471755.1 uncultured Alcaligenaceae bacterium
GCCGATTCCACTGAGCCTGGTCGTGTTTCCGCTGGTGATCCTGCTGCCGGCCATGCTCCTGTCGCTGGCGTGGCATCCGCCTCATCCTCTGGCCGGACTGCTCGTCGGCGCGGTGATCGGCGGCCTGCTGGGCTGGCTGTACGAGCCGGTGGACCGCTCGCGGATATTCGTCACGCTGGTCGGCGTGGGTCTGCTCGGCCTCTGTCTCGGCTGGCAGACTGTCGTGGTGGCCGGCCTCGCGGGCGGGCTTGCCTTCGGTGTGATGTGGTTCGCAGCTCCGGAGTACGCTTTCCGGTCGCCGTTGCAGCCGCTCATCCCGGCCGGCGTCGCGGCGTTCGTCTATCTCCTGGCCGGCCTTCCGCCTCTTCCCGGGCTCAGCCATCCGGTCGCCCGGAACCCCGTCATCGTGGCGAGCCCTACCGACCTTGTTCCGCCGTTGGTTTTCTCTTCTAATCCACCGATATACCCGGCCGGTGGAGATCGAGCGATGACCGAGGATCTGACGCGCGAGGAACTGACCGAGGCCATCGATGTCGTGGTCGTCCAGCTGCTCGATGCGGCCGGGTGCCACGAACCGCCGGTGGACGCTCTCACCCTGGCTCGCCGTCATCTTGGCCTGGTCATCCCAACGGAGGCGAACACCACCGGACGTGGTCGAACGGCTCGCCGTGAAGTCAGCGCCGAACGGCAGCAGTGGACCACCGCCCAGGAAATCGCTCGCCACTTCAAATCGCGTATCCTGGAGGAACTGGGGCTTCCGGCCGATCAGCCGGCTCCGCTGCTGGGCGAGTCGCTGGCCAATCTCTTCGCCTTTCGTCTGCTCGCGCCGACGACCTGGTTCGCCGATGCCGCCCGGACCTGCGGCTACGACCTGTTCGCTCTGAAGGAGCGGTTCGCCACGGCCGGTCATGAGATTCTCGCCTGGCGAATGCTCGACCTGAGCGAACCCTGCGTGATCACGATTCTCGACAATGGCAGCATCGTCCGTCGCAAGGGCAACGCCTTTCGGCCTCCAAAGGGTCTGGCCCGCGCCGAGTCGGCCTGTGTCGAACATGTCCACGAATACAGCCGGCCGTTCGAGGTGTCCCGGGACGGCTGGAGCGTTCAGGGCTGGCCGGTTCACACGGTCGATTGGCGACGTGAGATCCTGCGCTCCGTCGTCGATGAGGACGCGCTCGTCGATTCGGACACCCACGGCGGGTGATCGATTTGTTGTCCGAGCCCGAGCGCCTCGGACGGAACGATCTCTGAGAGGCTGCACGGAAAGCCCCTCGCCCCGGTACTCCGGGGAGAGGGGTTGGGGTGAGGGGTCTTCGTTTTCGCTGGTTTCGTAGGCATTCCCCCTCACCCCAACCCTCTCCCCCGGAGTACCGGGGGCGAGGGAGCCGCTTTCCGTGTAGTCTCTTACATCGGCGATCCCTTTTTTGCGGTGACTTTCACCGCCCGCCACTTCTCGACCTCGGTCGGCTTCTTCGTCACCGTGTACAGATCGATGAGCCGATCGATCGCCTCGATCAGGCGATCGCGAGCCCGTGGCGGGATGCTCTTCTCGGTGGCCTTGAGCCCTTCGTAGCCCTGCAAGAGGAGCGGCTCGGCCCTGGCATACTTCTGCTGCCCGAGGAACGCACCGCCGAGCATCGAGCGCGCGTTGGCCGTGTTCCAGGCGTCCGGTGCCCGTTTCTCGCGGAGGCTCAGGCACTCTTGCAGGATCGACTCGGCGTCGGCCCACTTCTCCAGCCGGAGTAGATTCAGACCCAACTGGGCCAGCAGGTTGGCGTGGGCGACCGAGTCGGCCCCGTGCTGCTTCTTGACGGTCGGCAACCACTGGCGCTGCCAGACCACGGCCTCATCGTATCGCTTCACCGCCTCGTAGGCGGCGATCGCCTCGGGGAGTCGGCCCACTACCCGATACAGTTCGGCCAGGTCGTCGATGCCCTGATGAGTCATGGGATGAGTCGGCCCCAGGTTCTTCACCCGAGCCTGGCAGACCTGCTCCATCAGGGTGATGGCCTCGGACTGTTTGCCGGTGGACCAGTAGGCATCGGCCAGGCTGGTGAGCGTGTTCAGGGTGGCCGGATGATCGTTGCCCAGGGCTCGACGCTTGCTCTGCAGGCCGGCCTGAAGCACGTTCAGACGCTTCTGTGGCTGGTTCAGGGCATGATAGGCGACCGCGAGGACCTCGCGCATGCCCATCAGCGCGAAGTCATCCGGATCAAAGAGCTTGCCGGCGTGATCGTACAGTTCCTCGTAGAGCGTACAGGCCCGCTGGACCTGGCCCATGCCGTGGTAGCAGAAGGCGACCTGGAGTCGGGCCAGCAGAGTCCGGCGATCATCGGGACCGAAGCGCCGCCCGCACAACTCAGCCAGCCGCTCGACACGCGGCGTCCCCTGGACAAGGTAGAGCAGGGCCAGGGCTCCATCAGTGAAGCCGACCGAGATCGCCGGCATCATGAAGCGACGCAGGTCGAGCCGATGTTCGATTCGTTTCAGGGCACCACTGAAGGCGACCTCACCGGGAGGAGGATCCTGTCCTTCGACGGGTGCGGGCAGGTCACCCAGGACGGTTTCAAAGCGTTCCACCAGGGTAAACAGCAGACGGCCACCCTCGCCGGGACGCGATGCCGCCATGTTGACGAAGGCGAGATCGACCAGGCTGATGAGCGTCGCCGGGTGCAGGTTCCCCAGATGTCGCTCGCGCAGGGCGTGGCCCGCCGCGACGAACCGGACCGCGGCAGCGTAGTCGCCCAGGCCCTCGTAGGTCGCGCCGATCGTTTCGAGGATTTCCGCCTGCACGATCGGCTGGTTCGGAAAGCGGTCGGCGATCGTCTCGGGCTTGAAGTCCAGGGCGGCCGCGTCGAGCAACTCGCGAACGGTCAGAGCCTCTCGGGGACGCTCGTTCGGACGCTTACCGACGGCGCGGTTGGCCTGCTCCCAGGGATTGGCCGCGCGGAGCAGGCGGGTCTGAAGGAAATCGCGCACGGCCAGGGCGGTCGTCTTCTCTTGCTCGGCCAGCTGACGAGCCTGGTCCGCGCGGCGCTCGTTGATCTGGGCTCGTTCGCGCTGGAGTTCCTTCAGGTTGCTCTCGTTGATCGCCTGGTGTTCGGCATCGATGGCCCGATTCATCTGCCAGAGGCTGACGACCAGTCCGACGACCAGGGTCAGCAGGATGATTGCCGCCAGGCCAAGGGCCACGCGCCGTCGCTTGCGCTGCTCGACGGCCCGCGACGCGGCCAGGGCCTGCTCGGTTTCGGCGCGTCGCAGGCGTGCCTCGACGCCGGCGCGGTAGGCGGCCACCTCGACGGCGACCGCCTGACCGTCCGTGGGGCGATCCTGCGCCCGGGCCGCCAGGCAGCGTTTGGCCAGGGCGATGAGTTCGGCGTCCGCGCCGCAGGCATCCAGGCGGGCGTTCACATCGGTCAGGTCGGCCAGGCTGGTCTTGAAAACGATCTCCAGGATGCTGCCTCCGACCACGGCCGGCTGGCCGGTCAGGATCACGGCCAGGGTTGCGCCCAGAGCGAAGACGTCGGCCCGGGCGTCGAGTGCTTCACTGCGAGCCTGTTCCGGAGCCATGTACCCCGGTGTGCCCAGGATCGTCCCGGCTTCTGTCGCGCCGTCGTCCGGCGATCCTGCGGCGACCGGTGAGTCTGCGGCGACCGGCGAGCCCCGGAGTCCAGGCGAGCCCCGGAGTCCAGGCGAGCCCCCCACGAAAGTGGGGGGAGTACCCGACGGCAAACTCCCCCCGGTTTCGTGGGAGGCTCGCCTGTCGCCGAATCCCGACGGTGCGCGGTTCGCCAGATCCTTCGCCAACCCCCAGTCCATGACCTGGACTTCGCCGAAGGCACCGACCATGACGTTGGCCGGCTTCAGATCGCGATGGATGATCCCCTGAGCATGAGCGAAGCCGACCGCCTGGGCCATCTGCTCGAAGACCTGAAGCCAGCGTGGCAGATTCTCGCGTGGCGAGACCCGCTCCTTGAGCAGGGCATCGAGCGTCCGACCACGGATGAGTTTCATGGCCAGGTAGGGCGTGCCGTCATCGAGAGCGCCGAGGGCATAAACGGGCGGGATGCCGGGATGCGGCAACCGGGCGGTGATCTTCGCCTCGGTGACGAAGCGATCGGCATTCGCGCCGGGGAGCAGCGTCTTGAGGGCGACCTCGCGGTCGAGGACCAGCTCGTGAGCGGCGTAGACGCATCCCATGCCGCCGCGGGCGATCTCGCCAGTGACGACATGGCCAGCGACCGTTGGCAGACCGGGCTGCGGCGGAGTTGCGATCGGACAGAATGGCGACCGTGTCGGCACCGTCCCGTCTTCCACCGCTTCGACGGTTTCAGCGCGGGGTGTGCCGACTGATGGTGGCAGCGACTGGGTTGGTTCTTCCGAGCGTTCCTGCGGCATGGGAACCTCCTTCGGGCGAAGGCTTCTTTCCGACATCATGGCGGAATGCCTCGCGAAAGACAACAGAGGCATCCCGGCTACCCTACCCATCGACGGATTCCTTTGCGATGATACACCCAGAGACGGCATGGTGTCGTCCGATCCCTTCACGGCGGCCTCGACATGACCACCTGGCGCGATAACTTCCGCCGTTCGCTGGCCGACTGTGCCTACCCCGGCTACGTCTACGGCTATCCGCACAAGAAGGCGTATCGGCCGCTCGACCCGGCGTGGACGCGCGAAACTGCCTGGCGTGACGAGGATCGCCGACATCTCTACGGCTACGTCCATGTCCCGTTCTGTCGGCAGCGATGCTCCTTCTGCAACCTGTTCACCCACGTTCCCGGCCGCGAGGAACCGACGGCTCGATACCTCGACGCTCTCGCCCGGGACATGGATGCGCAGGCGAGCGTTCTCGGCTCGTTCTCGTTTGCTCGCCTCTACATCGGTGGAGGCACGCCGACGTACCTCATGGCGAACGAACTGCGTCGGCTGTTCCGGGACCTGCGCGATCTTCTCGGCATCGATCCGAGAACGACCCGGGGTTGCATCGAGGCGAGCCCGGAAACGCTGGACGACGAGCGGATCGCCGTGCTGCGCGAGGTCGGCATCCAGCGCGTCAGTCTCGGCGTGCAGTCGTTTGAGCCGGGCGAACTCCAGGCCGTCAACCGCCGCTTCGATTTCGCCCTGCACACGCAGGCGATCGACCGCCTCGGCGCGGCCGGTTTTTCCGAGTTCAATCTCGACCTGATTTACGGTCTGCCCGGCCAGACGCGAACGAGCTGGTTCCGCTCGCTGGAGCAGGCCATCGCCTCGCCGGCGACGAGCCTGTTCCTCTACCCGCTCTACGTCCGGCCGCTGACCGGACTCGATCGCCGGGCCGACCGCCCGGCCGGCCCCGAGTCGGCCGAGATGCACGCCTGGTATGACGCCACCATCGAGCGTCTGATGGCGGCCGGATTCCGTCAGCAGAGCATGCGTCAGTTCCATCGTGGACCCCGGCCGCCGCTCGCCGACGACTACCGCTGTCAGGATGACGGCATGGTCGGCCTCGGAGCGGGAGCGCGGTCGTACACGCGTCACCTCCACTACTCGACGCCGTGGAAGATGACCACGCGCAACATCCGTGGTGTGATCGACGACTACTGCTCCGCGATGGAGGCCGGCGACTTCTCCATCCGGCACGGCTTCGTTCTGGACGACGACGAACGTCAGCGGCGCTGGCTGATCCAGACCCTGTTCGGCGGCGGCATCGACCGGCTCGAGGCCGAGACACGCCTTGATCGGAGCGATCTCTTGCACTTCCGTCCTCAGTTCGATTTACTGGAGGAGGAAGGCTGCATCGTCCGCCGCTCCGGTCGGATCGACCTCACGTCGCGCGGCATCCGACACAGCGATCTCGTCGCGCAGGTCTTCTTTTCGCCACGGGTTCGCGACCTCATGGCCGAGTTCGAGTACGACGCATGACCCCCCTTCTTGTCCTGTTCCGAAGTCGCCTGGAGTGGTGCAACTACACCTGCTCCTACTGTCCCTGGAACGCGACCCTCAACCACGTCAGCCGGGACGACTTTCAGCAGGACGAACAGCGCGTTCAGCGGGTCGTCGAGCGTGTGGCCGAGCTGTCCCGGCCGGTCGAATTCTTCATCACGCCCAAGGCCGAGTACCTCGTCCTGGCCTACTGGCGAGCCGCTGTCACTCGGCTGACACGGCTGTCGCAGGTGAGCCGGGTCACGATCCAGACGAATCTGTCGTTCGACCTGGAGGCGTTTCTTGACGCGGTCGATCCGACGAAACTCGCTCTGTGGACGACGTTCCACCCGAGCGAGGTGCCGCCGTCGGCGATCGAACTGCTGCACGCGAAGTGGGACCTGCTCCATGGTCGCGGCGTGCCGTTCAGTGTCGGCCTGGTCGGCACGCACGCCAACCTGGCGTACCTGGAGTCGCTGCGCCGTCGGCTGCCGCCGGACGTGTACGTCTGGGTCAACGCCTACAAGCGCGAGGCCGACTACTACACGCTGGCCGACCTGGAGCGTATCCGGGCGATCGATCCGCTTTTCGACGTGAACAATCAGCACTACCCGAGCCTGGGCCGACCATGCACGGCGGGCCAGAAAGCGGTGTACCTCGACGACGAGGGCGACCTGCGCCGGTGCTTCTTCGTTGGCCGGGTGATCGGCAACCTGTTTCATGACGGCTGGCTGACACTGCCGGAGGCGGAAGCGTGTCCGAACGCGACGTGTCACTGCTATGTCGGTCACATGCACATCCCGGACCTGGACTTTCGTCGGGTGTACGGGGGCGATCTGGCGGTGCGCATTCCCGCCGACTGGAGGGCGGGACGACTGGCGTTGCCGGTGGCGGGATGACGCGGAAGTCCTCATTCACACCACAAACTCCGCATACGGCACCGTTGTCACGCTCGGATGCGCGATGCGATGGCCCCAGCGGCCATCGTCACCGTAGGCCTCGCCGTGATCGGCCATCACCAGACAGAAGCACGGCCCGCGACGACGCAGTTCGTC
>CAYYJM010000307.1:0-6932 GCA_964471755.1 uncultured Alcaligenaceae bacterium
TGCTTCTGAACTCCCGCTTCCCCGTGCATTACTTTCCTAACATGGGATAGCCGGCTGGGCGGTGGTGCCGCTGGTCAACGAGCCGATGACGAGAGCCAGAGCCACGACGGCCGGCAGGAATTTCCACTTCATGGATGCGTCCTCCAGGGGTGTGAGCCGCGCCCGTGCGCCGGGCGGATGGCGTATCATGGCCGAGGACCGGGCCGTATTCCAGGGGAGGCCGACGAATTTTTTCGTCCCAGTCAATCCATCCGCGCAAATCGTGAGCTAGGCTTCAACGGTGGTCGGTGTGCCGGGGAGCGTCTCCACGTCGAGGTTCGCCATCCCCGTGCGAAGGAACGGAGGGAGCGCCCGGTGGCCAGCGTCACAACCGGCAAACGCGAGCCGGATCTGCAAATGCTCCTGAATCGCTTGCACGATCCCGAACCGAGTCGGCGGATCTCGGCGATCGTCGTCCTGGGCAATCTCGGCCCACGAGCCCGGCCGGCCCTGCCCGCCCTGATCCAGACGTTGAAGGATCGCACACCAGACGTTCGCCGACTGTCCATCGTCGCGATCTTGCAGTTTGGCTGCGAAATCGCCGCCCAGGCCGTCACCGCCATCATCCCACTGCTCCACGATCCGGACCCGCGAGTTCGTCGGCGAGCGATCATGGCTCTGGGCGAACTCGGGCCGACGGCTCGCTCGGCCGTGCCTGCACTGCTACCCCTGCTCCGCAGTCCCGATGGCCTGATCCGCCGACTGACCGCCGCCACGCTGGGCGACATCGGCCCGACCGCGCCGGCCGCCATCCCGGCCCTGATCGAGAGCCTGCGCGACGAGGACATGAAACAGCGCGCCGTGACGCAGGCCGCCCTGGCCAAGATGGGAGCCCGTGCCGTGCCCCGGCTGATCGATGCCCTGCGTCATCCCGACGCCCGGGTTCGCCGGTATGCCGCTCACCTCCTGGGCCGATGCGAACGCGGCCGGGACGCCGTCAACGAGCTGCACCTGCTGCTCCGCGACCCCGAGCAACTCGTCCGCGAAGCCGCCCGGTCTGCCCTGGGTCTGTTGCAGAACATCCCGGCCTGAGCCCGTCAGCGCGTCATCACCAGCAGAAGCGTCGTCACCGCCGCGTTGTTCAACGCGTGTGCGGTCATCGACGCGATCAACGAGCCACGCCATTCGCGAGCCAGGCTGAGAGGAACGGCGATGGCCAGCAGAGCCGGCACCCCGAGCAGGCCCTGCGGGTGAATGATCGCGAAGACCAACCCGACGGCGAAGGCACTGGTCAGCCGACCGAGAAAGCCGCGCAGGTGCCGCTGGAGCATGCCCCGGAAAGCCAGTTCCTCGACGAGCGGAGCGATCACCGCCGCCGTGATGAAGATCGAAATCACCATCCACCCGGGGCCCAGGATGAGCCGGACGATCGGGTGCGTGGGTCGGCCCGAAGGCGCGAAGGGATTCTCGCCCCCGGGCCCGCTCTTCACCAGATCGCTCAGGAAGCCGACGACGACGACACTGGCGAGGATCAGCGGCAGAATGGTGGCGTAGGTCGCCAGGCCGACGAGCATTTCCTGGCCCACGGATCGGCCCGGTTGCAGGCCGAGATCCGCGCGAATCGTGTGCCAGTCTCGGCCGCGAAGCCGACCCCAGAGCAGGGCCAGGCCAGCGCTGAGGAGCATGGCCAGGCCGCCGCTCACCAGACTGCTCAGTCCGGGCACGATGGCCAGCAAGCGGGCCAGAGCCAGGTACGAGCCGAGCCAGACGGCGAACGTCTCGGCGTACAACCCGGAGCCGGTCTGCGGCTCCAGAGCCCAGGGGATTTGGCCGTCCATCCATTGGATGAAAAAGACGATGAGTAAGCCAAGGCCGACGATGGCGAGCAGGCCGCCGAGCAGCATCATGCCGAAGGCGATCCCCATCGCGCGAACCGCCTCCGCGCGAATGGCCTGCACCTCCGTCGGGTCGGCTCCGGGCCGATGAGCCCGGGCGAGCTGACCCAGCCAGCCGTATTTTGCCAGTGTCTCCTGATCCTCCTCGGTCAGCTCCGGGCGCGGATCGGCCGCGTAGAGACGCTCTAGCACGTCGCGCAACCGCTCGTCGGCCGGGTTGAGCGCCGCCTGATGTTCGATGCGGAGTGCCTCCAGGTCGGCGAGATACTGCCGGGCCCCGTCGCGGCCGTCGAGTTCGCCGACGAGAATGGTGACGAGCAGCCGCTGTCCGTAGGGACCTTTCTTCAGCCGATCGAGTTCCTCGCCAGCCCGCTTCTGCTGATCGAACTCGTTCAGGGCGAGGATCATTCGTCCCTGGACCAGGGCCAGGAGTTCGTCGCCACTCTCGCGCAGTCGCTCGCCCCCGGCCTGCTGAATCCAGATGGTGAACACGACCAGGCCAAGGATCACGAGCCAGGCGAGGCCGGTCTGGTAGGTTGGCGGACGGTGCGTGATCGGCGACGGCAGACTGCTCATGGAGTCGTCTCGGTCTTGTGGGTATCGGTCCACAGCCGGACGCCGCCGAGGAAGGCGTTCTCGTTCGCCCCCTGCCGACAATCCGGCGGCAGCGTGTCGAGCTTCTTGACGTTACCGCCGCCCAGGACGACGTAATCGACGATGAAGGCGGCCTTGAGTCGAGCCACCACGTCGAAGACGTAGCGCGTCCACTTGCGCTTGCCGAGACGCTTCAGGCCGGCGTCCCCGACGTAATCCTCGAACGATTTCCCCTTGCGGTAGGGGAGATGACCGCCTTCCATCGGAACGATGAAGCCGTTGAGGACGAGCGTCGTGCCCAGGCCGGTGCCCAGGCCGAGGAAGAGCATTCGGCCGCCCTGGAAGCTTCCCAGCGCCTGCATGGCCGCGTCGTTGAGAATCTTGACCGGCTTGTGCAGTTGGGCCGCGAAGTCGAAACCGAGCCAACCGGAGCCGAGGTTCACCGGCTCCATGAGGATCTTGCTATCGACCACGGGGCCGGGATAACCCAGGGTGATGACGTCGTACTCCCAGCCAAGCGTGTTGGCCCGGACGCCCTCGACGAACTGCTGGGCGGTCATGGCCGAGCCGGAGGAGAACTTGCGGCTCTCCTCATTGTCGCTGACCTTGAGCTTGACGTTGGTTCCGCCGATGTCGCAAACGAGTACACGCATCATCTCAGTTCCCTCGTAATTCCGCGTTTCGGGCCTATTTTACGAGGGCGAGGCCGGCTGGTAATCACACTGGATCTGAAAGCAGGAGAATACGGCGAACAAACACGACGCTCTGTTCTTCATGCACCGAATAGTCCACCACCAGCGGTGGCACGATGAACATGCGTACGACCAGGTGGAGCGACTGGAGCCGAAACAGGGGTTCGCCACACTCTCGGGCCGATTCTTGCAATCGCTGATTCACGGCTGTCAGTGCCGCCACGATTCGAGGGCCGATGGATGTTCCTCGGTGGTGTTCAATCAACTCGCGGAGTTCGTTCAGCACGGCGCGGGGGCAAGCGACGGAAAAGGCCGAACCGCCTCCGGCGGCGCTCATGGGCGCACTCACGGTGCATCGCCAGCGCCCACGAGTTGTTCGAGTTCCCGGATCACCTCACTGAGCGGGACGCAGTCCTCCGGCGGTTGGGCAAAGCGAAGGATGTCCTCGGGGGTCAGCGATTGCTGGTGCTTCTGGTACGCATCGGCCACTCGCCCCGCTTGCTGCTCCAGAATGCGAACGGCAAGCATGGCAACGGCCTGGCGCAGACCTCCCGTCGTGTTGTCCGGAACCCTGGCGTCAGACTGGAGCAGACCCAAGGCGGTGAGCATCCCCGAGAGAACGCCGCGGTTGAATTCCTCGGACTGGTGGGGGTCAATCCGGGCAGCCAGGGCAGCGGCCTGGGACTCCGGGATCTGCACTCGGTCCGCAGCCAGGTTCCCGACAACGGTTTCGTCCTGGCGGTCGTTGAGGTTCGCCATGATTCACCTCCCTCTACTCCAGAATACTGTCACGCCCTGGTCCGGCACAAGTCTCCTCGTCCTCAGCGGATCACCACGCATGCCGGCAGTCGCTCGCGCAGGAACGCCAGCCCCTCGGCTCGTACGCCGGTGTTTCGCAGCACCAGTTTCTTCAGTGTACGACACCCGGCGAGGACACGCACACCCGGATCGCTGATCGGATTGCCGGACAGGTCGAGCGTCTCCAGCGTCGGCAACCGGGCCAGCACTGGCAGGGCGGCATCGGTCACCTCGCCCGTCTCCAGCCGGAGCGTCTTCAGGCCCTTCAGACCGGCCAATCGCTCAACGCCGACGTCGGTCACCCGTGTCTTGCCGAGGTTCAGTTCGGTCAGGCCGGTCAGGCGAGCGACGTGCTTCATGCCGTCGTCGCCGACGCGCGTGCCGACCAGGGACAGGTCCTTCAATCCGGTCAGGGGTGCGAGATGAGCCAGGCCAGCGTCCGTGACGGCCGTCAGCGGCAGGTAGAGCGTTTCCAGGTTCTTCAGCCCGGCCAGGTGTTTCATCCCGTCGTCGGTGATGCGTGTGCCGCCCAGGTCGAGCAGACGTAGCTCGGCCAGGCCGGCGAGTTGCTTCAGGCCGGCATCGCCGACGCGCGTCTCGCTCAGGTAGAGCGTCCGCAGCCTGCCCATCCCGGCGAGATGAGCCAGGCCGCCCGAGCCGACGCGGGTGCCGCTCAGGTTGAGAAATTCCAGAGTCGTCAGGTCGCCGATTTCCTTCAGCCCGGCGTCGTCGATCGGGCTGAGACGGCAGTTCATCTCACGGAGGGTCTTCACCTTCGCCAGTTGTCGGAAGCCGGCTCCGGTGACGCGTGTGGCGTAGAAGTCGAGCGTGCGCAGTCGCGGCAGGTCGGCCAGGGTCGGCAGGATCTTCGCCATCTCGGCGTCGGTCAGCATCGGCTGGGCGAAGGCGACCCAGGTGATCGGCTCACCCGGCAGCTTGCGATCGCGGACGACACGGCCGCCAGCCTGGAGGAGGGTCTCCTCCGGCGTCCCGGCCAGGCCGAGCAGGCCGACGAGCAGCAGCGCACGCATCGGCGTCTCCTACAGGGCGGCGATCACGGCGGCGGTCACGTCGGCCGTCTTCGCCGTGCCGCCCAGGTCCGGCGGCAGCGGCGCGCCGGCGGCCAGCACCTTCGTCACGGCGGCACGAATCCGGGCGGCCGGCTGATCCAGACCGAGGAACTCGAGCATCATCACGCCGGACAGGATCGCGGCCAGCGGGTTGGCGATGCCCTTGCCGGCGATGTCCGGAGCGGAGCCGTGAACCGGCTCGAACATGCTGGGATGCTTCCGCGTCGGATTGATGTTCGCGCTGGCCGCCAGGCCCATGCTACCGGTCACGATCGCCGCCAGGTCGGTCAGGATGTCGCCGAACAGATTGCTCGCCACGACCACGTCGAACGTCTCCGGCTTGCGGACGAAGTCCATCGCCCCGGCATCGACCAGCAGCGAGTGCGTCTGCACGTCGGGATAGTCCTTCGCCACGGCGGTGAACGTCTCGTCCCACAGGACGAAGCCGTACGGCAGAGCGTTCGACTTGGTGATGCTGGTGAGCTTCTTGCGGCGCTTGCGAGCGGCCTCGAAGGCGGCCCGCATGATGCGCTCGCAGCCACGACGGGTGAACACGGCCGTCTGCAAGGCCAGCTCGTCCGGTGTGCCCTGATAGAGCCGACCGCCCACCGGCGCGTACTCGCCCTCGGTGTTCTCGCGGAAGACGAGGAAGTCGATCGAGCCGGGAGCCTTGTCACGCAGCGGACACGGCACGCCGGGGTAGAGGTAGGCCGGGCGAAGATTGACGTACTGATCGAACCGGCGGCGCATCGGCAGGAGCAGGCCGTGGATCGTCGCGCTGTCGGGCACCTGGGGATGGCCCATCGCGCCGAGGAAGATGGCGTGGTGCTTCTGGAGAATGTCCCAGCCGTCGTCGGGCATGATTCGGCCGTGCTGCTGGAAGTAGGCGGCGCTCCAGGGAAGATACTCGAAGTGCAAGCGGGCGGACTCGCCCTGAAGCGCTCGCTGGAGGACCTGCACGGCGCTCCCGATTACCTCGGGGCCGATGCCATCGCCACCGACGACCGCAATCTGAAATTCCGACATTGCACCAGGTCTCTTTGCCGATTATAGAGGCGGGCCATTCGTTTCAGCCCCGCCGAGAGTGGGGTACGGAAGAGTGGGTAATCTAGCCCCGGTGGACCTTGAGTCAAGGGCGGAATCGATCATGGAAGCCGTAACGATCAGGACGCACGGAGCCCTGCTCTTGCTGCTGCTGCTGCTCGTCGGCTGCCAGGGCGGCGGAGCCCGGAATCCGTCGCGTGGCGGACTGGTCGCCAACGACCCGCTGCTCGGTGGCGGCTCACCGCTACCCGCCGGTCAGGCGACCGCACGCGGCACCGATCGCGCCCCGTACGCGGCCACGGTCGGCCGGGATCTGGGCCAGCCGGCGCGCCCCGCTGGTCCCTTGCCGTCCTTGCCCAGTCCCTCCGGATCGACCAGCCCGGCGGCCCTGGCCTCGGGAGCGACGGGGACGCTCGACGCCGCCCCGGCTCTGCGCATCGGTTCCGGGACGAACACGCCACCAGACGCCGACTGGCGCGGTCCCGGCGAGGCACCACGGCATTCCTACCAGTCCGCTCCGACCGGACCGGTGCCGCCACCGGGCAGCGACACGACGCCGGCCGTCACTCTGCCGCCGTTGACGCTCACCTCGTATCAGGGCAACGACCAGTCGCTTGATCAGCTCCTGCGACAGGTCGAGGCTCGCGGAGCCGTTCAGCCGCGCCTGGACAAGAAGGACGGCGAGTGGATCTTCTCCTGCCGCATCCCCAATCGCGAGAATCCGAGCCTGCTGCACTGTTACGAGGTGGCCGCCGACTCGAACGTCGCCGCCGTCCAGGCCGTCCTGGATCAAATCAGACAGGATCGGCGCTAGCGCACCTTCGTCTGTCAGAGCCGCGCACGCAGCGAGGCCGCAGGCC
>CAYYJM010000308.1:0-6925 GCA_964471755.1 uncultured Alcaligenaceae bacterium
GTGGACTCGACGGCGAGCCCCATCGGACCAGCCGCCGCGTGCGCCTCGCCGAGCGTCGCTATGTTCTCGATTTGCCAGAACAACGGCCCGTCCGGCAATGACTGCACCTTCTTCTCGGCCAGTGCCTTGATCACCAGTTTCGATTGCGCTGAGGCTCCCGCGGGCGCCAGGCCCACGGCAGCGATCAGCGCGACGCAGTAGATCCACGAACGCTTCATCGGTCACCTCCATTGGTCGGACATCGGTCGCACTCGCGACCCGAGGGGTGCCATGTCACCAGTTGGTGATGGACAAGTCCCCACCGATCGATTAGGTTTTGATGAAGGAACGGCCAGCAGCGGTGTTGCAGCGGACAAAATTCGAGCCCGAGTCACTTGCCACGACGCGCATCGGCGAGTGGCGCATTGCGCCCGACCTGAACCAGATCGCCCGGGGCGCCGAGATCGTGCGACTCGAGCCGAAGGCGATGGCGGTGCTGCTCCGCCTGGCGGGCCGGCCCGGCGAGGTCGTGAGCCGCGACGAGCTGCTGGCCGCTGTGTGGCCCAACGTGATCGTCGGAGACAACGCGCTGACGCAGGTCGTCATCAAGCTGCGCAAGGCGCTCGGCGACACCGTACACGAGCCCCGATACATCCAGGCGATATCGAAGAAGGGCTATCGATTGATCGCCACGGTCGAGTACGAGTTGCAGACACCCGGGCAGGCAGCCGCCGAAATGCCAGCGCAACGGTTGCCACCGAGGCCGGCTCGTGTGGATGCCGATCCGCCGCCAACCGGTCGCGGCATTCGATCGACCCGAGCCGTGTGGGCGATATCCGCGACGCTGGTGTTGACGGCCGCGGCAGGAACCGGCTGGTGGCTGTGGCAGGGGCAAGCAGGCGATGTCGCGTCGAGCGCAATCGAACCGAGCAGCGTGTCTGGCGATGCGCTGCCACTGGTCAGCGTCGAGCCGTTCGAGGCCGTCGGCACCGAGCCGCGACACGAGCTGATCGCGCGCGGCATCACGGCCGATCTGGTCACCGATCTGTCGAAGGTCTCCAACCTGCGGGTCGCCACCGGGGTCGAGCCGCCATCCACGCGTGCAGCGCTGAGGTCCCAGGCACGCTACGTCCTTTCGGGGTCTGTGCAGGGTGACCACGGGCGCTTGCGCCTGCACGCGCATCTGGCCGATGTGGTTGCCGGTCGGCAACTGTGGTCACAACGCTTCGATCGAGACTCTACCGTCCTTTTTGCGGTCCAGGACGGGCTGTTACGCAGCATTCTGTCGGTCCTGCCGGTCAAGGTAAGCGAGGCCGAGACGCTGCGGCTGCTGGAAGTGTTCCCGATCGTGCCACGCTTCCTGGAACTGGTCGAGCAGGGGCAGATGGCCTACCTGGTCATGGAGTTCATCCGTGGCCAGGATCTGCTCAAGCTGATGGAAGGGAACAACAACAAGCCGTTCCCCATGGACCAGGTCATCGCCTGGGGCCAGCAGATCTGCGATGTCTTGCAGTACATGCACAACCAGACGCCGCCGCTGGTGCATCGCGATCTGAAGCCGGACAACGTCATGCTGCTGGAGGATCAGAAGACGATCAAGATGATCGACTTCGGCACGGCTCGCGACCTGGGCCGGACGGCCAAGGAGAAGGCGGCGGCCAAGACGCGCGTCTACACGGAGGGGTACGCACCGCCCGAGCAGATCGTCGGCAAGCCGGAGCCGCGTAGCGACCTGTTCCTCCTGGCCGGGACGCTGTACCACCTGGCGACGGGCAAGGCACCGGAGGGCTTTCAGACGGCGCGGGAACTGGAAGACGCCCTGGCCAGCGGCAACGCGACGCTGCCAGCGAGTTACCGCTGGTTCTTCGAGCTGATCCGCATCAACCTGGCCGAGGATGTCAACGAGCGTTACTTCTCCGCCCAGGAGTTCAAGCAGGATCTGGCCAAGCGTCAGGTGACGACGCAGGTGGCCTGTCCGAAGTGTCAGCAGGTGAACAAGGTCCGAGAGCCGTATTGCAGCAAGTGCGCCGAGCCGCTAACTCAACCGACGCCAGCCTGCTACCACTGTGGCAAGACGAACCGGATGGGAAGTCGATGCTGCATCCACTGCGGCAACCGGCTTCGCTGAGATCCCCGCCCGGGGTGTCAACCCCGGGTCCGGCAGAACCTTCAACCCAGGTCGTGAAGTTCATGGCAGCGAACACCCCGGACTCGAACGTCCCCCCGAATTCCGCCACGCCGGGTCTGGGCGGCATCCCGATGGCTCAGCCGATCGAGATCCCCGCGGACAGTGTGGCGGACGTCCCCCTGGCACTGCCGGTGGAGTTGCCACCGGATACCGAGGTGCCACTGGCCATGCCGGTGACCCTGATCGAAGCGTCGGAACCCCTCGCCGAGGTGGTCGAGGTGGCCGAGGTCACGGCGGTCGTCATCAACTGCCCCGTGTGTGGCTCGGCCCGGCGCGGCGAAATGTCCTGCTGCGACGACTGTGGCTACTACTTCACGGCCGCCGACCTGGCCGCGGCCGGGGACGGAGAGTGCGCCCCAACGACGGCCGATCCGGTCGCCATGCCGACCGCTCGCTTGCAGGATCGCTACGAGTTGACCGAGCGACTCGGCGATCGTGGCCTGACCGTGCGGTATCGGGGCCTGGACCACGGCACGACACCGCCGACGCCGATTCTGGTCGTGCAGCAGAGCCAGGCCGCACCGACCGAGGCCAGCGAGGAGGACGAGTTTCTGCCGACGTTCGATCTGCCCGGCCAGGCTCCGCCAGTGGGCGATCCGGCGACTTCGGGCAGCACCACGCCGCCGGCCGTCTGGCCCGGCATCGGCTGGGAGGTGGCGTTCCTCGGCCGGGTCGGTGAAGAGCCGCTGGCGGCCGCCCTGCCCCGCCAGCTCGACCGCTTCGAGCAGGACGGCTCCGAGTATCTCGTGATGGAGCAACCGCAGGGCACGGTCCTGTGGGACGCCTGGGACGATCCGGACGCCAACTGGGAGCGGAAGTTCGGCCATCTGGTGAAGATCGCCGAGACGATCGCTGCCCTGCACCGGAAGCAGGTGATCTTCGAGGCGTTGCGGCCCGACCTGTGGGTGATCGACGATCACGGCCAGGTCCGGCTGACCGACCTGGGCGAACTGCTGCCGTTGCCGCTGCCGCTGGACGCTCCGATCCGGGGCCGGCTCTACACGGCTCCGGAGGTGCTGTCCCTCAGTTCGCAGATCGACGCCCGGGCCGACCTGTTCGGCTTCGGAGCGATGCTCTACGCCTTGCAGGTCGGCCGGGAGCCGACCGAACGCGACTTCGCCCGCCAGGGAGATCCGAAGCCGTTCATCCCGCAGTTTCCCGACATCCACCCCGCTCTCGGCCGGCTCATGTCCCGGACCTTCCGCCGGGAAGTCGGCTCACGCTTCCCGACCGACGAGGCGGGCAAGCAGGACGCGACCGGCTTCCAGGAACTGATCCACACGCTGACGGCCATGGCGCGGACGTTTGACACGGTTCGGCTGGAGATCGCCAGCTGGACGACGATCGGCATGATCCGCACCGGCAACGAGGACGGCTTCGCACTGTTGCACGCGACGGAGTGGAGGCAGGACGATCTCGGCGAGCAGGCCCTGATTCTGTTGTGCGACGGCATGGGCGGCTACGAGGCCGGCGAGGTGGCCGCCGCCCTGGCGATCCAGGTGCTGCGCCGCGAACTGCTTCAGCATCCGGCCTTGCGAGCCGTCGCCGGACGGTCGCCGTTCCCGGTCGAACCGCTCGATCCGGTGCCCGAGGCCGGCTACGCACCGCCGGCGATGAACGTGAAAGAGGTCCAGGAACTGGTCCGCAAGGCGTTGCGCGAGGCGAACAAGGCCATCTACACGGCGTCGCGAGCGCCCGGGGCGAAGCGTCAGGGCATGGGCTGCACGGCCGAGGTCGTCTTCACCGATGGCCGAAATCTCGTCGTCGGCCATGTCGGCGACAGTCGGACGTACCATCTCAACGAGGGGCGGCTCGTCCAGGTGACGCGCGATCAGACGCTGGTCAATCGTCTGGTGGAACTCGGCCAGTTGAGCGAGGAGGAGGCCGAGAATCATCCACGGAAGAACGAGTTGCAGCAGGCCCTGGGCGGTCGGCCGGACGTCGATCCGGCGGTCTACACGAGCGTGTTGCACGCCGGCGACTGGGTGCTGGTCTGCTCCGACGGTGTGACGAACCACGTCGGCGCGAAGGACTTGCAGCAGATGCTTCAGCTGGAAGCGGGCTCGGCCGAGACGGCCGCTCGTCGGCTGGTGAATCTGACGAACATCGAGGGGGCGACGGACAACGCCACGGTGGTCGTCGTGCGCTGCACATGATCTGGCGAGCGTGGGGCGTCAGCCCCATGACACTTTCCCGACACGAAGACTCAGCCCCCTGACGGGGGCCGCTCGCCAGTTACCGACACGAAGACTCAGCCCCCTGACGGGGGCCGCTCGCCAGTTACCCGACGCGCTGCACCCAGGCGTCGAGATACGCCTCCAGCACGAGATCGAGCTGGATGTAGCGCAGGATCTGCACGTCGGCCTCCAGGGCGCGATCCATCAGACCGGCGATCGCCTCCGGGCCGACCCGACCCGCGAGAGCGTCGAGGGCCGGGCGGTCTTCTGGGCCGGTTCGGTTCCCTTCGCCGCCGGCCTGAACGCGCAGCACGTCGGAGAGAAAATCGAGCAGCAGCCGCAGCACCAGCCGCGCCCGCCGGCGGCGTGGCGGAGCCTCGCTTCCGACCTGCGAGCAGAAGTCGATCCACGCTTTCGCCAGGTCCACGCTCTCCACCTTCGATGCAGTCAGACCGGCCAGGAGGCGGGCACGGAATTCCCACAGGTCCGGGTCGTTGAGAGCCAGAGCGAGGCCGGGACTGCCGCCGGAGATGCGGTGCAGTCGCTCGATCGTGGAGGCATCGTCGATGCCCTCCGCACGCAGCACGGTGGCGAAGTCCTCCCTGCCCAGCGGGGTGAAGCGGACGACCTGGCAGCGCGACAGGATCGTGCGGAGGAGCGTCGGCCGGGCGGCGAGCAGAATCTGCAGCGTCTTCGGTGGCGGTTCTTCCAGGGTCTTGAGGAAGGCGTTGCCGGCCTCGGGGTTGAGCCGGTCGGCGTCCTCGAGGATGAGGACGCGATGGCCGCCGCGCATCGGCTTGAGGCGGAGTTTCTCGGTCGCCTCGCGGATCGGGCCGATGGTGAATTCGTTCTTGTCCTCTGGCATGGCGATGACGTGCAGATCGGGATGGGTGCCGGCCTCGGCCTGGATGCAGGCGTCGCAGCGCTCACAGGCGACGAGTTGATCGGTCGGCCGAGCCTCGCAGAGCAGGGCGCGGGCGAGTTCGCGGGCGAAGCGTTTCTTGCCGACGCCGTCGGGGCCGGTGAACAGGTAGGCGTGAGCGAGTCGGTGCTGCCGCCAGGCGTTCTCGAAGAGGCCGCGCGGGGCGTCGTGGCCGTGGATGGCCTCCCAGCTCATGCTCGCCTCCGGGTGAGAATTCGGGTGGCTGGGGATGTTGTACGAACCGTGGGGTGGTTCGACGAAGGAGGTCCGCCAATCGATCCGTTCGACGGGAGGGCATGTAGGGTGGGCGGGAGCGCCACCGCCACCGAATCCGCTTCCTGGGCCGGAACAGCGCAGGCCCACCGATGCTCCGACGGGAGCGTAGCGACACCGATCAAGAAAGCTGCGGTGTCGCTGCGCTCCTGAGCGAGGATTGGTGGGCCTGCGCTGTTCCGGCCTTCGCGAGCGATTGGGCGTCGGTGGCGCTCCCGCCCACCCTACGATTCCTCAGCGTACTCCTCGTAGACGTAGACCGTGCCAGCCCAGTCGGCGAAGACACGCTCGATGATCGCGCGGACCCTGGCCCATGACAGGCCGCCGTAGCCGGTGCCGATGCGCGGCATCGCGACGCTGCTGATGCCCTCGGCGTCGGCCTGCTGACGAAGGCCTGTCAGGGCCGTTTCGATGGCGTCGTAGCTGGCCCGGGCGTGCCAGGTGCCCTCCTGGGTGCCGAGGTTGAAGACCCACGGCTGACCGTCGGCCTTCCACAGCCAGGCGTCGCCGAGGTTGAACTCGCGCGGCGAGGCCTTGCAACGACGGCGGTATTCGGCGTACATCTCCGGGTAGCGATCGCGGAAGCCGGTGGCGATGCCGGCCCCCATCGATCCCTGACAGTTGCAGCCGTGGGCGAGGGCCTGGGCCTGGTAGCGGTTGACGAACAGGCCGCCGGTGACGAAGACGAGCGGCATGGGAAGGCCTCCACAGCACGGGCTGATGGAGTATCCCGCTCCTGGTAGATGATTCAAGATCGGTAGGTGGGATTGCACGCCGGCGTTATGAGACAGCCGTTTCGTTGGGCACTCCCTCGGCAGGAGCGAAGGTGTCACCGCTGTAGCACGGCCAGGAACTCATCATAGGTCGTGGCCCGAGCCAGTGCGCGGAACCAGTCACGCAGCACGTCCATGCTCTCCTGGTGTTCGATCAACTGCACTACCTCCGGCGATGCCTGGCCCGGAAATTTGATCGCCAGCAACTCCAGCGTGGTTCGACGTTGGTTGTCGAGTTCGCCCAGGTTACGGCTTCGTTCTCGGACGCCGTTGAGGTATTGCGATTCGCCCATGTCGGGACTCCTGAGAATGCGTTCCCAGGCGAGGTAGGTTCCCGCCAGTTCCGCGAACGTCAAGGCCGCCTCGCGCAGGTCGCCCTGTCGATGGTTCGGAGCCTTCGCCTGGACCACCGCGAGCCACCTCGTGATGACTACTGAGTCCCGCACGAGGATAGCTACCGGCGGTCCAGGCGAGCGTGGGGCGTCAGCCCCATGAGACTCCGCACGGCGTTTGAACGCGCCAGTCCTCATGGGGCTGACGCCCCACGCTCGCCTGGAGGAGCGTGGCCGGGTTGCTTTCCATGGGCGGGACTCAGTATCAACTCGCCACCGCG
>CAYYJM010000309.1:0-5791 GCA_964471755.1 uncultured Alcaligenaceae bacterium
GCCGTTTCATCCCCCCTTAAGTTACAGGCATTGGGCTGACGCCGCGCCGCTCGCCACGGAGAGTACTCATGTCCCACGAACGCGCCAAACGCTGGCGGCTGATCCTCGGCAAGTCGGCCGAGCAGCCGCTGCAAGCGATGACCGGCGGTCAGCCCTGTCTCGGCGGCGACCTGGCCGACCTCGACGAGGCCCTCGGCTTCATCTACGGCAACGAAGGGGCCGAAGGGCAGGGCGGCCAGGGGGCGGCCGGCAAGGGGCAGCCGAAGGGCAAACGCTCCGCCGGCCTGGGCAAGTCCGCCCCGCAGCTCGCCAAATGGCTCGGCGATCTGCGCGGCTACTTCACCACCGATGTCGTCGCCATCGTCCAGAAGGACGCCATCGAGCGCAAGGGGCTCAAGCAACTTCTCTTCGAGCCGGAGACGCTCGGCCAGGTGACGCCGAGCGTCGAGATGGTCGGCACGCTGCTGTCGCTGAAGAATCTGATTCCCGAGGCGGCCAAGGAGGCGGCCCGGCAGATGGTCGCCGCCGTCGTCGAGGAGATCATCAAGCGGCTCAAGAGCGGCATCGAGCAGGCGATCCGTGGCTCTCTCGATCGCTCGCGGCACAGTCCGATTCGCAGCCTGCCGAACATGGACTGGCCCCGGACGATTCGCCGCAATCTGCGCAACTACAACCGGGAACACAAGGTCATCATCCCCGATCAGTTCTTCTTCTTCGCCCGGCAGCATCGACGAAAGGAGTACAACGTCATCGTCTGCATGGACCAGTCCGGCTCGATGGCCGAGTCGTGTGTCTGGGGCGGCGTCATGGGAGCCATCCTCGCGTCGATGCCGGCTCTCGATACGAAGGTGATCGCGTTCGACACCGAGGTGGTGGACCTGACCGAGCAGTGCAGCGATCCGGTCGATCTGCTCTTCGGCGTGATGCTCGGCGGCGGCACCGACATCAATCGAGCGGTGAAGTACTGTCAGGATCTCGTCACCGATCCACGCAAGACGATCTTCCTGCTGCTGACCGACCTGTACGAGGGCGGCAATTCGAGCGAACTGGTCCGACGCGTCGAGGAACTGGTGCAGTCCGGCGTGCGGTTCATCACGCTGCTCGCCCTGGGTGATCATGGGGTGCCGTGCTACGACGAGCATCTCGCTCGCCGGTTCGCCAGCATCGGCGTGCCGAGCTTCGCCTGCACGCCGAACAAGTTACCGGAACTGCTCGAAGGAGCCCTCAGGGGGCAGGATCTGTTCAAGCTTGCCGAGACGGTCGGGACTGCGGACAGGAAGGGCCAGTAGGTGCCCCGAGCCGAGCGACTCGCCATACCTCGGTCGCCGAAGGCCGAGTGATTTCACGAAGGAGGGTTGCGTTCGTCCTCTGCCGCGATACAATGAGAAGGTAAAATGCACCCGTAGCTCAATTGGATAGAGCGTTGGCCTCCGAAGCCAAAGGTTACAGGTTCAACTCCTGTCGGGTGTACTCAGGAAACAAGCATTCCCTCCTTCTCCATCTCCTCTCAAACTCCCAAACCAACTCCAAAAACGAGAAAGGCACCGCCAGCGCGATGCCTTTCCTCCCGGGATGGAAATCAACTCGGTAGCGGGCTCACCACCACAGACCCTTCCAGCCCTTGCCCCAGCCGTGGCCCCAGCCGAAAGCGCCACCGTAGCCGACGCCGACGCCGTAGCCTACCACGCCCTTGCCCCACTTGCCGCTGCCGGAGCTGACCAGTTCGAGGTCGAGGTCGTTCAGTTCGGCCGGAATCATGCGGTCGTTCATCGGAACTCCTTTCACGAGGGGGGATTAGACAGGGGCCAACACTCCCCCCCTGGTAGTGCCGACCCTTTCTGTCTACCGGATGAGCGGTTTCTCTCCCCGGCAGACGCCATCCAAAGAAAGGAGCAGACCGACGCGAAAGGATCATCCTCCAAGGAGGCCACGAACTCCTTCGTGCGCCAGGGCATACTCCCTGAATTCCAGGCTGGCAGGACGGTGTCATCGTAACCAGGGATATCCTGGACGGCAAGAGAATTTGGGAGTTTTGGCAAAATTCGATCAATCGGACAATTTTGACATTTCGAGACGTTTGGGCGAACTGGCCCGATCGTCCACCTCGGCCGGAGGAGAGAGGAGAGCCGGGCGGCGGCGACTGGTCGCGCGGTCTGGTTTGTAGCTTTACTCGTACGCGATCGCCTCGGCGATCCGCACCCGACTCGCTTGCAACGCCGGCCAGATGCCCACGATCAGCGGTAGGACGAACGCCAGCAGGGCCACGACCAGGATCTGGCCCCAGGGCACGGCCATCGGGAAGAGGAAGCCGGCCTCGTCCAGGACCAGGATGCGGATGACGTACCACTCCAGGATCAGACCGACGAACAGGCCGATGCCGGCACCGATGATCCCCATCAGGCCCGTCTCGGCCAGGACCGAGCGCAGCACCTGCCAGCGGGACGCCCCCACCGCCCGCAGCAGCCCCAGCTCACGCCGTCGTTGCAGAATCGAGATGAGCAACGCACTGACCACGCCAAGCAGGGCCACGATGCCGATCACGCCCTGCTGGAGATACGCGAACAGATAGACGCGATCGAGCTGCAAGGCCAGATCCTGCTTGAACTGGCCGCTCTCCATCGCAAAGAGGGCATCGCTCTTGCCCCAGCGATCCAGCAGACGCTGACGCACCTCGTCCACGGTCGCGCCCGGCGCGACGTAGACATCGACCACGTCGGCAACGCGCTCGCCGAACGTCTTCTCGTACCACACCTGGTCCACGAGGATCGTGCCGCGGTTCCACGAGAAATCCTCGTAGGTGCCGAGGATCTCCAGGTCCACCGGGCCGGCCGGCCCCGGAATGGTCAGCCGCTCGCCCGGATTCACCTTGAACAGGGCGGCGAAGTTCTCCGACACGGAAGCCACGCCCGGTTCGAGCAGACGTGGGTTCGCCTCCACGTCGCGGGCGGGGTTGTGCTTGAGCCCCTTGCCGGCCAGCGCCCGTAGATCGACCACCAGAAGCATGACGATCCGACCGCGAAAGTCGATCCGGTGGAAGCGCACGGGCACCGCGGCCGCCACGCCGGGCACGGCCTCGATCTCCTTCGCCAGGGTCGTACTCATCGGCAGGGTGATGCCGAGGCGCGTCACGTTGTCGCCGCTCGTCACGAACAGGTCGGCGGCGATCGATTCGTCGATCCAGCCGAGAATGGCGAGCTTGCCGGAGTGAATGAAGCCGGCCGTCTGGATGACCAGGGCGGTCGTCGCGGCCAGGGCGGCGATCACCAGGCCGGTTCGGCCCGGCGAGCGGAACAGATTGTCGGCCGCGAGCCGACCCTCCAGACCGAGCAGCCGACGTGCCGGCGTTTGCAGCAGCCAGGCCAGGCCGGCGGCGAGCATCGGCGTCGCCACCAGCGCCCCGATCAGCAGAAAGACGATCCCGGCGAACGCTCCAAACCGAATCGGCAGTTGCTCCCGAAACAGGGTGAAGCTGAGGCCACAGCCGATCAGGAGGGCGACGGCCAGCACCTGCAGCGCCAGCAGTTTCCCGGTCGAACGGCGCGGCACGCGACGAACCGCGTCGGCCGGCTCCTCGCGCGCCGCCTGGAGGGCCGGCACCAGCGAGGCGATCACCGCCGTGCCCACGCCGGCCAGCAGCGACAGACCCAGCGTGAACAGCGACACGTTCAGATGTCGGGCATCGATCGCCAGGTACATCTCGCTGATGAGCTGGCCCAGCGGCCCCAGGACGAGGCAGGCGATGGCCCAGCCGAGCGGCAGGCCGATCAGCGAGCCGACCAGACCCAGGACGAACGCCTCGCCCACGAACAGGCCGGCAATCTGGCCGCGCGTCGCACCGACGGAGCGCAGCACGCCGATGTCGTGCCGACGCTCGGCCACGCCGACGGCCAGCACGTTGTAGATCAGGAAGACGCCGACGACCAGGGCCCCGGCACTGCCGAGCAGGAAGCCCAGTTCCAGGCCGGCCGCCAGTTCCAGATACTGATCCTCGTTGGCTGCGGCCGTGCGCACCTCGCCGATGTCGCCGATCCGCCGTTGCAACTCGGCGGCCACCGACTTCGCGTCGGCCCCGTCGGCCAGCTTGACGTTCACCTGCGTGACGATGCCGGGTCGATCCGGCGTCGTGAACAGACCGGCCGTCGCCAGGTCGGTGAAGACGACGTTGTCGCCCAGGACAGTCAGCTTGTCTCCGGCATCGACCGTGCCCAGCAGGCCGATGGTCGCCTCCTGGCCAGCCGCGCGCAGCCGGAGCGTTCCGCTTCCCTTCTCGGCCAGGACCGTCGTCGCCACGCCGAGTCGGCCGCCGGACAGTAGACGGGTGAGCAGCCGGGCGGGATCGATCCATTTCACCGCGAGGTCGAAGCGATCGGCGTCACGACTGAGCTGGGTGGCATCCTGAAGCGACACGTCCAGGCCGAGAACCCAGGTCTGGGTATTGTCCAGGTCCGGCAGCGACGCCCGGGCGATGACGATCGGGCGCAGGTCGGCCACGCCGGGCACGGCCGGCTCACGCAGGCCCGCCAGCAGTGACACCGGCAAGCCACTCTGGCCGTTGACCAGAACCAGATCGCTCAGGCCGGTCATCGGAGAGACGGCGTCCCGTGCCGACCGCTTCAGGGCGTCGTGCAGCGATCGGGTCGCGACGAGCATGGCGACGCCCAGGGCGATGCTGGCGATCAGGAGCATCGTCCGCGTCCAGCGTTGCCGCAGGTAGCCGAGACTGAGCGTGTGCAGAAGCGTGAACACGAAGAGTCCTTCCCATCAGGCCGAGGCGCGGTCGCGGAGTTGATCGATCTTCTCGATCAGACCATCGCGGATGAAGACGAGCCGATCGCCGTACGCCGCCGCGTTCGGATCGTGCGTCACCATGACGACACTTCGGCGCCCGTCGGCCGGCAGCGCTTGCAGGGGCGTCAGGATCTCCTTGCTCGTCGCCGTGTCGAGGTTGCCGGTCGGCTCGTCGCACAGGATGGCCTCGGGCTCGCCGACCAGGGCGCGGGCGATGGCCACGCGCTGCATCTCGCCGCCGGACATCTCCTCAGGGTAGTGGTCGGCCCGGTAGCGCATGCCGACGCGATCCAGCGATGCCTCGGCCGCCTGGATGGCCTTGGTTCGCGAGACGCCGTTGAGCAGCAGCGGCAGGGCGACGTTCTCGGTGGAACGCAGTGTCGGCAGCAGGTTGAAGAACTGGAAGATGAAGCCGATCCGCGTTCGTCGCAGGAGGGAGCGTTGCCGATCGGACATGCGGGCGAGATCCTGGCCGTCGAACAGGGCCTGGCCGGAACTGGGCGTGTCGAGTGCCCCGAGCAGGTGCATCAGGGTGGACTTGCCCGAGCCGGACGGCCCCATGATCGCGACGAACTCGCCCGGCGCGATGTCGAGGCTGACGCCACGCACCGCCTGGACGCTTCGCCGGCCCTGCTGGTAGACCTTTGTCACATCGACCAGTCGCATCATGGCGGAAATCTCTTTGGCGAGCGCGAGCCCGGGGCGAGCGTGGGGCGTCAGCCCCATGAGTGTCTTCATCCGGAGAGAAGAATCATGGGGCTGACGCCCCACGCTCGCCGAAGAATCATGGGGCGGACGCCCCACGCTCGCCAGGATCGCCGCTCGCCGGGTTACTGCAACTTCCGATACTTGATCCGGTGCGGCTGATCCGCCTCGACGCCGAGTCGCTGCTTGCGCAGCGCCTCGTACACCTGATAGTTCCCCTCGCACCAGACCGTCTTGCTGTCGCCCTCGAAGGCCAGGATGTGCGTCGCCACCCGGTCGAGGAACCAGCGATCGTGGC
>CAYYJM010000309.1:5801-6854 GCA_964471755.1 uncultured Alcaligenaceae bacterium
CGTCGAGCAGGAGCAGATTGCCGCCCGAGCGCAGCAGCTTGGCCAGGTGGACGCGGTTGCGTTCGCCGCCGGACAGCTCGCCGACCTTGCGCTGCTGATCGGGTCCCTTGAAGTTGAACCGGGCGACGTAGCCGCGCGAGGCCACCTTCCGCTTGCCGAGAAGGATGTGATCGGTGCCGCCGGTGATCTCCTCGAAGACGGTGTTGTCCGCCTTCAGCGCGTCCCGGTTCTGATCGACGTACGACACGACGACCGACTCGCCGACGGTCAGCTTGCCGCCATCGGGTGTCTCCTGGCCGACGATCATCTTGAAGAGCGTCGTCTTGCCGGCACCGTTGGGACCGATCACGCCGACGATGCCGCCACGCGGCAGGTCGAAGCTCAGATCCTCCACGAGCAGGTTCTCGCCGTACGCCTTGCGGACGCCCTCGGCCCGGACGACGGTGCTGCCCAGGGCCGGCCCCGGCGGGATCTGCAAGACCAGTTCGTCCTCGCGCTCCTCGTACTCCTGGGCGGCCAGCTTCTCGTACGCGGCCAGGCGGGCCTTGTTCTTGCCGACGCGCGCCCGCGGTGCCATCCGGGCCCACTCCAGCTCGCGCGCCAGGGCCTTCTTGCGGGCGTCCGACGCCTTCTCTTCCTTGTCCAGCCGAGCTTTCTTCTGCTCCAGCCAGCTGGAGTAATTGCCCTTCCAGGGGATGCCCTGGCCGCGATCCAGCTCGAGGATCCACTGAGCGACGTTGTCCAGGAAGTAGCGATCGTGCGTCACGGCGACGACGGTTCCGGTGTACTCCTGCAAGGTCCGCTCCAGCCAGGCGACGGACTCGGCGTCGAGGTGGTTCGTCGGCTCGTCGAGCAGGAGCAGGTCCGGCCGCTGGAGGAGCATCTTGCACAGGGCAACGCGGCGACGTTCGCCGCCGGACAGGCTATCGACGCCCTGCTCGGCCGGCGGCAGGCGCATCGCGTCCATGGCGATCTCCAGCTTGCGGTCAAGGTTGTACGCATCGACGGTGTCGATCTCCATGTCCCGGAAGGAAAAACGCTTGTCCTCATGGG
>CAYYJM010000310.1:0-6837 GCA_964471755.1 uncultured Alcaligenaceae bacterium
ACCGCCTCCGGGATCGAAGGCGGGTATCAGAGCCGAAATGGACCGCAGAGTAAAGGGCAACCCGGAATGCGTCGACAGCAAGAGCCGGAAGCGTCAGCGACAGTAACAGAAACTCCGTCGCTAACGCTTCCGGCTCTCGCTGAAGTCGAACTCACCCTGCGTGCGCCACCGGGGCCGTCGCTCCGACGATCGACCGCGCCGCCTCCGGACCGATCCGCTGGCAGTAGTCGCCGAACGTCTCGCTCCCCTGCCGATCGGCGGCGAACTTCGCCAGCAGCGGCCGGAGCAGATCGACGATCTGATCCCGCGGCACCAAATCCTTCAGCAGGTAGTTCAGCCGCTCGCCCAGGTAGCTGCCGCCGACGAAGACCGAATACTTGACGCCCGCCCGGCCAACGAGGCCGATGTCGCTCTGATACGGCCGGGCGCAGCCATTGGGGCAGCCCGTCATCCGCACACCGATCATCTCGTTCGCCAGGCCGAGTTCGGCCAGGGCCGACTCCAGCTCGTCGAGCAGGGCCGGCATCGACCGCTCCGACTCGCTCAGGGCCAGCCCACACGTCGGAATCGCCGGGCAGGCCAGGGCGTGCTGTCGTGTCGGCGAAATCTGTTCGGGCAGCTTCACGCCGTGTGCCTTCAGTGTCTGCTCGATGTCATCGAGCGCGGCCAGGGGCAGATTGCACAGCAGCACATCCTGATTGGTCGTCAGGCGAACGTCGGCCCGGTGGCGTTCGATCAGCGTCCGCAGAGCCGTCCGCAGACGGAAGTCGCCCTGATCCTTGATCCGGCCGTTCTCGATGCTGACGCCATAGAACCACTTGCCGTCGCCCTGGGGGTGACGACCGAGATGCAGGTCGAAGCCGGTGATCGGCGGGTTACGCGGCAGGGTGAGCTGGCCACCCAGGTAGGGCCTGAGCTTCTCGCGGACTCCCTCGACCCCCCAGTCGTAGACGAGGTACTTGAGGCGGGCTCGCTTGCGGTCGGCTCGATTGCCGTGATCGCGGAACAGCTTCACGACCGCCTCGGCCGTCTGGACCACGTCCTGCGGCTCGACAAAGCAGATGTGTCGGCCGACGTGCGGGAAGGTCTTGGCGTTGCCGTGCGTCATGCCCATGCCGCCACCGATGAGAACGTCATAGCCGACGATCCGGCCATTCTCAACGACGGCCAGGAAGCCGAGATCGTTGGCGTAGATGTCGATGCAGTTGTCGTCGGGCAGACAGAACGCGGTCTTGAACTTGCGCGGCAGGTAGACCTTGCCGTAGATCGGCTCCTCGTTCTCGGGCGGAACCTCGGTGACGTTCTTGCCGTTGAGCCAGACCTCGTGGTACGCCCCCGAACGCGGAGCGAGGTGAGCGGCGACGGCATCGGCCAGGCGCTGCAACTCCTCGTGCAGGCCATCCGCAATCGGCGCGGGGCAGGACAAAACGTTACGGTTGACGTCGCCGCAGGCTCCCAGCGTCGAGAGGAGCGTCGCGTTGATACCGGCGATGGTCCCCTTGAGATTCTCCCACAGGACGCCGTGGAACTGGAAGCTCTGCCGGGTCGTCACGCGCAGAGTGCCGTTGCCGTGACTCTCGCAGAGTCGATCCAGGGCGAGATACTGCTCCCCCTTCACCTTCCCGCCGGGAATCTTGCAGCGGACCATGAACATGAACGCCTTGCCGAGGCCGTCACCGCGCCGCGCCTTGCGGGCGTCGCGGTCCTCCTGCTGGTAGCTGCCGTGGAACTTGAGCAGATTCTTGTCGGATTCGTCGAAGTGGCCCGCATCGGTGGCAAGCACCTCGGCCAGGCGTCCGCGCAACGCCCGGCTCTGCTCCTTCATGCCCTCAACCGCGGAACGCTTCGGAGCCTCGGTTGCGGGAGTGTTCTCTTCGCTCATCTCGACGTCCTTCGGAGGGAATGACGACTATTCCGATCAACTCGGATATTTTAGCCGGAAGCGGCCAGAAGTTCCAGTGCGTATTACCGGAGCGCCTCAAGGGCCAGGCCAGCGCGGCCCGATGGAGGGGAATGCCTCTCGAAGCCCCCCCATCGGGGCTGGATGGAAGTTTCACGGAGGGAAGTCGGTCCATGGATACGAACACCGCGCCATTGCATCTGGGTTTCCTGACCGTCGTGCAGGAGCAGAACGCCTACATTGGGGGGTACATGGTCGTCAATGTCTGGGGTCGGCCGCTGGAGTTTCGCCTGACCAGTGCCGTGCAGCCGAATCGCGTGCAGCAGATCCTCTACGGCCCGACGCTGCCGGCGTACATCGCCGGCGACCTGATCGGCAAGGCCCTGGTCGAGAAGACCGGCCTGCCGATTCGACTGGTCGTGACGGATGCCGAGGCGGCGCTGGATCTACGGCTCAAACTCGAAGTGCCGGTCATCTGGCTGCCGTCGGCCGAGCGTCCGAGCCAGGGGCCGCTGCCGGGCCTGGAAATCAGCCCGGCCCAGGAACGCCGGCCCGCTCTGCGCAGCCACGCACAATATCCGCAGGAGGTCGAGGACGTACGGACGCTGCTCGGTCAGGTCGAGCAGATTCTCGGAACGCCTGTCGATCTGGTCGAGCCGTTCGCCCGGATTCGCGAGGCGCTCCAGGAGGCCCGGCGAACACGAGCAGCGTGAGCGCGTCAGTGATCGCGATCCACCACCTTGAAGGAGATCGCCTCCAGCAGGGCTCGAAATCCCGAGGCCGGCAGCGCGGCCAGCTCCGCGCGGGCGCTGGCCGTGTATTCCAGGGCCCGGTGACGGGCGTAGGCGATGCTCTCGGTCGCCTGCAACAGTGGCAGCAAGGCCCGGCGATCCTCCGGTGAATGCCGGCTCAGGATCGTTCGGGCCTGCTCAACCTGGGCCGGGCTGCCGGTCGCCAGCAGATGGATGATCGGCAGCGTCAGCTTCTGCTGCTCCAGATCGGTGCCGAGCGATTTGCCCGTCGTCTTCTCATCGCCGGCCAGGTCGAGGACATCATCGGCGATCTGGAAGGCCAGGCCCAGGTGGCGACCATAGGTCGTCAGGCCAGCGACCACCTCCGGCGACGCCCCGGCGAACAGGGCCCCCAGCTGACAGCAGCAGGCGACCAGTTCGGCCGTCTTGCCGTCGATCACATCCAGGTATTCCGCCTCGGTCAGGTCAAGATTGCCCTGGGTCAACTGCTGACACAGTTCCCCCTCGCAGACGCGGTTCGTCGCCTGGCCGATGATCCGGCAGGCACGCACGTCGTCGAGCGTGGCGGCCAGGTGGAAGGCGTGCGTGAAGAGGAAATCGCCCAGCAGGACGCCGGCCTGCGTGCCCCAGCGGGCGTTCACCGTCGGGACGTGACGGCGCAGACTGGCCCCGTCGAGAATGTCGTCGTGGACGAGCGTCGCCGTGTGGATCATCTCGACGACCGCGCCGAGGACGGCGTGAGCCGGGGTGAGTCGGCCACAGGCCCGCGCAACCAGGAGCAGCAGCACCGGCCGAAGTCGTTTGCCGCGATACTGCCGCGTGTGTTCGGCGATCCGTGTGACCTCCGCATAGCGGCTGCGCAGCTCGCGCGTCAGCACCTGTTCGACCGCCTCCAGGTCGCCGGCGATCGGGGCGTACAGATCCATCGGCGGAGCCGTCACCGGCGGTACGGACAGTACCGAAGCCTTCATTCGTCCGCTCCCCTCTCGCCCGAAACCCGGCCTTCTCGGCCTTAACGATCACCAGGCGATTCAGAAGTTTCAATCTTGCGTGAATCGTATTCACGCGAGTGGTCGGCGTCAATCACCGGTTGGGATCACGCTTCCCGTTTCCAGGGTCCGCTCTTGCCGCCGGTCTTTTCTTCCAACCGAATCCGCTCGATCGTCATAACACGGTCGAGGGCCTTGCACATGTCGTAAACGGTCAGGGCGGCAACGCTGACGGCGGTGAGGGCCTCCATCTCGACGCCGGTTCGGCCGAAGACGCGGACCGTCGCCTCGATGGCGAGCAGATCCGGTGCCGGGAACGAGAATTCGATCGTGCAGCCGGTGATCGGCAGCGGATGGCAGAGCGGAATCAACTCGCCGGTGCGCTTGGCGGCGAGGATACCGGCCAGGCGAGCGACCTCCAGGACGTCTCCCTTGCTCAAACCCTTGTCGCGGATGCGCTCGGCGGTCTCGGCGGCCATGCGGACCAGTCCACTGGCCCGCGCCTCGCGGAGGGTCTCCTCCTTGAGCGAGGTATCAACCATGCGGCTGGCACCGGATTTGTCGAAATGCGTAAACTCGGCCATGCGAAGGACTCAGTAGCGGGGAACGGTGGGATCGACGAACAGCGACCAGGCGTCGATTCCCCCCGCCAGGGAGAAGACGTCCGTCAGGCCGTGTTGAACCAGGAGGTGGGCACCATTCAGGCTGCGAATACCATGATGGCAGTAGACGACGACCGGCACGCCCGCCGCCGGAGTGACCTCGTCGTGCCGGAACGTCAGCTCTCCCAGGGGGATAAGCTGGCTCTCCGGCAGAGCGACGAGGTCGTGTTCCCACGGCTGGCGAACGTCGAGCAGGTGGACCAACTGACCGCCCCGAAGTCGCTCGGCCAGTTCGTGAACCGTCATCTGCGCGACCATGGTCGGACTCGGTGAGATCCAGGAGAGAATTCGTCGCCAACGTCAGTGTACGGATCGGCGTTCCTCCTGGCGGGTCGGCGTTCTGGAGTGAATCCGTACAAAATGTGGACCGATTCGTCGCGTGCCGTCGTCTTAACTGATGGACGGGACACAATCGGTCGGTCGGCGTCGTGTCGGTAGATCGCCCCGCCCCTGCGTCCGTGTCATCCGAACCTGGTTCCCCCCCGGCCTGTCCGTGTGCTGGGAGAACAACGATGGAAGCGACGAATCCGGACTTCCGGGCACCTTCTGCTCCGGTCTCGACGACCCCGGTCGAATCCCGGCCCCTGCCGGCCGCGGTTCTCGGAGGCGCGCGTCTGCTCTGTCGTCTGGGCGTCGGCGGCATGGGCACGGTCTACCTCGGCTTCGACGCGGTCCAGGGACGGCGGGTGGCCGTCAAGGTCCTCGCTCCGCACCTGGCCGAGTTGGAACTCCACGTTCGCCGGTTCCAGCGCGAGGGACGAAACACGCTGGCGCTCGATCATCCCAACATCGTCCGCGGCCTCGACTTCGGCCAGGACCTGGCGACCGGTCTGCACTTCCTGGTTCTGGAATACATCGATGGCGGCACGGCCCAGCGCCTCCTGGATCGGCGGGGCCGGCTCCCCTTCGCCGAGGTCGTCGCGATCGCGCTCGGTGCGACCCGGGCCCTGGAACACGCCCACGACCGGGGCATCGTCCATCGCGACATCAAGCCGGACAACCTGTTCCTGTCGCGGGCCGGCCAGGTCAAGCTCGGTGACCTCGGCCTGGCCAAGCAGCTCGACGATCCGGCCAGCCACCTGACCGTCGTCACCCAGGTCTTCGGCACGGCCCATTACATGCCCTACGAGCAGGCCCTCAACGCTCGTTACGCCGACGCTCGGAGCGACATCTACGCTCTCGGCGTGACCCTGTACCATCTGCTCACTGGCACGGTCCCCTTCCCTGGCCAGGACGTGGCTGAGGTCTTTCAGCGGAAGCGGCAAGGGGTGTTCGCGCCGCTGCGTCAGCACGCTCCCGACGTGCCCGAATCCCTGGTGGCGGTCATCGACCGGATGCTGGCGACCGATCCGCGTCAGCGTTTCCCTTCCGCGATCGAGGTGCGCCGCGCCCTGCTGGCGACCGACCTCGTGCCGGTGCTGCCGTGCTGGGCGGAGGCGGCGTCGGCCGAGACAGCCGAGCCGGAACGGGCCCCGGTTCTGGTGGCGACGCAGATCGATCATGCCAGCGCCGACGAGCCGTGGTGGCTCCAGGCCCAGTCGCCGACACCTCCGGTGCCCGAGACGTCGCCGAATCTCCAGGCTTGCCGAACGCCCTGGTGGGTCTGGTTCGGCGTCGGGGCGTCCCTGGCCGCCACCTTCGCCCTGTACACGCGCCTGGTCACCTGATCGCCGCATTCGGGAACTCCGACCGGGGGACGTGCGTCGGATCTACAACCACCCGGGGCGCACGTCTCGGGTCATCTCTGACCGCGCGCGAGGGACCGAACATGCAGCGTACGATTCCGGGCATCCTGGCCCTCTGGCTGGGCGTGGCCCTGACCTTGCCGGCCGACGTGGCCGAACTGCTCCAGCAGGCCAAGAGTACCGATCCGGACCAGCGGCGCAACGCCTTCCGGGATCTCGGCGACGCCGGGGCCGAGGCCGGGGCCGTTCTGCCTACCCTGGTCGCCGGCCTCCACGACCCGGATCGCTACGTCCGCCGATTCGCCGCCCAGGCCCTCGGCAAGCTGGATGGCGTGGACGGCAAGAAGGTGGTGCCGGCCTTCAACAAGATCCTGGCCGACCGCAGCGAGCCGAAAGACGTTCAGGAAGCGGTGGCCAACGCCCTGAGCAAGATGGGCGCACCCGCCGTGGACCCGCTGGCGAAGCTGCTCCGCGATCACGACCGCGACATCCTCGTCCGGCAGCGGGCCGCGGAGTCGCTCGGTCGGATCGGCCGACCGGCCAACTCGGCGGTGCCGGCCCTGCTGGCGACCCTGAACGAGAAGGGCGGCAAGAAGAAGAACGCCCCCAACCTGGAAGGCAACGTCCGCCTGGAAGTCGTCAACGCCCTGGGGCAGATCGCCACCAAGAAAAACGACAACGTGGTCAAGGCCCTGGAGGGCATCCTGGGTGAGAAAAAGAACCGCGATCGGACCTTCAAGGCCGCCGTCAACAAGGCCCTCAAAACGATCAAGAAGCGGAACTGATACTTCAGCGCCGTCTGTCAGAGCCGCGCACGCAGCGAGGCCGCAGGCCGAGCGGAGTAAGCGC
>CAYYJM010000311.1:0-1411 GCA_964471755.1 uncultured Alcaligenaceae bacterium
CCTTGACCGCCTCGGCCGGCGGCATGACGTGGCCGTGGTAATCCACGTCGAACTGGCGGCGCTTGCCATGATGGCACCAGTTCAGAACGTCCTGCTCGTTGTGGTAGTCGAGCGGCGGACTGGGAACGTCGGCGTTGTCGAAGCCGTCGAGTCGCTGGCCGTGGATCAGCCAGATGAGCGGGCTGCGACGTGCCTGGAAGGCCCAGGCGTACTGCACCAGCCGAGCGTAGGACGCCGGCAGACCCGCCGGCACGCGGACGTTCTCCGCCCACGGCACCAGGCCGGGCCGGGTGATCGGCCGCTCGTCGTCCAGCGTCAGCCCGCCGGCCGGCTTCTCCTGCTTCGTCGTGTGGCACGCGACACAGCTGCGCTGGAGGATTGGCTGGATGTCGCGGTGGTACTCGATGTCGGTGACGCCCTGAGCGAACCGGACGCCGGTGCGGCCCTCCTGGTCCCACTTCTTGCCGGAGCGGTCGGCGGTCTTCGTCGTGAACAGCGGCGCGTCCGCCGTCAGGTCCCAGACCTTGTAATCGTCCTTCGCGGCCGCTGTCAGCTTGAAGTCCGTCGGCTTCTGGCTGTGTGCGTGGCAGCCGCCACAATCGTTGCGGACCTCGCCGGGGCGGACCTGGTGCCACGTCTGGGCCATGTTCAGCGCCATGCCGTTGTGGTCGATCGTCTGGAATGTCCAGGCGACGTCGGCGGGGAGCTTCGCCAGGAAGCTCGTGTCCGGGTTGCCGTCCGGGTCGAGCGGCTGACCAGGACCGAACTTGCGCACGGGAAACTCGCCCAGGATGCGGATGCGTTCCTCGGCGTTGCTCCCCAGCGCGAAGAAGGAACGCTTCTGGTGGACCGCATCGCTGACCGGCTCCAGGGCCAGGATGCGGATGCCCCAGATGTCGCTGTTCTCGTAGAGCCCGGCGTCGGCTCCCTGCTCGCCCCAGTTGCCCAGCCGGTCGAAGCGCGACACGCTCAGTTCGCGCCAGAGTTGCTTGCGGTCGGGCTTCTTCGCGGACGAACCAGAGGTGACCGAGCCGACAGGCACCGAGCCACGCGGATAGCTCTCGCGTTTGTACAGACTCGACGAGCCGACCAGGCCGAACGGCGTTCCCTCCGGCAGGTGCTTCGACTTCTTGCCGTCATTGCGATGCGTCAGGACGGGCGGCTCCTTGATGCCGTGAATGCGCTCGTAGGAGACGAGGGCTCGCGGCCAGAGTTCCTGGTAGCCGGGCTCGTTCCGGATGCGGAGCATCTTCGCCGGATGGTTGATCGCGCGGCCCTTCTTGATCAGGTAGAGGCCGGCGTCGTAGACGGCCTTCGGGTCGTCCTGCGCATCGGACGGCATGGCCCAGGTCGTCAGCAGGTGGTTGTCCGGGGCCGCCGAGCGATGCGTCACGTTTCCAAAGAAAGCCTG
>CAYYJM010000311.1:1421-6826 GCA_964471755.1 uncultured Alcaligenaceae bacterium
GCCTGGTTGCTGACGTTGCCGGCCTTGTGGTTGGGGCGAACGTCCTGGAAGCTGGCGAACAGCGTCAACTCGGCGAGGCCGCGTGGAGCGAAGCCCTTCACGGCGGGCTCGAATCGCGGCTCGCCCCGGGCGGCGCGGAGCGGAAACTTCCAGTAGGTGCCGAAACCGTCGGTCGAGCCGGTCTGGTAGTACGACTCGACGACGAGGCTCTCGTCGGACAGCTGCGCCTGGAAGTGGACCGCCTGCCCGGGCGGTGAGCCGAGAGCGCTGGTCAGTGGGTTCCAGCCGGTGCCGTCGGGGTGGATGGCCCAGATACCCCAGCGCTCGTCGCTGCGCAGCCCCTGCGTCTCCAGCGAGCTGAACAGGACCCGGCCATCCCTGAGGGCGACGGGATGCAGCGCCGTGCCCAGGTTGAGATGGCCGATCAACTCGACGTTCGTGCCGTCGTCGTCCATGACGAAGAGCTGCAAGGCGGGCTGGGTCTGCTCGCGGACGCCGCGGTAGCCGTTGCGGTCGCTGCAGAAGACGACCTTGCCGCCAGCGATGGGACAGGGACCGAGATTGTGGACGCCGCGGGGATGTGACTCCGTCCCGGCGGGTATCGCTCCGGTGTTCGGCGTGCGCTCCTGGTGGGTGAGCTGGACCACCTTGCGCGTCGGAATGTGGATCTTGTAGAGGTCGGCTCCCTTGCGACTGCGCAACCGGGTCATGTGCGCGTCGCCGACGCCGATGTGGTGAAACTTCGCGAAATAGACCCACTGACCGTCGAGAGAGACGGCCGGATCGGTGATCGATTCGTGCGGCTCGACGGGGACGAGGATCTCGTCCTTGCCGTCGGGGTGGAGGAGACGCAGCTCGGCTCCGGGAGCGTTGGTCTGATGCAGGCCGGCCTGGTTGAGGTGGTTGATGCCGAGGTACTCCTTCGGATACGGCCGGAGTACGCGGACGTAGACGATGGGATAGTCGAGCTTCACCGTCCGATCGGTCGACACGAGCGGCGGCGTGTCACGATTTGGATCCCAGGTGCGCAGTGTCGAGGGTTTGGTGTCTCCCGCGTCGTTCTCCGGGGTGTCCTGTGCCGACAGGGCGCAGAGCCCCGCGCCCAGGGCGAGAATCAGGAGTGAAACGGCGATCGCAGCGCGTGTCCTGCGAATGAACATGTCTGGCTCCTCTCCCGGAAATCGTGTCAGGAACCACCTCATCCTACCCTGCGACAGGGGAGGGTGCGAGTCGCTTCCAGCACTCGTAAAGCCGCATGGATTCTGGCCTCCGTTCGACGCCTCCCGAGTCCAGAGTGCCACACGTACCTGCACCAGGGAATTCCCCTTCTCCACCGTCGTCGATATGATGGCCCTCGTCGTCTCCAACCATCGCCCGAAAGCGGTCCCTACTGACTGGCCACTGGATTCGGTCGGCTTTTGAGGAGAATACCGCCCATGAACGAGTCGATCGATCCGCATGACATGCCGGCGCGCGTGGAGCAGTTCCGCAAGGCCTACGGTCTGGTCTTCCGCGAGATCGGCAAGGTCGTCGTCGGTGCTTCCGAGATCGTCCACGGCGTGCTGACGTGTCTGTTCGTCGGCGGTCATGCCCTGCTCGAAGGGGTGCCTGGCCTGGGCAAGACGCTCCTGATCCGGACGCTGAGTCAGGTTCTCGACCTGAAGTTCAACCGGATTCAGTTCACGCCGGACCTGATGCCGTCGGACATTCTCGGCACGAACATCATCACCGAGACACCGGAGGGCCGACGAGCGTTTCAGTTCCAGGCCGGGCCAATCTTCGCGCAGATCGTGCTGGCCGACGAGATCAACCGGGCGACGCCAAAGACGCAGTCGGCCCTGCTCGAAGCGATGCAGGAAAAGCAGGTCACCGCCGGCGGCGTCGTCCACAAACTCCAGGAACCGTTCTTCGTCATGGCGACGCAGAATCCGTTGGAGCAGGAGGGCACCTACCCGTTGCCCGAGGCACAGCTCGACCGGTTCTTCTTCAAGCTCCTGGTCCACTACGCCACACGGGACGAACTTTCGATCATCATCGACCGCACGACGACGGGCCACTGGCCGCAACCCGAGCGGGTGATCGACGGGAGCGAAATTCTCCGTTATCAACGGCTCGTGCGTGAGGTCCTGATCGCGAAGCCGGTGCAGGACTACGCCATCCGGATGACCCTGGCGACGCACCCCGGCGGCGAGTTTGCCACGGCCGAAACCAACAAGTACATTCGCTGCGGATCGAGCCCACGCGGAGCGCAGGCGATCGTCCTCGCCGCGAAAGTGAAAGCCCTTCTCGAAGGTCGCTATAACGTTGGCTTCGGTGACATCAAGAGCGCGTTGCTGCCCGCACTGCGTCACCGCATTCTGCTCAACTTCGAGGCCCAGGCGGAGAACATTCCCTCGGATACCCTCCTGAAAGAGATCATCAAACAGATACCGGAGAAGATCTGAGAGGCGGTTCAAACCGGCGAGTGCGGCCATTCCACGGTGCGGGATGGCCGCACCGGGAACAGTCTCACCTCGTCCGCTCTGGTTTTCTCTTTCCGCTCCTCCGTTCAGTCGATACAGTGAGGCCCATTCGGCTCGTTTTCCCTCCCGCCGCAGACAGGGTTCCGCCATCATGCCGCTCGTTCATCCCTACGCGATTCTCGCCCTCGGAATTTGTACCGTCCTCGGCCTGATCCTGTTCCTGCGGCTCAACGCCTTTATCGCCCTGATCGTCGCGGCCCTGGTCGTCAGCCTGCTCGCTCCGCCACCGACGGCCGCCGAGCAGGCCGAGGGGCTCAACCAGGTCAAACGCGTCGCCGTCGAGTTCGGCAAGGCGGCCGGCAACATCGGCATCGTCATCGCCCTGGCCGCCGTCATCGGGCAGTGCATGATGGAGAGCGGAGCGGCCGACCGTATCGTACGCTTCTTCCTCGGTCTGCTCGGCCAGAAGCGCGTGCCGGTCGCCCTCATGTGCAGTGGCTTCGTCCTGGCCATCCCCGTCTTCTTCGACACCGTCTTCTATCTCCTGGTGCCGCTGGCCCGCTCGCTCTACACGCAGACGAAGAAGAACTACGTCCTGTGCCTGCTGGCCATCGTCGCCGGCGGAGCGATCACGCACACGCTGGTGCCGCCCACGCCCGGACCGCTCATCATGGCCGCGACGCTGAACATCGATCTCGGCACCATGATTCTCATGGGCATCGTCGTCGGTCTACCGGCCTCGGTCGTCGGCCTGATCGCCAGCAGTTACCTCGATCGCATCAATCCGATTCCGATGCGGCCCGTCGCCAATCGCGAGGAGCCGGAACCGATCCCCGACGCGAAGCTGCCGAACCTGTTCTGGTCCGCTCTGCCGGTCGTCCTGCCGGTGCTGCTCATCACGTCCGACACGCTGACCAATTCGCTCGCCAAGCAGGGCGGTGAATGGGCCTCGTTCTGGCAGCAGGCGAAGCAGTACACTGCTGTCATCGGTGATGCCAACCTGGCCTTGCTCCTGGCCATGATCGTCGCCGCCGTGGTCTACGTCTGGCAGCGCCGCCCGACGAAGGCCCAGTGGGTCGAGATGGTCGAGATCTCGCTGATGAGTGCCGGAGTCATCATCCTGATCACCGCAGCCGGTGGGGCGTTCGGCGCGATGCTCAAGACGGCCCAGATCGGCGACACGATCAAGGCGAGCTTCGAGGGCGGCCGGGCCACCGGCCTGATGCTGCTGTTCCTCGGATTCGGCGTCTCGGCTCTGCTCAAGGTCGCTCAGGGATCGAGTACCGTGGCCATGATCACCGGCTCGGCCATGCTCGCCAGCATGATCGATCCGGCCACGCTCGGCTACCATCCTGTCTACCTGGCCCTGGCCATCGGCAGCGGTTCGCTCATCGGCTCGTGGATGAACGACAGCGGCTTCTGGATCTACGCCAAGATGGGCGGCCTGACCGAAACGGAAGCCCTCCGGACGTGGACGATTCTGCTGATCATCCTGGGCGTGACGAGCATGGCCGTCACCGTCGTACTCGTTCAGGTGCTGCCGCTGGTGTGAGTGCCCCGGATGTCAACTCCGGGACTTCTGTGGAGGAACCCTGCTCATGCTGCATCGCTGTGTCGGACTGCTAGTGTTGCCGGCCCTGCTCGCCGGTCTGGGAAGTGTCGCCGGCCAGGACAGGGCCCCGACCGCGCCGAGCTGGAAGCAGGTCGAGTTCACGAAGGATCTCACCGTCGGCTACGCCACCACGCTGGTGGACATCAACCAGGACGGCAAACTCGACATCGTCGTTGTCGATAGCCAGCGCGTTCTCTGGTACGAGAACCCGACCTGGAAGCCACGCGAGATCACGAAGGGGACGACGAAGCCGGACAACGTCTGCATCGCTGCGTACGACATCGACGGCGACGGCCTGGTCGATCTCGCTCTCGGAGCCGACTGGAAGCCGTTCAACACGAAGTCCGGCGGAACCCTCCACTGGCTCAAACGCGGCAAGACGCTCGACGAACCGTGGACGCTGTACGACATCGGCGAGGAGCCGACGCTGCACCGCATTCGCTGGATCGATCTCGACGGCAGCGGCAAGAAGGCCCTCGTCGTCGGCCCACTCATGGGCCGTGGCTCGTCGAAGGGCAACAACTGGACCGACGGTCAGCCGCTGCGTCTCGTCGCCTTCCGCATTCCGAAGGACCCAACGCGGGATCGCTGGCCGAGCGAGGTGATCAATCAGGACCTGCACGTCATGCACAATTTCTGGCCGATCGCCGCCGCATCCGGGAAGGGCGAGGACATTCTGACCGCCAGCTACGAGGGCGTCCACGTCCTGCGTCGGCCCACCGGCAAGGGTCCCTGGAAGGCGAGCCAGCTCGGCGAGGGCAACCAGGCCAATCCGAAGAGCAACCGCGGAGCCAGCGAGATCAAGCAGGGCAAGTTCAAGGACGGCACGCCGTACATCGCCACCGTCGAGCCGTGGCACGGCAACCAGATCGTTGTCTACACGCCGCCAGCGCAGGCCGGCACCCCGTGGAGGCGAACGGTCCTCGACTCGTCGCTGAAGTGGGGCCATGCCGTCTGGTGCAGCGACCTCGACGGCGACGGCGATGAGGAACTGGTCATCGGTGTCCGCGACAACCTGAGCATGAAGCCCGGCGAGAAATCCGGCGTCCGCGTCTTCAAGAGTACGGCCGGCCACTGGGAGAAGTGGGACCGCCAGCTGATCGACGAGGGCGGTGTCGCCGTCGAGGACCTGGCCGTCGGCGACCTCGACGGCGACGGCCGACCGGATGTCGTCGCCGTCGGTCGGGCCACGAAGAACGGTCGGATCTACTTCAACAAGAAGTGAACGATTGTTCCGGAAGCCCCTCTCCCCCGGAGTACCGGGGGAGAGGGAGCCGCTTCTGGGGGAGGCCCTGAAACGGAGATCACTGTGCATTCCTACCGCGCTGCCT
>CAYYJM010000312.1:0-6810 GCA_964471755.1 uncultured Alcaligenaceae bacterium
ATAGCCCAGACCGCCCGCGAGCAGCAGTTGTTCGGGGATCAGGTAGCGCAACCGGACGACGAGAAACTCCATCTGGCTGAGGAACCCGACGCCCAGGACGAGGGCCAGCCAGGCCAGTGACGCCGTCGTCGCATCGCCGAGACTCTCTTCCCACACCGGCCGAACCGGCCCGATCGCCGGCAGGTCTTTCCCGCTGCTCCAGCCGCGCAACGACTGACCGACCGTTGGCAGCGGCGGAGCCTCACTGGCCAGGCGTCCTCGCCCCTGACCCAGCGGATAGCCCTCCACCACGGGCGAGCGGGGCATGCCGGTGGATGTCGGCGTGGACGGGGTGGCCGACGCGAGAGCCAGGCCGGCCTTGACCTGGCGGTCGGCCTCGGCCCGGATCTCCTCGTAGTTGAGCCGCTCGGGCCGGGCCTGGTCGCGATTCTGCTCGGCCAAGCGAGCCGCCCACTCCGACGCTCGACTGCCGTCCGGGGCCAGCACCTCCTCGCCCTCGCCGAGACGATCCAGCAGACGCTCGGCCTTGCGCAGGTGCAGGTAGAAGCGACGCTGCGTCGCGGCCTGCTGGTCGCTGGCGAACGTCGGCCCCATCGGTCCGCCCTGTTCGTGAGCCAGTTCTTCCAGCTGACGCGCGATCGTCAGTGCCGTCTCGGCCTGGATCAGATGCGCCAGGATGCGCGGTCCCGGACCGTCGAGCAGCCCCGTCGGTGGTCCACTCTGCCAGCCCGGCGGCACGTTCAGCGTCCAGAGGGTTGGCCCCGGTGTCAGGGCTCCTTCCAGATGCGGAGCCTCCACCCGCGGCTGTCTCGAGTTCTCGTCACCGGGCTCATATTCCCAGCGCAGCCGCAGCAGTGCCACTCCGGGCCGACCCGGCAGCGGCACCCAGAGCCGTTCGGACGATGGCTGCAAGGGCGGCAACTCCACCCCGGCCAGGATCACCCGCGAAACGCGGGCCGGACGCGGGAACTCCACGGCCAACTCGGGCTGCTCTTCGTGGCGCAGCCAGTAACTGGCCTCATGCATCCAGCCACCCTTGCCGGTGGGGCGAATCTGCCGCTCCAGGAGCAGCACCTGACACGGCCGACCATCCTGACGCAACGGCGTGGTGAGCGTCAGTCGCAACTGCCAGGGACCGTGTGCCGTCACCCGCCAGACACTGCCGCCGGCCCGACGCAGACGTTCGGTCCCGCGCCAGGAAGGCGGCAGTTGGTCCGGCAGGGCCGGCTCGCTCTGCACGTTTCCTCCCGCCGTGGCGACCAGGTCGGGCCCCGCGACGGCCAGCCAGATCTCGCTGATCGGCACACCGCCCAGCACCACGTCGGGCACCGTCAGCGGCCCAACCAGATCGGCCAGCGGTCGCGAGCCGGACAGGGTAAAGGCATATTCGCCGCTCGTGCCGGGGAGCAGATCCAGGCGCCAGGTTCGCAGGCCGTTGCCGTGGGTCCGTTCGAGACGCTGGACGATCCGCTCGGCATCGATCGTCACCACGCCGCCTTCCCAGTTCCGCAGCGTGACGCTCAACGAACGCAGTTCGCCCTGCGGAACCCGACAGCGGACCAGCGTCTGAAACAGGAATTGACGATCGACGACCTCGACGAATGTGGCCACCCGTGCGGAGCCCAGCACGCCGCCTGGTTCGACGCGGACGCTCCCATGATAATTCGCCGCCGCCGTGTAGACCTGCTCGCCCGGCGACGCGGGATTCACGCCGGTCGGGACCAGGCCGTTCAGGTTCTGGGGATGAAGGGCCAGACCGGGCTGCGCGAGCAGACGTAGCGTCGTGGACTGCTTGCCGGGCGAACGCAGACGCACCTGCGGCAGATCGAGCCGAGCGGGTTTCTTCGGCTCCTGGGCGAGGGAGAGCCAGCCGTGAACCTCCAGCCGGGTCGCGGTCGTCCGCTCCAGCCAGACGAGGAGGCGATTGCCCTGCTGGCTCCAGCGGCGAAGACCTGCTCCCCGAACGGAGGTCAACGTCGTGGTCGGGCCGACCAGGTCCCAATCCAGCAGGCTCAAACCCACTCCCGCCACGCTGACATCCAGGCGAGCCAGAAGGTCGGCCTGGGTCGCTCCGATGCGGAGGGTGAGATCCTGCTCGACTTGCACCGGCACCGGCGCAGGCACCAGGGTCAGACGCAGTTCCGGGCCGGAGTCCGCTCCGGTACCGCGCTGCCGGGTGAAGGTCGCCGCGAAGACCAGCTTCTCCGCCTCGGGTCGATCCTCCGCCGGCCACTACGGCGCGAAGGTGTTCGGCCGAATGCCCGTCAGCCGCAGCGGATCGACCGAGCGGACCTCGAGCCCTTCCAGCGTGTAGGCCAGGAAGCCCCGGATCTGCTCGCCGTGCGGAGCCGGCAGGGCCAACTCCAGCTTCTCCGGTAGCGGCTCACGCGGAATCAGATCCAGCGCGATCAGCACGTCCCCGGTCAACGGCGTCTGGAAGCGGACGACGAGTTCCTGCCCGGTCTTCCCCGCCGGACGCTCCCGAACCTGGTATCCCTGAAGGCGTGCTTCCCCGCCCGTGGGTCGGGTTGCCTTCACGTCCCGAACGACCAGGTTCGCCGGCACACTCAGTGTCAGTTCGCGGACACTGCCCTTCTCGATGTGGTAGAGCAGCATCCCCGCCAGGGTACTCGTGTTGTCCTGCCGCAGGTGACGAAGTCGCCAGAGATACGCCTCCTCATAGCGAACCGTGACCGGCTGACGCGGACTCGTCGCGGCCGACCAGCGGATCTGGACCGGCCCGGTCACGCGGCCCAGGTCCGCCTCGATCGTGGCGTGACCGTCCTTCACCCGGGTCTGATGCGCGCCGACCCGGCCGGGGATCTGAAGGACCGCGTCTCGACCGGGCACCGTGAAACTCAGCTGGCTGGCCAGCACCCTGGGCAGGGAGAACTGCAACGCCAGCTCGCCCGGTCCCGGCGACTGAACCGGCACGCGGAAGCGGACCTCCAGCTTGTGCCGGCCGACGCCCTGCACCGGGATCTGAAAGCCGGCCTGCGGCTGCGGCGGCGCGGGCCATGCCAGCGGCGGAATCCGGGCGTCGTCCAGCCAGACCGACGCCTCCGTCTCCAGCTTGCCCCCCTCCAGCGGAAAGGCGAACGTGGTCGGCCCCTCCTCGAAGCAGTGCAGCTGAAGTTCCGCCTCGAACTCGCCGACTCCGGCGACAAGCCGGCCCTTGCAGCGCAGGTGAGTCACGACCACGCCGCGACGCAGTTCGGCCGGGATGGGGTCAGCCGCTCGTTCGAGCCGGTCCAGCAGAGCGAGCGGCACGAACGCCTGCTGCTGCTCCGGGCCCTGATCCGGTCGGCCTACCAGGAAGACCGCGAAGCGTTCCGGTTCCGCAGCCTTCTCCTTGCCGGCCGGCTGGCCCGCCAGGAGAGGCACCGCCTCGACCTGTGCCGTGGCTCGATGGCCCAGCAGAGCCCCGAGCAGGATCAGCACGGCGGCGGCCGCGCCGATCGTGCTGGCCACGCTGGCGGGACCGCCAAAGCCCGTCACCTTGCGCAGGCGACGCAGATAGGCCAGGAACACGAGGACGCCGGCCAGGACGAGCGAATACCAGGCCAGCAGTTGCAGGCTGGTCGGCAGCCAGAGCAGGGCCAGACCGGCCGAGCCCAGCCAGAGAATGAACCAGAACGATCGCTGCCAGCGTCGCCCCCGTCGCAGGGCCATCAGGCCCAGACCACCGAGCAGGGCGATCAGCAAGCCGGCCGTCGCCACCGTCTCCCGACGCACGACGACGAGCCCGGCCGTGTCGTCGCCATCGGTCACGAGCCAGGCCGACCAGCCCGGCATCTCCAGGCCCGGCGGCAGCAGGGAGCCGCCGGCCAGATCCTCACCCAGCCGTTCTTCCCGCATCGCCATCGGCAGCCAGTCGGCCAGGCTGCGAAAACGGCCGGACGCATCGGAGCCATCGGCGAGCGCCTTCTCGACCGCCTCGTCCACCGGCCAGGGGAGCCGGCCGCCCGACGACCAAACCTGCAACTGACGATTCGTGGTCAGCAGCCATCCGCCCGGTCGGCCACTGACCCCGATCGGATGAAGCCGCAAGCCCGCCTGCTCCCAGACCGGAGCCGCCTCTCCGGCAGGGTTCGACGCCCGGACGCGCGTCTGCAAGGAGAGCCGACCTTCTCGCCAGGCCACCGCATCGACCAGAATGTCCTGCCGCTGTCGGCCGGCTCCCTGGGCGAGCTGTTCGAGCAGTTCCCGCAGCGAAAGATCCTGGCCCGGTCTGGGTGCGCGAGTCGCGAAGGTCAGCGAGGCGGAATCAGCCCCATCCTCCGGCGCGTCGAAGACTCCCAACCAGCGCCGCGGCCAGGGAAGCAGCCGGAACAGATCGGCCGGGTGAAAGCGATGGCTCGGCGGTTCCAGGCCGTCTCCCGGTCCCGGCAAACGATTGGCCTCGCTGGCCAGGACCGGCAGCATTCCGGGCGGCAATCGCCAGGTTCGCCACAGACTCGACAGGTTCACCGGCAGCGTCGGCGTCGGCGTCTGCAATTTCTGCCAGAGCCAGCCCCGGGGAGCCGGCAGGGCGTAGAGCAGCTCGAAGCAGTGCCAGCCCGCGAGCGTGCCGTCCCGGAGCGGCACCGGCAAGGGGATCACGACTTCTCCGCCAGACCTCGCGACGATGACCGGCTGAAGGCTTCGACCATCGACGGCCGCCCCGAGCAGTTCCGCTCCCGGCGGCAGCGTGACCGGCAAGGTCGCCTCCGCCCAGTCGGCGAGGTGGAACTGAAAATGCACGCGCATCCGGTCGTGGTCTGCCGGCCAGGCAGTCAGTCGGGCGAACGCCTCGGCAAACCGGCCGGGAGTCGGTTCGCGAACCTGCAACTGGAGCCGCACCGGGCCGCTGGTGTAGCGGAAGGTGCGCCAGGCCGTCGGGCCACGTCCAGGCCCGACGGAACCGATCGGGCGAACAGTCCCCGGCCCGGTCGCGTTTCCCAGAGGCGATCGGCCATTACTCTCGCGCAGGCCTTCGGCCTCGACGCGCCCCAACTCCGTTCCCGCCAGGTGCAGTTCGACCTCGCCTTCCAGCCGATCCAGGCCCGGAAACGTCGGCACGGGCACATCCCAGCGACCATCACGGCAGACCAGGCGAATTCGCGCGATCAGGTCCACCGTCTCCCCCACGCGAAGCGGACGACTCAGCACGAGCCGATACTGCGACTGCGACGGCATTGTCAGTCCCAGCCCGGCGGACAGACCGGCGAGCGGCCCCGGGTTTCCCAGCGCCGCCAGGAGTTCCGGTCCAGGCAGACGTTCGACGCGCCGCAGCTGAACGCTGCCGCTCTCGACGGCCCATTTCCAGTCGGGCGTCGCGTGCCCCGGCACCAGCAGGACCACGCTATCCGGCGTCCCCGCCTCGGCCTCCAGCCTCAGGGAAATCTCGGCCGCTCCACCGCTTTCGCGGGGATGCGTCGGGGCCAGCAGGACCGACGTCCGTACCTCGCCGCTCACCTGAGCCGGCCGGGGCCGAACCTTCAGCGAACCGGTCAGTGCTTGCTGACGATAGGCGTAGAAGGCATCGGGCAAGTCGCTTCCCCAGGGGCCGTCTTCCTCCGGGTCGAGCGCCGGCAGCGGCGACGTCGGCTTGCCCTTCGCCGAGAATTCGAGCAACCGGTCTTCCAGACCGATGCCGAGCGCCCCTTCCCGAAAACGAGCGCCCGGAACGATCACCTCGGGGAAGGGCAGCGTCCGGTTCATCGGCAGAGCAACCGACGTCGGCCGGAGGCGCAGGCGGATGCGGGCCTGGGCTCGCAGCGAGCCACCCGGCGAACCGGCGAGCAGCGGACTGGCCGGCGTGAGCGGGCTCTGCCACTCGACCTGGATCCGTGACCGGCCGCGCGAATGCAGACGCCAGCTCGCCCCGCTGGCTGGCTCCACCTCAACCTGCTCGATCTCCCAGTCGTTCGGCACCTGAACCGGCACCTCGAAGAGTCGGCCCTGCTGCACCTCGATGGGAATGTTCACCTGAAGTCGAGTGTGATGCGGATCGATCTGCCACCAGGCCACCGGCCGGGCCCGGAAATCGACGCCGGAGACGTGCAGACGCAGAACGGGCCGACGCGGACTCGCATTGCTGGCCGGACGCAGGCCGCCGCCAGCCAGCAGCAGACGCGAGTACGAGACGCCCCGCGCCGCATCGGCGACGGTGTCCGTCGTCGTCGGGTAATAGTCGCCGGTCTGCCAGCTTTCCAGACGCAGGTCGGGATGAATCAGCAGCTCGATCGTCTCGCCGCGCGGCACTCCGCGCACGACACGGGCTCCGGGAGCAGTCCACGCGATGGGGTCCGTGGGCTTCGCCTTGCCGTCGGTCCGAGGCCACGGCGCGAGCGCGGAAACCGTGACGAGCAATTCCGCGACCGGCCGACGTAGACGAAGCGTGAGCAGGGCCGGCTGATCGTCCACGGCGGGAGTCAGATGCCACTCGGCCAGCTCTGGCACGGCTCCCTCACGGACGGCCGGGGCCACCTGCACCGCGTACGGCCGCAGCGATGGGTCCCACTCGAAGCTCACCTCCCGGCCGCCGTGCGGGAGCAGTTCCAGGGCGGCTTCCAGGGTAGAATCCACCCCCACCGGAGCCAGCCGATGCTGCCAGGACCAGCGTCGGATCAAGGTCAGAGGCGGGCCGCTCTCGCCGACCGGACTGAGGGTCAACCGTAACGGCCCACGCCCGATGCCGTGAATACGCCACAGGACAAACTCCGCAGGCGGAGCCAGTTCGTCTCCTTCCTGCGCGTCCGGCAGTGGCAAGGGCCCGGTGAACAGGACCTCGGCCGGGCCGCCGACGCCCCACCCGGCCGGCAGGTA
>CAYYJM010000313.1:0-6747 GCA_964471755.1 uncultured Alcaligenaceae bacterium
ACTGGTCGTAGAGGAACACGCCCGGGTCGTTCTTGAACTGGGCGCAAACACCGTTGCCCTGGTGGGCGTCCAGATCGACGTAGGCGATACGGGCGTCCGGAGCGAGGGTGCCCTCCTGACGCAGCTGACGCACGGCGATGGCGATGTCGGAGAAGAGACAGAACCCCTCGCCGTGATCCGGCTTGGCATGGTGGTAACCGCCGGAGAGGTTGATGGCGAAGCCCTTCTCCAGCGCCGCTCGAGCCGCCAGGATGGTGCCGCGCACCGCCCAGCGCATCGGCGTCGCCAGCCGCCAGCGTGCCAGAAACGAGGGCAGCCAGCCGAATGCCGGCAACCCCAGAGCCTCCCCCATCGGCCCGGACCGGCGCATCCTGGCGAGGTACTCGGGCGTGTGGCCAAGTAGTAACTCCGCATCGCTGGCTTCGCGATCGACGGCGAGGTGATGCCGGCCGAGCCGCGACCCAAGCCTGCGCTGCAGGTCGGCCCAGGCCCGGCCATATTTCCGCGCGTCGAACGGATGCAGCCGCTCCAGGCCGAAGAAGCGGATATCGTAACGCGGGCTGAACACGACGGCGACCACGTCTACGGCCGCTCCTTCTCGACGTACCCCTCGGCCGTCTTCTCCGCGATCAGCTTCGCCACCTGCTTCGCCGCCGCCTCATCGCTGGCGAACGTCTTCGTCTTGCTCTGCCCGGCCGCGCCGATCTTACCCCAGCGCGTCGTCATGTCGCTGCCGTTCTGCACCACTTCCCAGAACTTGCTCGATTTGTCGTCCGCCTTCTCGAAGTAGCGCGGCGTGCCCGTCGCGCTCGGCACTGGGACGACGGCTGGGCTCGGCACCGCTTTCTCGATCGCCTCGGCCAGCGGCCTCGGCACCGTCAGTGCCGGGGCATCCACCAGACGAACGCCGACGTAGCTCGGAAAGCGCGGCACGCCCGCCTCGGTCAACTCCTGGTAGCGGAACGTGATCAGCGTGCCGATCGTCGGCGGAGCCGAGCGCTGGGCGTCGGTGAAGCCGGTCCCGACCGAGAACAGGACGCCACTGGGCAGCCGGACGAGCAGGGCTCCGAGTCGGCCGGTGTGCTTGCCCTTGCCCGGTTCATGACCGATGACCACCGCCTCGGCATCATGGAAGGTCTTCACCTTCAACAGCGTCGCCGAGCGGCCCGCCTCGTACTTCGATCCAGGCTGCCGTAGCATGAGCCCCTCGCCGCCGAGCGCCTCGACGCGGGCCAGTTCGCCGCGCAGATGGTCCAGGTCGCGGCACAGGCTATGTTCCAGGGCCAGAGCGAAGGCCGGTTTCTTGCTGGCGATCAGATCCCTGAGATACGCCTGGCGATCCTCGAACGGCCCGCCCTGCGCCGGGGCGTCGAACAGCAGGTAGCGAACCTGCTTCCAGTGGTCGGATTTGTCCTGACGACGGACGATCGAGATGGTCCGGCTGAACGCCTTGCGGTCGATCCACAGTTCGCCGTCGAGCGGGTGATCGGGCAGCCCTTCGAGGAACCAGTCCGGAGCGTGGTAGAGGTTGCCGTTGCGTGAGAGGAACTGCTTGCCGTCCCAGAAGGCTCGCACGCCGTCGAGTTTCTCGCTCATCCACCAGCCGGCCAGGTCGGCGGCGTTGTCCCAGCTCTCGGCCAGCAGCACGGGCGGCCCGGCTTCCTCTTCGCCGTCCGCGCTCTTTGCCTTGACGGGCTTCGCCGGCAGCGTTCCACCGAGACGGGCCTCCTCGGCCTCGCCGCCGCGCAGCTTGCGCAGATGCTTGCACGTCCGCCGCTCGATGCCGACGGACTGATTGCGCCAGGCCGGGCAGGTGCAGGAGTAGACACCGCCGACGTTCTTCAGGATGTAGGGCTTCGCTCCGGAGCCCTTCATCTCGACCGATTCACCGTCCTGCAGATCGGGCATGGCGGACCTCCGTTCCTGACGACCGGCACAGCGTCGGCTCGCCGGTTCCCTCGGTATCGCCTCCTGGTTCAGGGCACGTTCTGTGCCGCGAGCGTGGCGTTCTCAGCACTGGTGAGCAGGCCGATCATCAAACCGCTGTACGTCAGCGATCCCGACTGCAACGCGGCACTCCAGCCCGCGCTGCCAGCGTCCGCGGGACGGTGGAAGGTGCCCACGTACAGGCTCTCGGTGGCCAGGTTTGCCCCCTCGGCCGATCGCAGGAAGGCTCGCACGAGGTCCGCCCGGTTGCTGCCGCTGCCGAGTTGCACCAGCCACCCGGCCAGCCCGATGGCGTCCGGCTCACGGCCCAGCAACTGCCGGTACAACTCGGTGACGAAGGCGGTATTGCCCGGATGAGCGTTGGCGAATTCGCTGGAAGCCAGGATGCCCGAGATCACCTGCGTCTCGTCCCGGGTGACCAGGAGGGTGTTCACCCAGCCAAGCGCACCGGAGTCTCCGACGGCGGTTCGGCCCAGGAACCGCTGGTAGTACGACTCGACCTGCTGCTGGCGATGTTCCAGTGAGTTGACGAATCCGCGGACGGCCAGATCACGGCTCAGGCCGGCATTCAGTTGCTGCACCCAGGAGGCGACCTCGCCCGCCGAACCCGCTCGGCCCAGGACCTGATGGTAAAGCCCCTGGATGAAGGCCTGATTGCTGTCCGCGTTGGGATGCGGCGCGTACAGATCCGGAGCCGGGTTCAGGCCGAACGCCGGGTGGAGCCAGACCTTGTCCGTCTCGGTGGCAGCGGTGTTCGGCGGGATGACCCCCGGATTGTTGGGGTCGCCCGTGACCGTGGCCGTGTTGGTCAGTGTCAGCGAAGTCGGCACCGCCAGGGTGGCCGTCACCGTGTAGAAGACCGACGAGCCGACCGGCAGATCGAGCGTCTCGTTGAGGTTCCCCGCGCCGGCCGCCGTGTTGCCAGTCGCCCCACCGAGGGCCTGGCTCGTCCAGGTGACGTTGGCGAGACTCGTCGGGAGGACATCCGTCAGTTTCACGTTGTCGATGGCCAGGCCGGTGGCGTTGGTGACGGTAATCGTGTAGGTGAACGTCGAGCCGACCCGGATGGTATCCGGAAGACTCGACTTGGTCACGATCACACTGGCGAGGTCCAGGTCGTTGAGAACATCGACGGCCGCCTGATTGCCGACGAACTGATGCGCCTGGGTGGTCGGATGAATGCTGTCGAAGTAGAGAGAAACCTGCGGGTTGACGGCCGGGCCGCTCAGCAGACCCGTCACCGGATCGACCGGCCCGGAAGGATTCGTGAAGTTGGTCAGCCCCAGCGGGTTGATCGTCGTCAGGGTCTGGAGAATCCCGACGGTGTCCACCTCGACGATGTGGACATCGTTGACGTTGCGAGCGTTCAGGATGCCTTGCAGGGCCGTGTTGAAACCGGTTGTCCAGGTGTTGGCCAGGTTGGCCAGGCCGAGTAATCCACCTGTGGCCACATCGAGGGACAGGATGTAGGGCGTAGAGCCCAGCGGGCCGAGGTCCGGCACGACGAACTGTTTGCCGCCCGCCTGGATCAGGGCATCCAGGTCCGGGCCCATCAGGGCGGCGACGGTGGCGGGCTGAATGATCTTCGTGGGCTCAAAGACGCCGTCGAAGCCCGGGTCCGCAGGGTTGCCGAAGGCGCTGGCGAACTCCGCTCCGAAGGAATAGAAGAAGTCGTTCGACCCGGCCCACAGGGTGAACAGGTCATCAGCGGCCGGGGTGTGGCCGCCAAGGTACTGAGTGATCTGGCTGGTCAGGGTCGAGGCACCGAACGCGGCATAGGTCGCCGGCGGCGGAACGACGAGGGTCGAGCCGTTGACGGCGTAGTTGAAGCCACCCAGCAAACTCGGCGTGGGCGGCGCTTCGCCCAGGGCCGTGGCCAGGGTGTCCACCCAGATCGGGCCGTTAGAAAAGCGACCAGGAGCGTAGCCGAAGGCGACGGGGGGAAGAGCCCCGGCCGTCGCCGTGGAGAAGTTTCCCGTGTCCGACAGGCTATCGCCGAAGTTGACCAGATTGCCGATCAGATCGCCGGCCGGGACGACCCGATCTTCGAGAGGCTCCAGGTACGGTTGCGACGTGGTGGACCCGGGGGCGGAGCGAGGCATCGAAGTCTCCAGGGTGCTGGAACAGGGATAGAGCGTTTTGCCCGGGATCCGATTAACGAAACGCCGAGGAAGGGTGAGCGTCCCGTGGGCACGACTTCGCGATAATCTATCCCTGAGCGTATCGGCTCGCAAGGGAAAAATGCCGGAAGTGACAAAGAGTTGTCATGGATCGGTGATCCATCCTTCACATCCGAAATCGACCTACCCTATTCAATCGACCGCGACTCCACGGTATAACCGAGACATCGACCCACCCAGCGATGAGAGACTCATGCACACGCAGCAACCTTCCCGGCGAGACGCTCTGGCCGCGCTGAGCGTCGGCGTCGGCCTCGGTACACTCGCTTCCGTCGAGGCCGCCGAGCCGGCACGGCCCGGCTCCGAGCCGTTCGGCTACTGCTTCAACACCAGCACCATTCGCGGCCAGAAGCTCGGCCTCGTTGAGGAGGTCGATCTCGTCGGCCGGGCCGGCTATCAGGGCTTCGAGCCGTGGGTCCGCGAGATCGACACCTACACCCGGGCCGGCGGCAGCCTCAAGGATCTCGCCAAACGCCTCCGTGACAGGGGGATGACAGTCGAGGACGTAATCGGCTTTCCCGAGTGGGTCGTTGATGATGCCGCTCGCCGCAAGCGGGGCCTGGAAGAAGCGAAACGCTGCATGGACCTCGTCCAGCAACTCGGTGGCAAACGCCTGGCTGCGCCGCCGGTCGGGGCGACGAAGGACACGATGGTCGATCTTCGCCGGGCGGCCGAGCGCTACCGGGCTCTGCTCGAGATCGGCGACCAGATGGCCGTTATTCCGCAGGTCGAACTGTGGGGCTTCTCGACGACCCTGAGCAAACTCGGCGAATGCGTTCAGGTGGCGATGGAGGCCGACCATCCGAAGGCGTGCGTCCTGGCCGACGTCTACCACCTCTACCGGGGCAGTTCCGCCTGGCATGGCTTCCGACTGCTCAGTGGCGCTGGCCTCGGGATCTTCCACATGAACGATTACCCGGCCGACCTGCCGGCCGCGAAGATCGTGGACGCCAACCGCGTCTTCCCCGGCGACGGCATCGCGCCGCTGAAGACGCTGCTGCGCGATCTGCACGCGATCGGGTTCCGCGGCATGTTGTCGCTGGAATTGTTCAACCCGGAGTATTACAAACGAGATGCCTTCGAGGTGGTTCAGACGGGCCTGGCGAAGATGAAGGCGGTAGTCGCCGCCGCGTTCGCCGGATGAGGCAATGGAGGGGGGAAGAATCGATGACCGCGCAACCGACACGCCGGGCGATCCTCGCGGGGGGCGTCGCCCTGGGAACCGGACTGCTCTATCGACCGTCGCTCGGGGCGGACCCGGCACCCATGCTGACCCGGTTCCAGATCGCCTGCATGACGCTGCCCTACAGTGCCTTTCCGCTGGCCCGAGCCCTGACCGGCCTGAAGGAGGCCGGCTACAAGTACATCGCCTGGGGCACGTCTCACCGCGAAGCGAACGAGCCGAAGCCGGTGCCGGTCCTCGCCGCCGACGCGTCTCCGGAGAAGGCGAAGGAACTCGGCAAACGCTGTCGAGACCTGGGCCTTGAACCGGTGATGATGTTCTCCGGTATCTACCCCGAGCATCCGATGGGCCTGGAGGTGCTGACGGCCCGACTGAAGCAGGCCAGCGCCGCCGGCATCGGTCAGGTGCTGACCTTCGGCCACACGCGTGGCGGCAATCACAAGCTGTGGGTCGAACGCTTCAAGGTCCTCGGTCCGATCGCCAGGGATCTGGGCGTGATGCTCGTGGTCAAGCAGCATGGCGGCGAAACCGGCACGGGCAAGGCCTGTGCCGAGATCACGCGTGAGGTGAACCATCCGAACGTCAAGGTGAACTACGACGCCGGCAACGTCATGGACTATCTCGACCTCGACCCGCTACCGGACATCCGGGCCTGTGCCGACGAGGTGTACAGTTTCTGCATCAAGGACCACCGCAACTGGCCGAAGGACGAGGACTGCGGACCCGGTTACGGCGAGATCGACCACTATCGCCTGCTGCACCCGGTCGCCTACACCGGCCGAACGATACCGCTCTGCTGCGAGAACATCTTCGCGCCGCTGCTGCCACGACCGACGAAGCCCGAGGGGGTGGACCTCCTCGCTCGCCGGGCGCGTGAGTTCCTGGAGATTGTGACCGCCGGCCTGGCCACCGGAGCGGCCAGACCGGAGAAATAGTGGCGAACGCTCAGCCCTTCTGCTCGAAGTAGGTCTTCGAGCCGACCGGGTCGGGCTTCATGCTTGCCTCGCCCGGCTTCCAGTTAGCCGGGCAGACCTCGCCGTGCTTCTCGAAGTGCTGCAGGGCGTCGAGGACACGCAACGCCTCGTCCACGCTCCGACCGATCGGCAGATCATTGACCAGGAGATGCCGCAGGATGCCTTCCTTGTCGATCAGGAACAGACCCCGCAGCGCGACGGCATCATCATGCAGGACGCCGTACTCCCGTGCGATCGACTTGTTCAGGTCGGCGATGATCGGGTAGCCGATGGCTCCCAGACCGCCGGCCTTGCGGGGTGTCTGGGTCCAGGCCAGGTGCGAGTACTTGCTGTCTACCGAGACGGCCAGCACCTGAGCGCCTCGCTTGGTGAACTCGGCGAGCTGATCGCTGAAGGCGACCAGTTCCGTCGGGCACACGAAGGTGAAGTCGAGCGGGTAGAAGAACAGCACGACGTACTTGCC
>CAYYJM010000314.1:0-4531 GCA_964471755.1 uncultured Alcaligenaceae bacterium
CTCAGCCAGGTCCGACGAGCCGACCCTGTTCCAGCGTGAGACTGCGCGTGCAGACCGCGCCGACCAGATCGGGATCGTGCGAGGCGACCAGGAGCGTGCCCGGCCAGCGCTGGAGCAGGGCGATCAGATCGGCCTTGCCCTGTGGATCCAGGTGCAGCGTCGGCTCGTCGAGCAGGAGAACCTCCGGCCGCATGGCCAGGACGCCGGCCAGGGCGACACGCCGTTTCTCACCGCCGGACAGCTGGTGCGGCACGCGCTCCTCATGGCCGGTCATGCCGACCTCGGCCAGGGCGGTCGTGACGCGGTCGCGAACCTCGGCCTCGGTCAGGCCCAGGTTGAGCGGGCCGAAGGCGACATCGTCGAGAACAGTCGGGTTGAACAACTGGTCGTCGCTGTCCTGAAAGACGATGCCGAGCCGACGCGGCAACTGCTGACGCTGGGCCGGCACCAGCAGATCGAGCCCGGCCACGACGAGACGATCAGCTCGGGCGATGAGCAGTCCGGCGAGGCAGAGCAGCAGGGTCGATTTGCCCGCGCCGTTGGCTCCGCGCAGGGCGACGCGCTCGCCGGCCTCGACGCGGAAGGTGACGCCCTCCAGAACGGTTCGCGCGGCGTAGCGGCAGGTCAGATTCTCGACGACGAACATGCTCGATCCCATCACAGCGGAGCCGGCAGATCACGCCGACAGAAGACCCAGAAGGCCATCGCGTAGCCGAGGATGCCGACGCCGAAGAGCAGCAGCACCGACGGCACCGGCACGCCAGCGACCGGAACGCTCCAGCCCTGGCCGAGAATGACCGCCTGGGGGTTATAGTAGTACAGAAGCGTCAGCGGTCGCAGCGGTGCGATGACGTACCACATCTGGCCCAGCACGTTGAGCAGGAACATGAGCAGGGTCACCAGCACGGCGATGCCCAGGACGCGCAGACGCGACCGCCCGGCCGCCGAGAGCCACATCGTCGCGCCGGACAGGGCGAAGAGCAGGCCGGCTACAACGGCCATCGCCGGAGCGAACTGCCAGGGCCGAACCTGGAGCCGTTCCCGCTGATACGCCTCCTCCTCCGGCGGCACCACGATGGAGCCCTTCATCTCGAACTTGAACGGCCCCGCTTCCAGGCGATAGAGCGCCTCGGGAACCTTCATGTCGGGCCGCTCCGCGACCTGAATCGGCGTGATCAGCCAGGCTCCGAGAAAGTTGCCCGCGAGCAGACTCAGGCACAGGATCGGGATCACGATCACATCGACGATCAGGTGCGCCAGGACGACGCGAAAGCGGGCCAGCGGCTGGGCCAGGAGCAGTTCCATGGTGCCGCGATCGATCTCGCCGACGATGGCCCCGGCCGCCCGACCGATCGCCCAGATGCACAGGATGATCTGCACCAGCGGATGGATGTAGCCGATCGAGAGCATGTCCATGGCGTGGTCGAGCTGGATGCGATCGGCACCGAGAATGCTCTTGATGAGCTGACCGGGCCCGCTGAAAACCTCGTTCTCGATGTCCATGCGGGTGAAGCCGGCGAACGAGGCCATGCGGATGAAGAACGGAGCCAGTTCGCTCAGGACGCGCGCGGTGATGAGTGCCCACAGCAGCTGAAAGGCCAGCAGAAGCAGGCCGATGACGAGCAGCGGCCAGCGGATGTCGCGGAGCAGCTTGCGGACCAGAATCCAGGTCATTCCTCGGCTCCGTGATAACGAGCGTAGACGGCTCGGAGACCGAGCGGCTCCATCCGCAGTTCGCGCAGCGGCTGCCGGCTCAACCAGCCGAGCAATTCCGGCAGTGGGCCGGTGTACTCCAGCCGAAGCGTCGCTCCTCGTTCTCCCACCTCGGGAACGAGGACGCTCAGGCCGGGCAGAGTCGGCACCGGCTCATGCGGGCCATCGAACCGGGCGACGACGAGCCGACCCTGTTTGATGTCGGCCAGCCGTTCCAGGTGGACGAGCTTGCCCAGGCGCAGGATGGCGACCCGATTGCAGACGGCTTCCACCTCGGCCAGGACGTGGGACGAGAAGAGGATCGCCTCGCCACGCTGGCGGGCCAACTGAACCTGTTCCAGCAGCGAGTCGCGCATGGTCGGATCGAGGGCGTTGGTCGGCTCGTCCATGATGACCAGGGGAGCCTGCGGAGCCAGCACCTGCAACAGGGCCACCTTGCGCTTCATGCCGGACGAGAGCGTCGTCAGCGGACGATCGATGTCGATGTCGAACGTCCGGGCGAGGGCCGGCAGGTCTTCCCGGATCGGCTGGCCGCGCAGGTCGGACAGGAAGCGAATGAGCTGCCGACCGGTCATGTTCTCGTAGAGCCGCAGTTCGCCCGGCAGGTAGGCGACGTGCTGGCGAGCGGCGACGCTGTCGTGCCAGCAGTCATGGCCGGCGATCCGTGCCGAGCCGGCACTGGGACGAAGGAAGCCGAGCATCAGACGCAGGGCCGTCGTCTTGCCGGAGCCGTTGGGACCGAGCAGGCCGACGACCTCGCCCGGCGCGATGGTCAGATTCAGCGAATCCAGGGCGCGGTAGGAGCCATACTGTTTCGTCAGATCCTGAGTTTGCAGCAGCATCGGCGGGTGTCCTTACTCCTACCGCGTTTCCCGGTCACATCAGCGGCTGGATGCCCCAGATCTCACGGGCGTAGTCCTGGATGGTGCGATCGCTGGAGAACTTGCCGATGCGGGCGACGTTCAGGATCGCCTTGCGAGCCCAGGCCTGACGCTGCTGATACACGCCGGACACCTCCTGCTGGGCCGTCAGGTACGATTCCAGATCGGCCAGGTGGAAGTACTGCTCCATCGGCGCGAGCAGACGCTGGGCCACCCAGCGGTGCCGATCGGGCTGCTCGGGGCAGAATCGGCCCTGATCGAAGGCGTTGAGAATCCGACCGACGTGCCGGTTGCGTCGAGCGATCTCGTCGGGGCGGTAGCTGCCGGTGCGCTGGAGCTGCCGGACCTGATCGACGGTCAGGCCGAACAGGAAGAAGTTCTCCGCGCCGACCTCCTGGCGAATCTCGATGTTCGCGCCGTCGAGCGTGCCTATGGTCAGAGCACCGGTCATGGCGAACTTCATGTTGCCGGTGCCGGACGCCTCGGTGCCGGCGGTCGAGACCTGCTCGGAGAGGTCGGCCGCCGGGATCATCAACTCGGCCAACGTGACGCGGTAGTCCGGCACGAACAGCAGGCGGAGCAGGCCCTCTGTCCGGCGATCGTGATTGATGACCGTGGCGACGTCGTTGATCAGGCGGATGATGGCCTTGGCCTGGCGGTAGCCCGGCGCGGCCTTGCCGGCGAAGATGTACGTCCGCGGCACCGACGGCCGAACGCCCTCATCGACGAGCATCAGGTACTCGTGGACGACGTGCAGCAGTGTCAGCGTTTGCCGCTTGTACTCGTGGATGCGCTTGACCTGGATGTCGAACAGGGAGTCCACGTCGACCTGCACTCCCATCGCATCGACCAGATACCGGGCCAGGCGTGCCTTGTTCTGCTGCTTGATGTGGAGGAACTGTTCCTGGAACGCCGGGTTGTCGGCGTACGGCTCCAGATCGCGGAGGCGATCCAGGTCGGTGATCCAGGCATCGCCGATGGTCTCGCGGAGGAGCCGGGCCAGGGCGGGATTGGCCGACAGCAGCCAGCGGCGCGGCGTGACGCCGTTGGTCTTGTTGTTGAACTTCTCCGGGGCCATCCAGGCGAAGTCGGGCACCAGCTCGGTTTGCACAAGCTGCGAATGGACCGCCGCCACGCCGTTGACGGAATGGCTGCCCACGATGGCCAGGTTGGCCATGCGGACCTTCTTTTCGCCGCCTTCCTCGATCAGGCTCAGCCGTGCGATTCGGCCCTCGTCCTGCGTGCGCGAACGGACCCGTTGCAGGAAGCGGGTGTTGATCTCGTAGATGATCTGCAGATGCCGTGGCAGGACGGTCTCCAGCAGCGAGACGGGCCACTTTTCCAGGGCCTCGGGCAGGAGCGTGTGGTTGGTGTAGGCGAACGTCCGGGTGGTGATGTCCCAGGCCTGCTCCCAGGGCAGGTTCTGCTCGTCGATCAGGAAGCGCAGTAGCTCGGCGATGGCCAGGGTCGGATGGGTGTCGTTGAGCTGGATGGCGACCTTCTCGGGGAAGCGATCGAAGGTGTTGTGCGTTCGACGATACCGGCGAACGATGTCGCGGATGGCGCAGGCGGACAGGAAGTATTCCTGGATGAGCCGCAACTCACGCCCCTGAGCCGGCGACTCGCTGGGGTAGAGAACCTTGGAGATCGTCTCGCTGAGGACCTTCTGCTGGACGGCCTGGACGTAATCGCCCTCGTTGAAGATGCGCATGTCCACTTCCTGTGACGCGCGGGCGGAGTAGAGGCGCAGGTAGTGGACGATCTGACCGCCGTAGCCGACGATGGGGATGTCAGACGGCACGCCGATGACGACGCGCCAGTCGAGCCACATGGGGCTGTAGTTGCCCCGGCGATCGATATCGCTCTCGACCCGGCCGTAGACCGGGATGAGGAAGGCGTGCTGTGGCCGATCGATCATCCAGGGACAGGCGTAGGTC
>CAYYJM010000314.1:4541-6707 GCA_964471755.1 uncultured Alcaligenaceae bacterium
TCGGGCCGTTCGACCTGCTCGCCGCCGCGGATCTCCTGCTTGAACAGGCCGTAGTCGTAGTTGATGCCGTAGCCGTAGCCGGGCAGGCCGAGAGTGGCCAGCGAATCAAGGAAGCAGGCCGCCAGTCGGCCGAGGCCGCCGTTGCCGAGGGCGGCGTCGGCCTCGTTCCCCTCGACCTCTTCCAGCGAGAAGCCCAGGTTCCGGCAGACCTCCTCGCAGGGGGCCCGCAGGTTGAGGTTGACCAGATTGTTGTCGAGCGATCGGCCGATGAGGAACTCCATCGACAGGTAGTACAACCGCTTGGCGTCGGCCTGCTGATAGCGCTGCTCGGTGATCAGCATGCGATCGACGAGGTAGTCGCGCACGGCGAGGCCGACGGCCTGGAAGCGCTGCCGATGATCGAGCTGATCGAGCGGATTGCCGAGGGTGTAGGTGGCGTGGTGTCGAACGGCCTGTTCCAGGCGGGCCACCTCCCGGGCGTTGTCGCTCACGGTCGGGGTCGTCATCGGAGTCGTCGTCGGACTCGTCGCTGGCATGAGGGTTCCTCACTCCGGATGGTTCACAGGCTCAGGACGGCCTCGGGATCCCTATCACCCATCTTGCGAGCGACTGCGGAAATAGGCAAGATGTATTGACTTCTCTGGGTGGGCGGGCGGCCGATCGGTATGATGATTACAGTGATCCTGCCAGCCCCGCAGCCAGGGGGGTGAGGATTCCCGCTGGATCGAACGGGAGGGCGTCATGTTGTTGCGGATCGAGATGGTCGGAGCCGTCGCGCTGCTGACCTTGATGGACAACAAACTGGATGCGTCCAACCAGGAAGAATTCAACCGCGAGGTGGACCCGGTGCTGGCTCAGACGAGCAAGATCGTTCTCGACCTGCACCTGGTCGAGTTCGTCGATTCCAGCGGCTGCAACTCGCTGCTGCGCACGGTGAGCAAGCTCCGGCCCAGTGGCCAGGTTCTCACGCTCTGTGCCTCCCGGACACGGGTCCGGGAGACGTTCAATCTGGTCGGTCTGCACCGCACCTGCGAGCTGTACGAGACGGTCGCGGAAGGACTGAAGTCCTTCGGTGAGACGGGCGAACGACCCGCTCCGGGTTGACACGCTGGCTAGGATGTATCGTCCCCGGCCGAAGTGAGGCGAGTCGCCATCATGACGTTCACCCGATTCATCTACTTCTGTGCCCTGGCTGGCGGCTGGGGAGCCCTGATCGGCTGGGGCCTGGGTCGAGGTCTGGTCGGCGGCGAGGGCGTTCTCGGCCAGGGGCTGCGCGGCCTGTATCTCGGCCTCGGCCTGGCTCTCCTGCTGGCGCTGATCGATGGCCTGTGGAACCAGGCCGGCCGACCAGCGATGATCGCGATCCGGGTTGTCGTTGTCGGTCTGCTCGGAGCCCTGGCCGGGCTGCTTGGCGGCATCCTCGGTCAGGCCCTCTACGATCTCTGGCACGGCTTCTACGTCGTCGGCTGGACGCTGACGGGTCTGCTGATCGGCCTGGCTCTCGGCTTCTTCGATCTGCTCGGGGGGCTGATTCGCGGCGACGAGATCGGCGGCGCGATCAACAAGATGCGAAACGGCCTGATCGGCGGTCTGCTCGGTGGCGTCCTGGGAGCCCTGTTCGCTCTGGTCGTCTGGCGATACTGGCTGGTGTGGTTCGAGGCCAAGGACGAGAAAGGGTTGATGAGTCCGAGCGGGATTGGCATGACCGTCCTGGGCCTGTGTGTCGGCCTGCTGATTGGCCTGGCTCAGGTGCTGCTGAAGGAAGCGTGGCTGAAGATCGAAGCCGGCGTCCGCAAGGGGCGGGAGCTGATCCTGGCCGGAGCCGAGACGACCATCGGCCGGGCCGAGAACTGTGACATCGGTCTGTTCGGCGATCCGCAGGTCGAGCGCCTGCACGCGCGCATCCTGCGTCGAGGGAACGATTTCCTTCTCGAAGATGCCGGTTCGGCCAGCGGGACGTACGTCAATGACGAGCGGATCGACGGGCCGCGTCTGCTTCGCGCTGGGGACGTCATTCGTCTGGGCCGCTGCCTTCTCCGTTTCGGTGAACGGACACGTTCGAGCCAGAGCCCCATTTAGCCGCCGGCTTGCCGGCGGGTATTCGCGACGAGGACCGCCGGCAAGCCGGCGGCTATCGGCAGTAAGGAAAGTAATGCACGCTTGGCC
>CAYYJM010000315.1:0-6699 GCA_964471755.1 uncultured Alcaligenaceae bacterium
GAGCGAGCGTGATCCGGGAGGCAACCTCCCAGATGAATTGCTGATCGCCCCAGGAGTTTGCCGAATCGGCGTACACGGTGACCGTGTAGGTTCCGGCACTGTTCGCGGCGAGCGTGCCAGTCATCATGCCGGTCAGCGGATCGATGCTGACGCCGAGAGGAAGGTTGTTCGCGGAAAAGGTGACCGCCCCCCCCTCGGGCAGTGTCGCGATCGCCGCGAGCGAAACCGTGTCTCCCTCGTTCTGCTGCTGGTCGGCGATCTCCTCGATGGTAATCGGTGCCGGGGTAATCACCCACTCGAACGCCTGGTACGCCGTCGCGGTCGTATTCGTGGCCTGGACCGAGACGCTGGACATTACCGTCCCCGCCGTCCCCGAATCAATCGTGCCGCTGATGAGTCCCGTGGTCGAGTCGATGCTCAGGCCAGCGGGCAAGTTGTCCGCGATGTAGTAGTAGTCCAGCGGCGGCCCGTGCGACACCGACGCGCTGACCTGCAACGAGACGCTGTCCGACTCGACGTTCGTCTGATCAGCGATTTGCGCGAGGGTGATCTCGACCGGAGCGATCGTCCAGGTGAACTCGCGGTAGGTCATGGCGGTCGTGTCTGGGCTCTGCGCCCACACCACGACGGGTGTTGTTCCCGCCGAACCGTAGGCGAGAGTGCCGCTGATCAGCCCTGTGGTTGAGTCGATGTTCAGACCGGCGGGCAAGTTGTCCGCGCCGTAGTTGAACGCCAGTGGTGGGCCGTGCGATACCGTGGCGTGGATCTGGAGCGCGACGCTGTCCGACTCGACGTTCGTCTGATCGGCAATCGCGTCGAGGGTGATCTCGACGGAGGTAATCGTCACGCTGGTCGTGGCCGAGTTCTCGCCATCGCTGGCCGTGTAGTCGAAGACGTCTGGCCCGAAGAAGCCGGTCGCCGGGGTGTAGACGAACGAGCCATCGGCTTCCAGCTGGAGCAGGGCTCCAGAGGCGAGCGTGATCGGGTTGCCGACGTCGGTTGCCTGGCCGTTGACGGCCATAACGCTCAGGAAAGCACCGCCGTCGCCGGTGTCATTGGCGAGGACGCCCTGCTGACTGGTCACGGCCAGTTGCTGGGAACCGTACAGGTCGAAACTGTCCGGCAGAACGACCGGCGCAGCGGACGGCACGACGCGATCCTCAAGCATTTCTAGCGACGGGATCGTCGTCCTGACTGACTGACTGACTGACTGACTGACTGACTGCCGCCTTCTTGCGGAAGAAGGCGAGGATGTAGGCCAGGGGCATGGAGAGGACTCGATGAGTTCGTGGATGGACAAACCACTGCTTCGCGTTTTACCAGGGCATCAGATGGTCGTCCACGATATTTCCCGAATTTTGCCACGACCGCTCTGCCGCGCCACGTCCAGCCCACGTCGGCCCGCCCTACGGTTCCATATCCCACACGCTCCGATACGCCCCGAGGGCCTCGAAATGCTCTAGCAGTCGCTGATAGAACGGCAGTGACGCCAGGGTGGCACTGTCGCCGATGACGATCAGCTTCCGCCGGGCGCGCGTCAGGGCGACGTTCATCCGTCGCACGTCGCCGAGGAAGCCGATCTCGCCCTGTGGATTGCTGCGCACCATCGAGATGACGACCGCCTCGGCCTCGCGGCCCTGCCAGCCATCGACGCTGGCGATCTCCAGGCCGGTCACCTTCAGGCGGTCGCGCAGCAGACGCACCTGGGCACTGTACGGCGCGATCACCGCGATCTGGCGCGGATCGAGGCCGGTCTGGAGCAGGGCCTGCACCCGGTTGATGACCAGGCCGGCCTCCTGCGGGTTGAGTTTGCTGTCGCCGTCCGCCTCGATCTGCTCATCGTAGCCGGCCCCGGCCGTGTCGATGAACTCGATCGGACTCTCGGTGAACGGCGTCCGCTCCAGGCCCGGCAGGTCGGCCAGCGTATGACCGACAACCGACTCGTCGGCGAGCAACTCGTCGTCGTAGAACTCCCGCGACGAGAACGTCATGATGTCGCGGTGCATGCGATACTGGACCGTCAGCCGGCGCGTGATCTGGTGGCCGTAGAGGCCAACGAGACGTTCGAGCAGGCTGACGCCGAAGCCCTCGGCGAGGGCGTCCCGCGACAGGATCGTCGGCGGCAGCTGACAGTGATCGCCGGCGAGGACGACCTTGTTCGCTCGCAGGAGCGGAATCCAGTTGCCCGGCTCGGTACTCTGGCACGCCTCGTCGATGATGAGCAGATCGAAGTAACGCCGGCCAAGAACCTCGCTGTCCAGGCCCGTCGTCGTGCCGCAGACGATGGGCACCTCGTCGAGGATGCGTTCGACGGCACGGGCCTCCAGCCGCTTCGCCTCGTCGAGCATGGCCCGCGCGTCGGCACGCAGTTCCTGCTTGAAGCCGGGCGGCGGCTTGCCGCGCGTGAACTTCGCCGCCTGGCGCAGTAGCGCCTGGGCCTCCTTCTGATAGCGCCGGGCGAGCTTGACGTCGGAGTGACGCTCCACCATCAGGTCCAGCGTGTGTTCGCGCAGAGCGGGCAGCACCCGCGCCGGGTGGCCGATGCGGACGGCCTCCTCGTTCCAGAACAGCAGCCGTTCAAGCAGATTGTCCACCGCCGTGTTGCTCGGCGCACAGACGAGGACGCGCTCGCCACGACGGACGGCCTGGCGGATGACCTCGACGACGGTCGTCGTCTTGCCGGTGCCGGGCGGACCATGCAGGATGGCGACGTCCTGGGCGGCCAGGGCCAGCTTGACCGCCTCGACCTGCGATGGGTTCAGCTCCGGGTCGAGAATGTCGATCGGCTTCTCGTCGTCGAACGTCGGAGCCTTCCAGCCGAGCAGAATCTCACGCAACTCCTCCAGGCGATCGCCCTTCGCGTTTCGCGCTCGATCGAGCGCGGCTCGCTGACGGAGACGAGCGGCCTCGTCCGGGGCGAGGTCGATGCGGAACAGGACGCCGCCGGTCTCCTGCTCCAGTGGCTCGTTCAGGGCGACGCGGACGAACTGCTCGTTCTTCTCGCAGACGACGCCGCGCTGGCCGTTGTCGCCGCGATCCTTCGGGTTGACGACCAGGACCGGCGTGCCGACACCGAGCCGCGTCCACGGCATGGGCCGATTGCGCGACTTGACCAGAGTGATGAGCGATCGTCCGCCGAGGCCGGCGTACTCCTCGGTGACGACGAGATCGAGCAGGCAATCGCCGGAGCGTTCGGCCTCGTCGGCTGGCAGACGTTCGCGGCGCAGGCGGATCTGCTCGGCCTCGGCCCGTGATTCCATCTCCAGCAGTCGGGCCAGACGCAGGAAGTGGTCCTCCTGGCCGTCGCCGCCCTCGGCCGGCTTGCTCTGCTCGCCCCAGGCGCGGACGCGTCGGCCATGCAGCTCGGCTCCATCGAGGGAGTGGACCAGCCGGGCCAGGTGGGTCGCGGCCACCTCGATGGCAGCGGCCCGACCGGCGATTTCGATCCGGCCGATGAGCTTGCCATCGACGCCGCCGAGCTGGCAGATCCAGCGCAGCAGGTCGGCGCGGGCGACGTCACGCGGGATCGGTTCGAGGTGCAGCAGCGGCATGGTCCAGGCTCCCGGGGCGATGCAGGGATGCTACGGGATGGCGTTCGGATTGTCCCTGTTCTCGCGGACGCCAGCGTGGTATGCTCCGCCGATCCCGAGGGCTTTCTGATGCAACAACCGGCGCACGCGCCGGCTCGCGGCTGGCTGGTGGTCGGCGCGGGCCTGGCGGTCAATCTCTGTCTCGGCATTCTCTACGCCTGGAGCGTGTGGAAGGCCGGCATGCTCGGCAGTGCGGCCCATCCGCCGGGCACGGCGATGGTCGGCCTCGACACCGGCTGGGTCTACCTGTCCGACGCCGAGGCGACGTGGGCGTACGCCGTCTGCGGCCTGACCTTCGCCCTGTTCATGATACCGGGTGGCTGGGTCCAGGATCGCTTCGGCCCACGCACCGGAGCGATCCTCGGCGGCCTCTGCCTGGCGGCCGGCTGCGTCGTCGCCGGGTTGATGCGGAGCTATCTCGGCCTGATTCTCGGCTTCGGCCTGCTCGGCGGTATCGGCATGGGGTTCGGCTACGCAGCGGCGACGCCGGCGGCCGTCCGCTGGTTTGGGCCGCACCGACGCGGCCTGATCGTCGGCATCGTCGTGGCCGGCTACGGCGGAGCGGCCATCTACATCGCTCCGCTGGCGAAGTACCTGATCACCACGCAGGGCCTCTCCGGCAGCTTCCTCATCCTCGGCGGCTTCTTCGCGCTGGTGATCGTCGCGGCCGGCCTGCTGCTGACCTGGCCGCCGGCTGGCTTCGTGCCCGCCGCTCCGCCGCAGCCGACGACCTCGGCGACGATGACGCGGACGCACTGGACGCCGGGCCAGATGCTCGCCACCTGGCAGTTCTACGCCCTGGTCTTCCTGTTCATCGCGTCGGCTCAGTCGGGCCTGCTCGTGATCGCCAACGCGGACCCGATCCTGAAGAAGACGGCCGCGGGCGTGCCCTTCCTGGCGGCCAACGCCTGGCTGCTCGCCTCGTTCGGCGGCTTCGTCAACGCCTCCGGCCGGATCGGCACCGGCCAGTATTCCGATGGTCTGGGCCGGCTCAACGCCTACGCCGTCAACGGCAGCGTGTCGGTGCTGTGTCTGCTGGCGACGCCGGCGGTCATGGCGTCGGGCAACGTGCCGCTGCTGTTCCTGGTCGTCGGCGTGGCGTACTGGCAGTATGGTGGCACTCTGTCGCTGCTGCCCGCTCTGACGGCCGACTACTACGGAGCGAAGCACCTCGGCACGAACTACGGCCTGGTCTTTCTCGGCTGGGGCGTGGCCTTCCTGGTGCCGCAGGCGGCCGGCTACATCAACGACTGGACCGGCAGCCTGGAGTACGCCTTCTACCTGTCGGCCGGTCTGCTCCTGGCCGGCGTCCTGCTGAGTCGGTTGCTGCATCGGCCGCTGACGCCCGGCGAATCTGTTGTGCCGATTCCTTCGTGTAACGATCACCGACGATCTTGATTCTGGACGCCGCCTCGGTGAACGTCTTCAACTCGTCCGGGCTGAACTTGAACTCCGATGACGACAGGTTCTCGTGACGGGCCCGGCTCGCGCGGGTGAGCTACGAACTCCCAGGAGCGCGGACGCGGGTCCGGTGCAGCGTCGACTTCCGCCTACTTGGTAGCGTACCGATCCGCCCCGAGGAAGTGCAGGGAGACATCCGGCTCGTCGCCGACCACCCAACTGTCGTGCGGCTCGGGGGGAATGAAGAATAGATCGCCGGGCCGCAGCTCGATGACGCGGCCGTCCGCGAACGCCGCTGTGGCCACACCCGACACCACCAGACCGACGTGTTCGACCGAACAGCGGGACGCCCCGACCCCCGGCCCGACGTGCGTGGACCACCGCCAGCCTGGCTGGTAGGTGGCGCGGCCGATGGTCAGCCCGCCGATTCGGACCACCTCGAACCGTCCGAGGGGCATCTCCCGCACCTCATCAGGTGCGTCAAACCGCTTCAGGACTACCTCTACGTCCATCATCGACAACCTCCGCGTTTGACGACGAATGCTCGGCCTGCGTTATCCGGTGGTTCGGCCTTGGGATTCTACGATGCTCCCTTATCCCGTGTGTCCGTCGAGGTGCTTCGCCTCAAACCGATTGACCGATCAGCGGTAGACGCTCGAGCATGGCCTTGAGCGCGATGGTGTCCCAGGGCAGGTGTTCGGTGATGCCGAGGCCGACGACGTCGATGACCCGTGCGACATCGTTCAGCATACGAACCACCTGTTCGACCGACATCTTGCCCCTGGGAATGCCCGCGAAAGCGTCCGGCGGCGACTGCGGATCGGCGAAGAGCAGCGACCGGAATTGCGCCGGGTCGAGCACGTCGAGATCGAAGTGGATGGCGAGGTGTCTCGCACCGCAGGATCGCAGCCACTCGATCACCGGTTCGCTCGATACGGCCAATTCGGATGGCGTCGCGACGCGCAAGCCGAGCCGATCAATCGTACTGTGTTCGTACTCCGACATCTCGTCCATCCCGGCGTACATGACCCGAGACGGATGGAGCGGTCGCGCGACCGCGCGGGCGAAATCGGGATCGCCCTCGCCCAGCAGGTTCCCGAGGACCATCGCGTGGGCATGGGAGAACTGCTTCGGCGTCATCACGTCCGGGTGCGCATCGACCCAGAGGACTGCCAACTCGCCGTCGTAGCGCTCGTTGAGATAGGCGAACGGGGCGAGATCGACGAGGCAGTCACCGCCCAGGACCACGATTCGATCCGGGGCGTGTTCGGCGAGGATCGTTCGGGCCGATTGTACCTGTGCCAGCAGGGCGCCGCGTCCGACGATGCCGTCTTCGGTTAGCAGCGGCGAGCCGGTCGGCGGTGCCACATCGACCTCGACGACTGGCCCGGCGGCCGCAGGCGCGAGCCAGGACAGAAGCCGGCCGCCGAAATGGTAAGCCGGGTTGTTGCCCCCCTGCCATTGCGGCATCAGCAGTCGGAGCGTCTTTTTGGCATTCGCAGTCATGTAGATGTCTCCAACGGCTCTCAGTCGCCGAGGGCTCGTCGATGTTGGACCGGGCACACTCACGGCGCGAATTTGCTCACCGCCTTCTCATCCCATTCGATGCCTTGGCCGGGTTTATCGGGAACCATCAGGTAACCGTCCTTGAGCTGGTAGGGATCCACCAACACCGGGTAGGCCCAATCCTGCCATTCGAGCCAATGGG
>CAYYJM010000316.1:0-5895 GCA_964471755.1 uncultured Alcaligenaceae bacterium
GGAGGAACCCCGACATGAGCAAGAACGCGCGACTGGCGATCCTCGGTGCCGGCCCGATCGGCCTTGAAGCGGCCCTGTATGCCGCCCGACTCGATCTGCCGTTCACCCTCTACGAACGCGGCAGCGTCGCCGACAGCGTCCAGAAGTGGGGCCATGTCCGCCTCTTCAGTCCATTCGGCATGAACAGCACGCCGCTGGGCCGTGAGGTCGCTCGCTCCCTGGGCAAGCTCCCGACCGAGACGGACCATCTGACCGGACGCGAACATCGTGACGCCTACCTGGAACCGATCGCGGCTTCCGATCTGCTCGCCGAACGGATCGTCACCGGCACGACGGTCGTCGGCATTTCTCGGCGTGGCTTTCGCAAGGACGAGGGGATCGGCGACCCAAAACGGGCTCAGGCTCCGTTCGTACTGCTCGTGCAGGACGCGAAGGGCGAGCGTTACGTCGAGGCCGACATCGTCCTCGACTGCACCGGGACCTATGGCAACCATCGCTGGCTCGGCCCGGGTGGCCTGCCCGCTCTCGGCGAACGTCAGGCGGCGGCTCAGGTCCGCTACGGCCTCGACGACATCCTCGGCGACCAGGGAAACCTCTACGCCGACCGGAACATCCTGGTCATCGGCGCAGGCTACTCGGCTGCGACGACCGTCGTCCAGCTGGCGACCCTGGCCGAACGTCAGCCCGGCATGTGGGTCATCTGGGCGGCTCGGACTTCGCGTTCGCAACCGGTTCGTCGCCAGATGAACGATCCGCTGCGTGAGCGCGATCAACTCGCCGGACAGGCCAACGCCCTGGCCACGCGGCGCGATGCCAACGTCGAGTTCCATCACTCCGCCCTGATCGAGCGGGTTCAGAACAGCGGCCCCGATGCGGGCTTCCGTGTCGAGGCTCGCGTCGCCGGCAAGCCGGTCGTCTGGGAGATCGATCGCGTCGTGGCCAACATCGGCTACGAACCGAACGTGGGTCTGTTTCGTGAATTGCAGGTCCAGCAGTGCCATGCCACGGAAGGGCAGTTGTCCCAGACATCGACCCTGCTCAGGCCGAGCGGCCAGGACAGCTTTCCGACTGCCGGCGATGGTCCAGCCTTGTTGAAGACGACCGAACCGGGCTTCTACCTTCTCGGCGCGAAGAGCCTCGGTCGATCGTCGCAATTTCTGCTCCGCACCGGCTTCGAGCAGGTCCGCGACGTGTTCACGCTCATCACCGGCAAGGCTGACCTCGACCTGTACAAGAAGCGATGAGCCACAACCGACATTGAGACGCTGAGCGATCCGGGGTACTCTATACCTGTTGATCCGTTCACTCTCGTCGGGGAAGCAGCCATGCACAGGCCGACAGAAAGACCACAACGAGTACCCACACAAGCAGCCCCGGAAGTGGTCGAAGAACACGACAGCAACACAACCACGATGGCCCAAACCTGTCCGGTCTGTGGTGCGCCGCTGGTGCAGCTTCGCGGACAGGATCGCTGCTCGCGCTGTCTGTTCACCTTCTGTGTCGGCTGTGAGGGCGGTTTCGACACCCGGGACGCGGAGTGATGGTCCGCGTCCCGGTCGGCCATTCGGCCTACTTCGCCTGGAAGTCTCTGGCGAACGCCTTCGCGTTGAGCGTCGCTCCCGTCGCGTGCTTCGTCAACTCGTTCCAGGGCAGCGTCTTGCCAGGCTCGAAGACGCGTTTCTTCATGAAATCGCCCACGGCCTTGTTGCCGACGTAGGTCACCGCGTTCGGGTCCTTCCCCGGATACAGATCCTTGACGATCGCCTGGTGAACCTGTGAGGCGAACAGTTCGCCCATCATGTAGTTGTGGTAGTACACGGGAGCCGAGACGATGTGGATCTTGCTCGCGAAGTCCGGCTCACTCCGGTTCGGCGGACGACGAACGAGTTGGTACTTCTCGACCAGATCCCACCAGAGCTTGTTCAGGTCCTGTTCGGGGTTCTCGTACATCGCCTTCTCGAACCGCAGCATGACCTGGCACCAGCGCGAGAAGATCAACAGTCGGAAACGCAGGGCCAGGCCGCCCGCCTCGTCGAACGCCTTCGGGTCCTCCACGTCGAGGCCCATCTGCTTGAGGAAGTCGGCCCGCTTGCTGAGCCGCTCGAACATCATCGCCACACCCTCGGTCGTCAGGATGTGGGCCTCCGATCGCAGCACGTACGGCAGCGTCGCGGGAATGTTCTTGCTGCTGTAGACGGAGTGACCGAATTCGTGGAGCAGCGTTGACGCCCAGTAGTCGTTCGGCTGGATGTTCGCCAGGACACGCACGTCGCCGGCCCGGTCGATGTCGGTGCAGAACGCATGCGGACTCTTGCCCGGCTTCTCGTACAGATCGCTGACGGCGATCACTCGATCGATCGGTAAGCCGATGCCGTCGTAGAACTTACGCGACATCTCCAGGAGGTCGGCCTTGCGGAAGGGGCCGTCCAGGTCGAGCTTGAAGACGCTCGGCGCTTCCTGGAAGAAGGGGTCGTGATAGTGCCACGGATAGAGTTCGTTCGGCTTGATGCCGTAGTTCTGCGCGAGGCGAGTGTCGATCTCCGCCTTGATCTTGCGGAACGGTTCGCGGGTCAGTTCGTCCAGTTCGTCGAAGAGCTTGATGAGCTGCTCGCCGTCCTGCTCGTTGAGGTGGAGCATCATCGCATGGAAGTTCTTGAAGCCGAGTTGCTTCGCGGCCTCATTGCGGAGCTTCACGAGTTCGGTGAGATCGGCGATCAGCACCTTGCCGACGGCCTTGCTCGCCTGCCAGACCTCCTTGCGGCGGTCGGAATCGGTCGAACTCTTGAGGACCTTGCGCACCTCGTTCTCGGTCATCTTCTTACCGCCGACCTCGGCCCGGAACTCGTTGAACGCCTTCTCGACGGCGTTGGCCCGGCTGACCATCTTCTTGAGGACGGCCGGCTCGACCTGCTTTTCCAGGTAGATCAGGTAGAGGACGTCGATCGCCCGGCGAGTGGTCGGATCGTCGATCTTCTCGCGCTGCTCCTTGAGGCCCTTGACGACGGCGAAGATCTGCCGATCGCTGAGGGCCTCGTCGAGCCGGTTCTGGGCCTCGACTTTCCTGGCGAAGTCCTCTTCCTTGCCGCTGGTGTTGGCGTTCCACCAGGCGAGGTTGACGGCGATGTCCAGCGGCCGGATGCGCTTCTCGTGGTCGGCAACGAATTCCCTGGCCTTCATGGTGACCTCGGGGCTGGCGCAGGCCACGGCCGGGATGCCGAGCAGCACCACGACGGCGACCAGTGCGGGATGTAGGGATGGGGTGCGGAGCATGGAATCGGAACCTCCCTCCTGGTGGAATCTCAGGAGGGTACGATACCGCGCCGTCGGAGACATGGCGAGCCGGGAGGTCACGCCGCCCGGAGAATCAGCGAGGTGTTGCTGCCACCGAAGCCGAACGAGTTCGACAGCGTTGTCCGCACGCGCCGTTTCTGGGCCGTGTTCGCGATGTGACCCAGCTGGCATTCCGGGTCCGGCTCCGTCAGGTTGATCGTCGGCGGCACGGCCTGTTCACGCAGCGTGATTAGACAGATGGCCGCCTCGATGGCTGCGGCTCCCGTCAGCAGGTGACCGGTCATGCTCTTGGTGCCGCTGATCGGCGTGAGCCTGGCCGTCTCGCCCAGGGCCAGATGCAGGGCGCGCGCCTCCTGCTGATCGCCGACCGGCGTGCTGGTGGCGTGGGCGTTGATGTAATCGATCTCCTCCGGAACGACCTGCGCCTCGCGCATGGCCTGCCGAATCGCGTCGGCCGCCTGGGTCGCGGTCGGACTGGGAATGACCATGTGATGGGCATCACTGCTCGCGCCGTAGCCGGCGACCTCGGCATGAACGTGAACGCCACGCTTCCGGGCCGAGCTGGCTCGCTCCAGCACGAACAGCGCCCCGCCCTCGCCCATGACGAAGCCGTCACGCCCCTTGTCGAAGGGGCGCGACGCCTGTTCCGGCTGGGCGTTTCGTCGGGACAGGGCACGCAGGTTGCCGAATGCCGCCAGCGACATCGGACTGACACCGGCATCGGCCGCCCCGGTCAGGACGACATCGACCCAGCCCATCTGGAGCCAGGTGCGAGCGACGCCGATGGCGTGGTTGCCGCTGGCGCAGGCTCCCGACACCGACGCGGTCGGCCCAGTCGTGCCGATCCAGTCGGCCAGGCGCTGAACGAGCGGCGCGCGGTCCTCATCGGAGTGCAGAACCATCCGCCCGCCGGTCAGAAAGTTCTCTTCCCAGAACTGCATCCATTCCGCACCGATGCCGAGACAGACGCCGATGCGAAGTCCCTCCGGACAGGGCCAGAGGCCCGCATCGCGCAGGGCCTGGTACGCGCACCAGTGAAACGTCTGATCCAGACGGGACAGAGATCGAAAGGCGGTCTCGTCCTCACCCGGTGGGCACGGGACCGGGGCCATCGAGGCGGCGATCTGACTGGGATGATGCGACACGTCGAAATGATCGACCCGGCGGACGACGGAGCGCCCGGCCAGGACGCCGTCGGCGAGAGCGGTCAGATCATGACCATAGGCGGAGGCGACGCCGACTCCCGTGATCAGGCTCGGTTCGGTGGTCATCAGCGGACCTCCTGCAAGCAATTCACGCCCCGACCTGGAGCTTCGGGGGGAGCCGTCAACGCCCCTCGGCGTTCGACGGTCAGGCCGCCGCGCAGGGGCCAGTCGAGTCCTTCGCGACCTGCCAGCCAGTTCTCGACGTGGGCCAGGTCCCAGCCGTCGCTCGTGGCGTTGCCCGGACGAATGCGCAGACGCATCGGTCCCTCGGCGCTCTCCGGCAGCAGGGCCAGAGCCAGGGCGTGTACGCCGTTGCGAGGCGGCGCAGTGGGACGAGCCAGGTCCGGCGGCAGGTCCGGTTCCGTCTCGGTCAGAACCACCCAGAGTCCCGGCACGCGGCCCTGGCTCAACCAGGCACAGGCGAGGGGGAACATGGCCTCCAGTTCGCCGACGCCGAAGTTCGGCCCCTCGCACTTCAGCGCCAGACTGAGCGTGCCGCTGAGCGAGTGCAGGCAGCGATGCGGAACGATGTGCGGCGAGATGCCCCAGGCACCCTCGCTCTGGAAGCGAGCCAGACTGTGCGCGACGAGCGCTCGACCCGGCCGCGGCAGACAGCCGAGAACGCCCCAGTTTCGCATGTCGGGGCTGGTCAGTTCGCTGTGAGCCAGGGCCCGGGTGACTGCGGCGACTGCGGCCACGGTCATCTCGTCCGCATGGCGGAGGAACGTCGTCGAGAGCGGATTGCCGGCGAGGTTGGCCGGCTGGCGGACAGCCTCCAGTTGATCGACCGTGGAATGAAAGGCACCCCAGGTTGCGACGGTGCAGGCGGGCGTCCCACTGCTCGGGGGTTTCTCGGCCGACCCGGCCGGGCTTCCTTGCTGCATGGCTTGCCTCCCTGGCGAACGGAGCGAATCGTGTTCTTCTGATACCCCGTTCGCCCCTTCCGGGTCAATCCCGGCTGCCCGCTGCCTGTCCGGCCAGAATCCCTAAACTGACGGAGAGCCCGTCCCGGAAGCGAGGAGATACCGATGAATCTGTTAGAGTCGCTGAGGCAATACACCGTCGTCGTGGCCGACACCGGAGACATCGAAGCCATCGCCCGGGTCAAGCCACAGGACGCCACCACGAACCCATCGCTGCTGTTCAAGGCCGCCCAGATGAAGCAGTATCAGCACCTCGTCACCGAGGCGTTGAGCTTCGCGACGAAGCAACCCGGCCTCAGCCAGGCCGACCAGACAGAGCTGTTCATGGACAAGCTCTTCGTCAACTTCGGCATCGAGGTTCTCAAGGTGATTCCTGGTCGGGTGTCCACCGAGGTGGACGCCGCCCTGTCGTTCGACACCGAGGCGACGGTCGCCAAGGCTCGGGTTCGTTGCAACGAGCCACCGTTGAGAGGCCT
>CAYYJM010000316.1:5905-6683 GCA_964471755.1 uncultured Alcaligenaceae bacterium
ATCTGTACCAGAAAGCCGGCATCGATCGTGAGCGTATCCTGATCAAGGTGGCCAGCACCTGGGAAGGCATCCGGGCTGCCGAGCGGCTGGAGAAGGAAGGCGTTCACTGCAACCTGACGCTGCTGTTCAGCTTCGCTCAGGCCGTGGCGTGTGCCGAGGCGGGCGTGACGCTGATCTCGCCGTTCGTCGGTCGCATCTACGACTATTACAAGAAGGAAAAGGGAGCCGACATCCCGCGTGCCGAGGATCCCGGCGTCGCCTCGGTGACGAAGATCTACACCTACTACAAGAAGTTCGGCTACAAGACCCAGGTGATGGGAGCGAGCTTCCGCAAAGTCGAGCAGATCATCGACCTGGCCGGCTGCGATCTGTTGACGATCAGCCCCGATCTGATCGAGAAGCTCCAGCAGAGCCCGGGCGGTCTGGAACGCAAGCTGAACCCCGAGTCGGCCGCGAAGTCGGATCTGGAGAAGATCCACCTCGACGAGAAGGCGTTCCGCTGGCTGCACAACACCGACCCGATGGCGGTCGAGAAGCTCTCCGACGGCATCCGTCACTTCTACGCCGACGCGCGTAAGCTGGAAGCCTACGCCCGCTCCCAGGTGGACGGGAAGTAACCCCCTCACGGCGAGTGTTGGCGAGCCCCCCACGATAGTGGGGGGAGTTCCCGCACGGCAAACTCCCCCCACTATCGTGGGGGGCTCGCCTGAGTTCCCACGTCGGAAACTCCCCCCACTTTCGTGGGGGGCTCGCCTGAGTTCCCGCACGGCAAACTCCC
>CAYYJM010000317.1:0-6682 GCA_964471755.1 uncultured Alcaligenaceae bacterium
AAAGCGATCGACCTGACACCAATGGTCGATGACCAGCTGAGCCGGGGTGAGGGGGTTGATCTTGTTCGGAGGGACGCCGAGTCGGACCATGGCGTCGAGCATGGCGGCCAGATCGACGATGGCAGGGACGCCGGTGAAATCCTGGAGCAGAACCCGAGCCGGCATGAAGGCGATCTCACGCGACGGAGTCGCTCGGGCGTCCCACTTCGCCAGGGCGGCGATGTCGTCCTCGCGAACGATCACGCCGTCTTCCTTGCGAAGGAGATTTTCCAGCAGAATCTTCAGTGAGAACGGCAGCCGTTCCGAGCCGGGAAAGGCCTGATATACCGGGGCGAAGCGGTGAAGCGTGTATTGCCGCGAGCCGACCTTGAACGTCCCGCGACAGCCGAAGGGATTGGCCATGATGCGTGCCTTTGGTCCGAGCCTGAAACGATCCCTGTTGTTATTCTCGGAGTCCGGCCAGCGGAAGGCAACCGAAGAGAGTGAGACGGAACGGGATGGAAGCGGAATGAAAAAAGAGCCGCCGGCAATCCCCTCACTGCCGGCGGCTCGCAAGGTCCACCTCATCTCCCCAGAGAGGCGGACACTCCAGGCTAGGTCGAGAATGCTGAAGAGGCAAATTTTTCCGGGGCTTTTCGCTCCTCACCGGGGTACAACATCAGGGAATCCTCTTTCGAGGCCGATGGATTTCGTTTCCGGGTCGCGGACTTGGGGCGTATAATACCCTCATTCGACCCGCCGGAATCCCTCCCGGAAATGCTGTACCGTCCCTTGTGGAACCAAGCCATGCTGTCCCTTCCGTTGGTCGGCCGGGCCCTGTTATCGGGGCTGGGGTTGGTCTGCCTGGTTTCGCTGGCCAGCGCCGCAGTGCCGGTGCCAACCGCCGAGACCCCGACCGACCTGGTCCGCAAACTCGGAGCCGACTCGTTCGACGTGCGCGAAGAGGCCTCCCGCCAGCTCGCACGACTCGGTCGTCAGGTGCTGCCGGCCCTGTTTGAAGGCAGCAAGAGCCCGGACAGGGAGATCGTTCGCCGCTGCCTCGATCTCATCGAGCGGGCCAACCGCACGGACCTGGAAGCCGCACTCGACGCCTTCCTGGAAAATCGTGACGAGAAACATCTGCTCAAGCTGCCGGCCTGGCCGAAATTCCAGAAAACGGTCGGCAACTCGCCGGGCGCTCGCAACCTGTTCGTACAGATGTGTACTGCCGACGGCGTCCTGCTCGCGGCTCTCGATCGCCAAAACGATCCCACCGGTAAGTCTTCCAACCCGGTCAACGCCAGCAAACTCTACAACCAGCGTTGCCAGGACATTCAGCAACGGATGTTCCAGCCGTTCGGCCTGCAACAGGGATTGTTCGAGCCGGGTGAACTGGCCGCTCTGCTCTACGTCGGCATGCACTCCAGCATCCAGGTCGAGCCGAACCTTCGCTACATCGTCAACAACATCCTGCATCAGCAGGGCCCGCAGCAGTGGCTCCGCTCCGACGAGACCGCACGCAAACTCCTGGCCGCCTACATCGAGAATCGCAGTGACGTGAACCTGGTTCACAACCATCTGTATCTGGTGCAGAACCTCAACATCCGCGAGTGCCTCGACTGGGTGGCTCGGATGGCCGAGAACAAGAGCCAGCAACCCTACGTCCGGGCGACCGCACTGGCGACGCTGGGAAAGCTCGGCGGCCGTGAAGTGCTGCCGAAACTGGAGGCCTTCTTCAACGATACGACCCAGTTGACGCGATTCCAGCAGGCCCAGAACGTGATGATCCAGACGGAGGTGCGCGACGTGGCCCTGGCGATGGCGGTGCTGGCCAGCGGTCAGGATCTCGTCTCGTACAATTACCCGTGGCTGGTCCAGATGGCTACTCACCTGGCTCAGAATCCGCAGATGCCGTATCACTCCGCCTTCCAGCTCGGCTTCGCCAACAGCAACCAGCGTGACGCGGCCTTCAAACGCTACGCCGCCTGGAAGGGCAGGCAGCCGGAGATGAAGAAGTAGCCGCCAGTCTTCGTCGCAAATACCCGCCGGCTTGCCGGCGGTCTTCGTCGTCAAAACCCCGCCGGCAAGCCGGCGGCTAAATGTCGGATGCCTGGATCACGATGACATGCAACTGTCCCGGTCCATGCACCCCGGTGACGAGCTGGCCCTCGATGTCGCCCGTCTTGCTCGGGCCGGTGATGATCGTCAGACCGGCCGGTGGACCCGCACTCATGGCGAAGAGATCGAACAGGTCCGGCAGCATCTGCCGGGCGGTCGCGACGACGATGTGGACCGGCGGCAGCAAACTCAGCGATCGCGGTTGCTCCGGCCGACTGCGGATCACGACACTGCCCGTCTCGGCGAGCAGGTGATCGCACCCCGTCAGGCCCAGGTCGGCCGTCGCGTAACGGCCCAGCGCGTCGGCCGGCGTCGCCGTGTCGGCGTCGAGAACTTCTGCTCCTGCGTCCCGGACGAGTTTCTCCACGGCCAGTTCCGACGGCAGTTGCCAGCGGCCGAGCAGGACGATCTTCGGGGCCAACTCTCCCAGCAGCGTCTCGATCACGTCCCGCGCCTCGGCCACGGAAGCGACGGCGACCCCATGCCCACCAGCCGTCTGCAATTCCTTCAGGAAGCGCGCGATCGGGTCGGAGCCGGCTCCCTGGTAGCCAGTCGTGCCACGTTCCGGAACGGTGGCCGGATACTCGTGGAGGTGGTTCCCCTCGACCACGGCCTCCCGGACTCGATCCAGGAACCGTTCACGCGCGTCGCTCATCGCCGCCCTCGTCTTTCAAGGTCCGCCACTGCTCGCGGAACGACTTCGACGCCGGAGCGGGGAAGTCGCGATGCTTCGTCCAGCCAGCGGCCGGGCCGGACAGCTTCTTGATCCAGCCATCCTTGCCACCGGCGAACTTCCGACCCAACCATAGAGCCCAGCGATAGGCCCACGGCCGGAGCAGCATCTGCTTCCACAGCCAGTAGATCAGACGTTCCCACGACGAGCCGGCTGGCTTCGATCCGCCACGTCTCGGCTTCCCCTCGTCGCCGCGCCCCTCGTGCTGCATCTCGCGCAGACCGATGAGCATGTGCGGGATGTTGATCCGTATCGGACAGACGGCCTGGCACGCTCCGCACAGGGACGAGGCGTGCGGCAGGTCCGGGTTCTCGGCGACGCTGTCGTACAGCGGCGTCAGGATGCTGCCGATCGGGCCGGAGTAGACGCCACCGTAGGCGTGGCCGCCGATCCGTCGGTAGACCGGGCAGATGTTCAGGCACGCACCGCAGCGGATGCACTGGAGCGACTCGCGGAACGGCGTCCCCAGCACGCGCGATCGGCCATTGTCGAGCAGGACGAGATGAAATTCCTCCGGGCCGTCCTTCTCGCCCGGCTTGCGGGTTCCGGTGAGGATCGACGTGTAGATCGAGAGACTCTGCCCCGTCGCGGCCCGGGCGAGAAGCTTCAGGAAGACCGGCAGATCCTGCCAGCGCGGGATGACCTTCTCGATGCCCATGATGGCGACATGGACTCGCGGACACGTCGTTGTCAGTCGGGCGTTCCCCTCGTTGCTGATCAGGACGATGCTGCCCGTCTCGGCGACGGCGAAGTTCGCGCCGGAGATGCCCATGTCGGCGGCGAGGAACTTCTCGCGCAGCAGACGCCGACCGATCATGGCCAGCAGGTTCGGCTCTGGCGGCAACTCCTCGCCGACGTGAGCGGACAGCACCTTCGCGATGGACTCCCGCGTGTGATGGATCGCCGGAGCGACGATGTGCGAGGGCCGTTCGCCGGCGAGCTGGATGATGAACTCGCCGTAGTCCGTCTCGACGACCTCCATCCCGACCGACTCCAGGGCCGGGTTCAGATGGATTTCCTCGGTCGTCATCGACTTCGACTTGACGATGACCTTCGAGCCGGTTTTCTGGGCCAGCTCGACGAGGATACGGCGAGCGTCCTCGGCCGTCGCCGCCCAGTGGACGTGACCGCCGAGCTTCTGCACCGACGCCTCGAGCTGTTCGAGATAGACATCGAGGTGAGCGAGCGTGTGTTCCTTGATGCGCTTGGCGTGATCGCGAAGGGCGTCGCTATCGGGCAGTGAACTGTAGCCGCGTCGGTTACCCTCGGCCATGGCGTGGGTCAGGCGGCGCAGGGCGGTCTGGAGTGTCGGCGAACCGAGAGCCCGGGCGGTGGCGGCGAGGAAATCGTGATGCTCGTGACGGGCCGGATCAAGCGGAGCATCGACAAGCGGCAGCGGCAGGGTCATGCGGTCTTCTCCAGCACCTCGGCCAGGTGGAGCACCTTGAGGCGGCTATTGCGTCGGCGGAGTCGGCCGGCGATGTTCATCAGACAGCCGGCGTCGGTCGAGATGAGGGCATCGACCCGCGTCGCCTCGGCGAACTGGGCCTTGTCATCGACGATGGCCCCGCTGATGTCGGGATAGCGAACCGCGAAGGAGCCGCCGAAGCCGCAACACTCGTCGTAGCGTTCCAGCGGCACCATCTCCAGGCCGCGAACATGGGCAAGGAGCCGCTGCGGTTCGTCCTTCAGGCCCAGGCCGCGCAGGTGGCAGGCCATGTGATACGTCGCCCGGCCGGGGAAGGCCGCGCCGACATCTTCCCGACCCAGGACGTTGACCAGGAAGTCGGACAGCTCGTAGGTTCGCTGCGCGAGGTTCTCGGCCCGCTCGCGCCAGATGGCGTCATCGTGGAACAGTTCGGGATACTCGACCTTGACCATCGCCGCACACGAGCCGGACGGCACGACCACGGCGGGATACCTGCCGAAGATCTTGAGGACGTTGCGGGCCAGGTCGCGGCAGTCGTGATGATAGCCGCTGTTGAAGTGCGGCTGACCACAGCAGGTCTGGGCCTCGGGGAACTCGACGGTGCAGCCGAGCCGCCGCAGGAGCCGAACCGTGGCGACGCCGACGTGCGGGAAGAGGGCATCGCCCAGACAGGTGATGAGGAGGGCCACGTTCATGCGACGGTTCCGGAGGCCGGCGAGCGGAGCGATGGTGATATCGTAGCGGGAAGCATGGGGAAAGCCACCAGTCCGGAAGGCACTACAGCAGTCGCCGGCTCTCCTGAGCCAGCCCTTCGGCCAGGAATGCGAACGCCGCCGGGGCGACGGTATCGAAGTAGCGATACGAATGACCGCCGGCACGGGTCTCCAGGTCGCAGGTGTGACGGACACCGTTAACGGCCAGCTTCTCGTGCAGACGCTGGTTGCCCTCGTACCAGGCGTCGTCCGGGTCGCAGGCGAACCAGATCCACGGTGGCACCCGACCGGGCTGAACGCGGAGCGAAGCCGTCTCCTGTCGAGCTGCCTCCCGACTGTCAAACATCGTGTCGAGGGCGGTGCCTTCGCCATGAACCTCATGGAAATCGACCGCAGCAGCGATGGAGGCGACGACAGGGAACGTCGCCGGATCGAGGAAGCCGAGGCGCAGTGCCGCCTGGCCGCCCATGCTGACGCCCAGAACGGCGACCCGGCGCGGACCAAGGCCCCAGCGGCTGGCGAACAGCGGCATCACCCACTCGCGCAGGTGACGCTCGGCCGTCATCACCGGATCGAAGACCGGACAGGGTCGATCGAGCCAGAACGACGGCCCGCCCTGTGGCGAGACGCACGCCCAGCCACGTGCCTCGATCTCGGCGACGAAGACTGGCCGGGTGCGAATCGATTCCTGACCGAGCGTGTGCAGGTAGAGCAGACCAAACGCCGGCCGGGCCGGCGGATCGCACACGTCCGCCGGGTGGCCGCCGAGGTCGAGAGTCTGCCAGGTGTCCGTCATGCGGCCATTGTATCACCTTCACACGGCGACGAGACGGGTTTTCTTCGCACTCGTGCGGATCGTCGCCACGGCTCCCGAGTTGAACGCCAGGGCGTCCGCCTCGACGCCGTCGGAAAAGATAACGCCGTGGTCCGGCATGTTCGATTCGATGGTGAGAGCCTCACCCGGTTCGATCATCCCGGCGGCGAGCCCGACGGCCGACGCCTTCGACTGGAACGGCTCGCGGACGACGAAGACGAGCCGGGGATCGTCCCACTCCAGCCGAAGACGCGGCAGTCGAGGGGCAGACTCTCCGAGCAGCAGGTGGTTGACCGCATCGGCCATGTTCTGCGTCGAGCTGAACCAGCCCGTCGAGCCGACGCCGGTGATGACGAGCAGACCGCTCGACGACTGCTTCTCCCGCTGGCCGCGAAACCCGATGGTGTAGCGCGACGACACCTGTGTGCGCTGGCCGACGTAGAAATCGCCATGGTGATGTCATGGACGCCGGCCTGCTCGCGCAGCACGTTCTCGACGCCGATCCGGACGGTCGCCACGGAGTACGGCAGCAGCAGGCCGTCGATGCGGGCCGGGTCCGGGTTGACGGCGAGGACCGGCTGACCGTCGAGGTACTTGGCCACGTTGACGACCAGGCCATCCCGGCCAACGGTGACGATCAGATCCTGTGGCGTGAAGAGGAAATTCGGCAGGAAGCCACGCTCGATCGCCTGGAGCTTGGGCAGCAGCCCCTCGACGGCCCGGCGGACTCGCCGAACGGCCTCGTGGTAGGCGTCGTGTTCCTTCTGATACAGGGCGAAGTCAAGGCCCATGTGTTCGATGTAGAACCGAGCCTGCTCGCGCGTGTTGAAGCGCTCGACCAGTTCCTCCAGCCGGGTCTTCAACGTGACGAGGACGAGTTTGTCGTACATGGGTCG
>CAYYJM010000318.1:0-6678 GCA_964471755.1 uncultured Alcaligenaceae bacterium
TTGGCCAGCGTCAGCGACGTTGGCACCGCCAGGGTGGACGTGACCGTGTAGACGACCGACGAGCCGACCGGCAGGTTGAGCGTCTCGTTGAGGTTCCCCGCGCCAGCCGCCGTGTTGCCGGTCGCGCCGCCGCTGGCCTGGCTCGTCCAGGTGACGTTGGCCAGGGCCGTCGGGAAGATGTCCGCCAGTTTCACGCCGTTGGCGACGGCGCTGCCGCTGTTCGTTGCCGTAATCGTGTAGGTGAACTGGGTTCCGACGGCGATGGTCGTCGCCACGCTCGTCTTCGTCACCGACACGTCCACCGGGACCGCCAGGGTGACGTCGTTGCCGTCGCCGCCCTTGTACGAAAGGGTGAAGTTCACGCCGTTGATCGTCACCACCGACCCTTCCGGCAGGCCGGCGAACGAACCCTGAACAGGATCGGCCCCGTCGTTCGCGATCAGGACGATCGCCACGCCAGGATTGGCGGCGATCGTTCCGCTCGTGACCAGGTTCGCCCCGGCCAGGTTGACCGTTCCCGTCACGTTGACCTGGTCGTAGCCGGTCCCCGGCGTGGCGGAGTTGACCTCGGCCTGGAACGTCGAGCCAGCGGCGAGGTTCAGATTGCCAGTGCCCACGATCCCCGTCAAGGGGCCCGGCGACAGGGTGCCGCCCGAACTCACGTTGACCGGTCCGGTGAAGCTGGCCGTCCCGGCGAGCGTTCCGCCGCCATCGACCTGCACCGGTTGGCTCGTGATGTAGGCACCGGTGAACGTGGCCGTCACGCCGGTCGGGACCGTGAAGGCGTTGCCGCCGGCCGGGTTGACGTTGACCCCTCCCGAGGGAGCATTGATCGTCACGGCAGTCAGCGTGCCGCCGAGGTTGTTGACGACGACGTTCTCCGTGTAGGTCCCCGGCAGGACCACCACCGTACTCCCCGTGTTTGCCGCGGCGAACAGAGGGGCCTGGATCACCTGCCAGACGGTGTCCCCGTTCAGCAGGAAGGCTCCACGATCGAACGTGTTGTTCGGAACGATGTTCTGTAGCGGCGTTATGTTGTTCTGCACGAACAGCGAGTTCGTGCTGACCGACATGTTGCTGGTGTCGAAGGTGTTGCCGCTGATGACCGTATTCGGTCGGCGGACCCGCAGAGCGGATCCAAACCGGGTCGTCGTTCCGGCGAAGGTGTTGCCGGTGATGGTCGAGTTGCCGGCATCGATGGTGGCCAGAGAGGTTCCCTGCTCGCCGCCACCGTTCGTTCCGCCCGTGATGCCGATGAGTTGGTTGTTGGTGAACGTGATGTTCGACGAGAGGCCAGTGCCACTCGCCACCGGCCCGCCGCCGGTACCGATCACGACCAGTTGGCGAGGCACGTTCGGCGTCGAGAACTGGTTGGCGAAGCCGTTATCGGCCGGCTGGGCACCGACGAACGTCTTGCCCGAGAAGATGTTACCGTCGATCACCCAGCCGGTGTTCGTCGTCCCGTAATCCGCAGTGAAAGCACTGTCCCCGGCCGCGACCAGTTCGTTGTCGAGGATCTTCAACCGATCGTGTCCACCCTGGGCATAGACGGCAGCGTTCTCGATCGCGGGATTGCCGTTATCGACACCGACGATGGTGAACCCCTGGCCAGATCCGCCGATCTGGGTCCCGGTCGTGTGGTTGGACACGACGACGGCACCCAGACTGCCGGCTCCGCTGATCCCCTGAATCGTCGTGAACGCCCGACCGTTGGCCGACCGCAGCGTCAGATCCACGGTGATGCTGACGTTCTCGACGTACGTCCCGTTGCCGGCGATGAGGGTATCGCCATCCACGGCGGCGGCGACCGCGCTCTGGATGGTCCCGAAGGCGTTCGTCCCGAAGATCAGGCCGGGGACCGTTGCCGCCGGCGCACCTGGGTTCCAGACGACCTGGTCGCCGTTATCGAGGACCCCGATGACGCCCTGATCGCCTGTGATGGTGAAATCGCCGGGCTGATCGATGTACAGGGTGGATGGCGTGACGCGGTCTTCGAGCGTTTCCAGCATGGGCCGGGCCTGCCGAGCGACTGGGCGGAGAGTGGTAGGTTGAGGGGGGATTGGCATGGTAGCTCCTGGTTCTCCTGTGGGTGCGGGACTCCGCGGGCTCGTCTCAACAAGGTGAGATAGTGAGTAGTTTGCACAATTGGTGCCAGCCAGGCAAGATAATTCGACAGCTGAAAACTTGTTCCTGGCGGCATCCGATGGAGCAACTGCTGCACATGGAAATAATGAGCAACCAAAGAAGCACTTTACGGCCTCGTACCCGCCGAGGTGGGGGCGGATCGTGGCAATTTGCCGGAGTTACCTGATCTGCGGAGGGTCATCGATCCAGGGACAGAATTCGCTCGAAACAGTCGTTGCGCCTTGCCGCCGACACGGTCCACACATCCACTCGTGTGCCTTTTCGCGTGTGCGGATAGTGCCAGGACCGCACACTCCGGCCGGGATAGATCAGCACCACCTCGGCCACCGCCAGTGTCTCGGCGTAGGCCAGCATCTGGTACAGATCCGCACGCGGCACTCGGCCACGACGCAGACGCTTCCACTTGGCGTCGATCACCTGGGCCGCCTCGCCCGCGCGGAAGACGAGGGCATCCGGTTTGACCACCAGGGCAGGGCCGGCCCGCTCGCGCAGCACCCGGCGGGCCTGCGGCTCGATCGTCACCCCGGGCGGAGCCGCCGTCGTCAGGCCCCGCAAAACGTACCGCTCGAACAGTCGTTCCAGTTCCAGCACGAAGGCGACGCCCGGTCCCTGATCGCCTCCCGGCGTCAGGCCCGCCAGCACCAACCGGGCGGCGTCCACGACGGCGGCGTACTCCGGCGGCGCTCCCGGGGGTACGAGCCACTCGCCGATAGGTGACGCCGTCACGTCAGTCATCGCCCCGGCACAGACGGCCAGGCCGGCTCGCGTCTCGGGTGACAGTCCCGTGGCAGTGATCAGGGAGTTGAGTGCCGCCCGCAACAGCCGATTGCACGGCACGTCCGGCGTGAATGCGTCCTGGACCTGATGCAGCACGTCCGGCCGCGTGAGTCCCTGCCGTACCTGGGTCGGCAGATCGAGCCGACCGTGCAGGATCGGTGCGGCCAGGTTCTGTTCGCGATAACCATGATGCAACCCCGCTCGCAGGCGCTCGCGGAGATGGTGCAGGAAGCAGCCCGCCACCACGTCGAGCAGGGCGTCAGCCACGATCGGCCCGTCCGGCAACGGCGTTGTCGCGGGCGGAGTCTGATCGAGCAGTCCGAGCAGCGACGCCAGCGGCACCTTCGGCGCGATCGCCAGTCGGCACGTCGGCGCGACCAGCGTCCCGGCGATGCCGCCGATGGTCAGCAGATGCCGACGACCGACGCGCTCCAGCCGCAGCCAGCGGCGGGGCAGGGTGCGCAGGTAGGTCACATCGAGCGAATCGAGCCGGACGAGTCGGCGCGACCGCTCACGCAGGTGGAGCGTTCTCGTCATGGCGTCCGTTCACACAGGTGGGGTTCGTGAGAGCGACATCGCAGTCGGTCAGAGCCGCGCACGCAGCGAGCCGCCAGGCGAGCGAAGTAAGCGCACCAAGGCCCGGATGTGTAGGCTTTGCAAGCGTCTACGCCGCCCTTCCGTGCAGGTCGTGGTGCGCTTACTTCGCTCGCCTGGCGGCTCGCTGCGTGCGCGGCGCTGACCGACTGCCCTGTGGGATCAGGATAGGGACGTTGCACCTCTTCGCCCCGAGAGAACCGGCAGCCGGTTCAGATCCACCAACCAAAGAAGTCCACGACGTGACGCCAGACGTGCAGGGCCATCAGGATGCCTGCTCCGCCGAGCCAGATCCACAGGGCGATCGCGTCCACGCCAACCGCCGCATCCGGATTCGGCCCGGGAGGTGGTGCCGGTGCCTCGCCAGGGGCCGTTTCTGGAAGGGGGGCCTCCAACGGCCGGGGATCAGGGAACTGAGTTCGTGCAGACCTGGACGGATGCAGGGACGAGGCCATGACAAGCTCCCGCTCGGAACGTCAGGGTAGAACCATGACGTTGCCCGAGAGCAAGTGCGATGCCAGTGCGAGAAACCCGGAAAAAGGGCGGATCGGCCATCGTCTCTGTCCCGATTCCGCACACCCTCGACTGTGCGGAATCGGGACACTGCCCATGCCCTGTCTCTCCGAATACATTGCACAGGGGGAGAACCCATCTCTGTCATCGGGAGCGCGGCCATGCAGTTCCTCTGGTTCCTGCTGATCGGTCTGTGTGCGGGATTCATCGCCGGCCAGGTCATGAAGGGCGGCGGCTTCGGGCTCATCGGCGACCTCGTCGTCGGCGTCATCGGAGCGATTCTCGGCGGCTGGCTGTTCGGCCTGGTCGGCATGACGACGACCGGCCTGCTCGGCGAACTCATCGTGGCCACGATCGGCGCGATCGTGTTCATTGCCATCCTGCGAGCGATCAAGAAGGCCTGATTCGGAGACGATCATGTTGCGACGACTCGGGGCGGCTCTCCTGTTCACGATGGTCATCCTGGCTCCACTACCCGGAGCCGACGACAGGGAGAAGGGCAGCGAGAAACAGACCGACCCGGTCGTTCTTGGCAAACCCCTCAGCGTCTGGATTGCGCAGCTCGCCGCGCCCGACATCGCTCGTCGGTTCGAGGCCGCCGAGGCGATCGGCGAGCTGCGCGCGGACGCGAAACCAGCGATCGGGGCCCTGGTCACGGCCCTGAAGGAGGCCGATCCCTACGTCCTGCGTCAGGTGAGTTATGCCCTGATCGACATCGGCAAGCCGGCCGGCCCGGCTCTGCTCGCGGCCCTCAAGGAAGGCGACGTGGCGAAACGCCGGGCGATCCTCATGGTCCTGGCCGAGATCGCCGACCCGGAGGCGAACGACGAGGTCGTGGCCGGCCTCCTGGCTCGTCTGAAGGACGACGACACCCTGGTCCGCGGCCTCGCGGCTCGCGGCCTGGGCCGCACGAAACGCGAGAATACCGTTCCGGCCCTGCTGGCCGCTCTGAAGAAGGAAGATGCACTGGTGCGGCGCTTCGCCGCCATGGCCCTGGGCGAACTGAAGGCCGGGGCCGCCGTCGAGCCGCTGGCCGATCTGCTGAAGGAGAAGGATGGCATGCTCCGCCGGGCTGCGGCGAATGCCCTTTTCGATCTGGGCGGCAAGCTCGGCCCGGCCGTGCCCGCCCTGGTCGAGGCGACCCGCGACCGGGACGACCTGCTGCGCGGCCTGGCCGTGCGGGCTCTTGGCAAGCTGTCGCCGCCGGACGCCCGTTCCCTGGGTGCCCTGACGGCGGCCCTGGAGGACCGGAACGAGTCCATCCGCAAACTGGCCGGCAAGACCCTGTCCGAGATCGGCCCGGTCGCTCTGCCGGCGATGACGGAACTGCTCCGGAGCAAGGAGAAGGCGCAGCGTCGGATGGCGGCCATGCTGCTGGCCGGCATGGGCGAGTCGGCCCTGCCCGCCCTGAAGACGGCGATCAAGGACGAGGCCATTGAAGTTCGTCGAGAAGCCTTTCAGAGCCTGCTGGAGATCCGCTCGCTGACCGTTCTGCCGATCATCGCCGAGATGGTCACCGATGCCGACGCCGAACTGCGCCGGGCGGCCGTGCAGGTGCTGAGCCAGGTCGGTAGTCGGATTCCGAAAGAGGCGGTGCCGGCCCTGATCCAGGCCCTCAAGGACAGGGACGAGCCGATCCGCCAGCTGGCCATCACCGGCCTGGGCCGGATCGGCCCGGCTGCTCAGGCGGCTCTGCCGGTCCTGCGTGGCATCTTCAGGGACGAGAAGAAGGACGACCTCCGCAAGACGCTGGCGCAGGTGATCGCGGTCATCGGCACCGCCGATCCGCGCGTGCCCGAGCGGCTTCGGGAGATGCCGAAGGTGAAGAAGTAGCCGTCACGTTTCGCGTGATGGATGAGGAGCCGCGATGAACCGATTAGCCAATGCCTGGGGGGCGATCCGTACCGGTTTTCGCCGCCTGATTCACGGCCCGCGTCGGCCGTCCTGGTCCTGGTGGTACGAGTCGTTCATCGCCCAGGTGCGCCGCGGATTCACACGCCCGATCGGTCCACGGCTCCACGAGGCCCGGCGGGAAATCGATCAGTTCGGAACGCTCCTGCTTCGGCCCGGCCTGGCCCGCTTCACCCCCACCGAGATCGGTGGCGTCACGGGCCTGTGGGCCGAACCGGAGCAGGGCCAGCCGATCGGCATGATTCTTTACCTGCACGGCGGAGCCTACGTCTTCGGCTCGGTCGAGTCGCATCGATCCTTCCTGGCCGAGCTGGCTCATCGAGCTGGCACTCGCGTCCTGGGCATCAACTACCGGCTCGCTCCCGAGTACGCCTGCCCGGCCGCGATCGAGGACGTCCTCGCCGTCTATCGAGCCTTGCTGAACCAGGGCGAGGAGCCGCGCCGGATCGTCTTCGCTGGCGACTCGGCCGGAGGCGGCCTCACGCTCTCGTCGCTGGTCGCCCTGCGTGAGAATCACCTGCCGCTGCCGGCCGGTGCGGTGCTGATCTCGCCGTGGACCGACCTGACGATGAGCGGCGCGTCGATCCACGACAATCCGGCGTGCGACATCATCCACGAGCCCGGCATCCGCGAAGTGGCCGGCCCCGCCTACTACTCTCGCGATCTGGGGCCGAGCGATCCGCGTGTCTCGCCGCTGTTCGCCGACCTCACCGGTCTGCCGCCGCTCCGCAGCTTCGT
>CAYYJM010000319.1:0-6677 GCA_964471755.1 uncultured Alcaligenaceae bacterium
ACCTGGGGCGCGTAGGCATCCGGCCGGTGACGCACCGGCTCTGAACCGACGAGGCCCGCCGACCCGAGGTGATCGACTGGGCCTCCGCACGGGCCGTCGCCCGGGTCGAGCCGGACATCGTCACCGGTGCCTGGGCCGTCGGCAAGGCCCGCTGGTGGCACTGGTGGGGGCTGTTCGGATGATCGGCCCTACCGACGTCGATTTTTCCCGTCGGCCGGTTTACGCTCTCGTGATCGGATGATCGATACCACAGCAGGAAGGATCGGACGAATGATCGGTTCACTCGTGCGCGGCGTGGTCGCGGTCGTGGTCGGCTTCCTGGTGGCCCTGTTCTTCATCGTGGCCGTCGAGATCGTCACCTTGGCGCTCTACCCGTTTCCAGATGGGGTCGATCCCCTGGACCCCGAAGTGTGCCGGGCTCACGTCGCGAGCCTGCCGACGGGGGCGTTGCTGATCGGCGTCGTCGGCTGGGGTCTGGCCGTCTTCTCGGGCGTCTGGGTGGCGACCCGGCTCGCGGCCGGTCGGCATCCGGCACCTGGCATCGTACTCGGTGTCCTGCTGCTGGCCTCGGCAGTGATGAACATGAGCATGCTGCCCTACCCAGGCTGGTTCTGGGCGGCGAATCTGATCGCCTTTCCGGTGTTGACCTTCCTCGGTGTCAGTCTCGGGCGCGGCTGACACTCCCGTCCACGATGGCGGTCACCCCTGCCGGTAGAGATCGAGCAGTTCCGGCAGCCGAACTTCCGGCGAAAATCGTTCCAGGGCCAGAGCGCGAGCGGCCTCGCCCATCCGGCGGCACAGGGCCGGGTCGGTTTCCAGGCGAGCGACCAGGCCGGCCAGGGCGTCCGCGTCTTCGGGTGGGAACAGCCAGCCGGAACGACCCTCGGCGATGTACTCCGGGATGCCGCCGATCCGGCTGGCGAGCATCGGCACGCCACACGCCTGGGCTTCCAGATTGACCAGGCCGGCCGCCTCGGCCCAGCGCGACGGGCAGACAAACGCATCGGCCGCCTGCAACAACGGCTGGACGTTCCGCTGCAAGCCGAGCAGATTCACCCGGTCGGCCACGCCCAGTTCGGCCGCCAGACGTCGCAACGTGTCCGCCTCGGTTCCCTCACCGACGAGCCAGAGGACGACCCGTTCCGGCAGACGAGCCAGGGCTCGAATGGCGACATCCATGCCCTTTTCCGGGATCAGGTGGCCGACGGCAATGAGGACGAACTTGCCCGCAACGCCTCGTTCCTGGCGAACACGCTCACGGGTGGAATCATCCGGCGTGAAGCGTTCGGTGTTGATGAAATGCGGCACCGTGGCCAGATTCGACCAGACGCCGGTCTGATCGAGTTGGTCGTGGACGAAGCCGCTGACACAGAGGACGCGGCCATACCGGCGGAGCAGGCGACCCTTGAGCCAGCGTTGCCAACCGGTCTGCGCCGTGGCCGGGGCGGTACGGGAGATGTGATCCGTGTACCAGTGGCGGAGCCAGGGGGCCAGGGCGGTCAGACCCCACAGGTACGGGTTCTTGACCGGATGGACGAAATTCCAGTGGACGACCTGGGTGCCATGTTTGCGGGCCAGGGCGACGAGTTTCCAGAGCGTGGCCAGGCGGAACGAGTTCAGGTCGAGGCACTCGGCCTGGAGACCTCGAGACGTGAACTGGGACGTGTCGGCCTCGGCGTCCGGGCAGCTGAACAGCGGCACGAACCGGCCGCCCTCCCGGGCGAAGGCTTGCCCGAGCAGGACGATCTGTTCCTCCATCGAGCCGAACTTTCGGCCCGGATTCAGAGTCAGAACGTAGAGAACCCGGGGCAGCGACCGGGTGTCGGAACCAGCGAGCGGTAGCGTGATGCTCATATTCCACCCCACGTCATAATCCATCGCCGGGACGATGCGTCGGAGGATTCTCGCTCCGGGCGGCCTCGGCAAAGGCCCAGACGATTCGCTCTCGTTCGCTTTGCGGCACCGCGCCGGGCTGACGACGCTGGAGCATCTCCAGAAACCAGTCGCGATGACAACCGAAAGGCGGTCGGCCCTCCAGCTGTCGCCAGGCTTTCTCCAGGCCCGCCTCGACCGCGAAGTGAACCGCCTCCTCGGCCGGAGCGACACGGAACGCCGGATGGTAGCGCGGTGCGTGGAACGCCCAGAACATGTCTTCCGGCGCGCTGGCACGCAGGAACCTGCGCAGGAACCAGCCCACGTCGTTGAACAGCCCAAAGTGGGCGAGCAGCTTGCGGTAGTATTTCAGCATCCGTACGACCGGATTCGGTGTCGTCCGCGTGGCGTGGTCCCAGACCTCCGCCGGGCTGAGGCGGCGCTTCGTACCGAGGGCGTCCAGGCAGGCAGACACGCGCCGCAGACTGAACCCGCCATTGCCGACGCCACACCACTCGCCGTCGTCTCCGAGCCAGGGAGCGCCGAGGTAGTCGTAGGGCCGGGCGCACCACTCCGCCAGCCGATCCTCGAAGACGTAGGCGTCTGGCTGATAGATGAGCAGGAACTCGAACCGGGTAAACGCCTCGTAGAACGTCGGGGCCAGCATCAGCTCGTTGTAGCCGATCAGCGAGCGGAAATAGCGATCGTCGAAGGGCGTGATCGTCGCCGCCGGAATCATCGCCTGATAGGGCGCGTAGTCAAGGGAACGCGGCCCGAAGAAGGTCACGGGATGTCGGGCCAGGACGGCGGCGCAGCGCGCCAGAGAGAACGCCTCCAGCGGCGACGGCGTCGGCTTATAGACCGGGATGACAACCACGGCAGGGGCCTGGACCATACAACCTCCACGGAATCGCCAGGGGGTGCGGCGCTGGAAGCATACGCCACGGACTCCGGGTCGGCGGAGACGATCGTCGCGATTTTGCTCTCCGGGCAAACGTGACCTACGCTTCGAGAGGATCCATCCGAACCGGAGCGCTGGCCACGGCCATCCCGCTCGAGGCCCAACCCGATGACAACCACCGTCCTCAACGCCACGGCTGATGCGGTCGTGGCCGATGCGCTCGCTGGCGAGCTGGAAACCCGTGGCGTCGTCGTTCTGCCGCCGCTCGTGTCGGCGGCGACACTCGCCGACATGCAGCGAGCCTTCGCTGCCCGACTTGACCATCTCCGCTGGAACGACTGTGACGGCTACGAGCGGACGGAAGTCCTTCGGCTCATGGTACCCGACGTGCTGACGCTGGCTCAGGGGTTCATCGACATCGCCCTGCATCCGATCGTCAAGGCGATTCTGCGGCGTTACCTCGGTGACACGTTCGCGCTGTGCGAGGCGAAGGGGTGGCAATCACTGCCGACGGTTCGTGACCGGCACGGCTGGCACGGCGACTCGTGGTACGACCAGGAGACGATCACCGACCACATCCCGCGCGAGGTCAAGCTGGCCTTCTATCTGACCGACGTAAAGTCCGGGGCGTTCGCCTATCTGCCTGGCACGCACCAGAAGACCCATCCGCGTCTGCTCTCCCGGGCCGAGCAGAAGGCGATCCGCCTCGAAGACGCCCTCGAGTTCCTTGGCCCGGCCGGGACGGCGATCCTGTTCGACACCTCCGGCGTTCACCGCCAGAACGTGCCGATCCGCGAGCCGCGCCAGGCGGTCTTTCTCAACTACCACGACCCGCGCGTTCCGCTCCAGCGGGCCGACGTCGAATACTACCGCTATCACCCGCTGTTGTTGAACGCGGCCTTCCTGGGCGGCTTGGCGGAGGAAGACGCCAACATCCTCGGCTTTGGCGACAAGACCCATTACCAGCCGGGCCACCGACGCCGGACGCAGTATCCAATGCACCGAGCCGTCTCGACGGCCTGGCTGACGTTCCGCCTCCACCTGCGGGAGTGGACCGCTCCGATCTGGCGTCGCCTGTTCGGCAAGTGAGTTCCGCTGTCAGAGCCGCGCACGCAGCGAGGCCGCAGGCCGAGCGGAGTAAGCGCACCGAGGCCCGAAAGTGCAGGCGGTGGTGTGTCTACTCCGCCCTGCTGTGCAGGTGGCGGTGCGCTTACTCCGCTCGCCTGCGGCTCGCTGCGTGCGCGGCTCTGAAAGAGTCACCGCTGCAACGAATACAGAACCACCGCCCGGGCCAGCTTCAACGCGCTGGCATGGTCGTGCCCCAGGCAGTCGCTCGCCGTGTGCTTCTCCAGGGCGCAGCCCAGATCGTACGGGCTATACACAACCACCCAGCGATCGCGGATCTTGATGCCGTACAGCTCCGGCGGCACACTCTGAAACGCCGGCCCTACCGGCTTGCCCTCCGGACCACGCAGCCGACACTGCACCCGTTCGATCGCCTCGCCATTCAGTTCCCGGCTGAACAGCAGGTCGCTCGGCGGTATCCGCTCCAGCTTGTACTTCCCGCCCCACATCGCCTCCATCGTCTTGCGGAAGGCCGTGTCGAACGTCTTTGAACCGCAGCAGGCATCGCTCAGGAGTGTGCCGCCTGTCTCCAGGTTGAAGCGTAGATCCTTCAACGCCTGCGGGCTCGGCGTGAACTCACGTCGGCCATGCAGGTAGAAGAATCGCACGTCCGGAATCGATCGGATCGGCGGGAGTTCGTCGCCTGTCTCCAGGGCGATGCCGTCCGAAAACCGCACCCGGCTGGTCGTCAACACCACGTCCAGGCCGAGCGAGCGGACATTCTCCATGACGTTGCGCATCGCGCGCGGAGCCGGGTGCCAGTCACCGTCGTGGGCGAGTTGACCGACCTCCAGGTAGCCGCGCTTGACCGGCTCATTGGCGAGGTTGTCGCGCGTGATGTTGATCCGCGAAAGCCGCGGCGGTGGCGGAGCCAGGCCCGTCGCATAGGCGATGATGTTCGCTCCGAGCTGGAAGGCGAGCTTGCCGTTGCCCTTCTCAGTGTGATTCGCCTCGAAGTAGCCGCCCAGTGGCTTCGGACTGTAGATGACGATCCACTTGCAGCCCTGACGGACGCCCCACAGCGGATACGGCTCGTCGGGCGGCACGGCGAACTTGCCCGACGCCGTCCAGACCGGATGATCGCGTTCGAGTCGCTCCAGCTTGACGCCCTCGTCCTTGAAGATCTCGTCGATCAGCCTGCGGAAGTCGCGGTCGAACAGCGGATCGCCGCAGCACGCCTCGGCGAACAGGAAGCCGCCGTTGGTCAGGTAGTCCTTCAGCACCGCCTTCTCGCGGTCGGCCAGATTGAGCGAGTGGCCGGTCAGATAGACGAGCGGACAGGGGAGCAGTTCCTCGACGAGCTGCTGGCGGAAGTCGGCCTCGTTCTCGACGCGGCGATCCCGCGTGTCGAGCAGCTGCCAGGCCAGCGGCTGACGCTTGAACAGTTCCTTCGACGTGAATTCGACGAGGTGACGCAGATCGTTCCGCTTGTTGTTCCATGTCTCGTCTCGACCGTGAGCCATCTTGGTCAGCAGGACCGGCGTCCGCCCCTTGGACAGGAACAGCAGCGCGAAGCTGGTCGCGACGATCGGCTGACCGTCGAAACCGGGCTGGCCGCGCAGCCCCTGCCAGGAGCCGTTGGCGTTCTGCTGCTCGACGAGAAACTCGCACCCGAGGCGATACCAGTCGTGACCGTTGAAGAAGCGCTGTCCGGATAGTCGGCCGGTTCGCTCGATGCCGTACAGACAGTAGTAGGGCGAGACGAACCGGGCAATCGACTCCGGCGTCAACTGAGCGGGGAAGCGGGCGGCGATCCAGTCCATGGCGTCGCGGATCGGCTTGTTGTCGGCGTAGACGCCACAATTCTCGGTCGAGCCATCGGGCCGTAACTTTTGCTTCCCTTCGAGCAGATCCATGCCGGTGATGTACAGGCCACAGACGCCCGCGGTGGTCATGGTCATCGACGGCACGGTATCGCCACGACGGTAGCCCCAGCCGCTGCTGATCTGCGAACGGAGGTAGAGTTTCTGGATGGCCTGCATCTCTTCGGCCGGCACCTTCGCGCCGGCCTGGATGCCGTCGTGCAGACCGAGCAGTGCGTACTGCGTGTTCGAGAAGTCGCACAGCGACGCCTGGTTAACGCTCTCGCCGTAGGTCCAGCCGTTGCCGATGCGAACCTTGATCAGCCAGTCGACGTTGCGCTGGATGCGCGGTTGATCCTCCGGGTAGCCGGCCGTCGCGAAGACCATCGTTTGCAGGCCGACGACGTAGGTCTGACTCGGCGGGATGGTCCGCAGGTAGGCGAGCGATTTCTGGATCGAGTCGTCCTCGCGCGGCACGCCGGCGTTGAGCAGGGCGAGGGTCGCCAGCGAGGTCCAGCCGCCGGGCCGTACGATATTGCCCCTGCTTTCGAGATGGTCCCAGTGCCCCTTGCCGCGGGCCTGGAGCTGGAGGAACTGGACGGCCCGGTCCATGGCCTTCTGAACGCGATCGACGAGCGGATCGGCCGCGAAGGTGACCGTCGGCAGGGCCAGAGCCAGACCGCAGATCAACAGCGAGAACACGCCAGCACGCATGAGTCATCTCCCGGGTGGGCTTCTTCCCCACGTCCATTCTACCCGACGTTTCGCGGTCGAGGCCAGAGGGCGTCCAGCGCCTGGCACATCCCGGAGATAGTCGAATGTAGGGTGGGCGGGAGCGCCACCGACGCCAGATACCTCCCAAGGCCCGACACAGCGCAGGCCCACCAATCCTCGCTCGGGAGCGCAGCGACACCGCAGATGGCTTGTTCTGAACGGTGTCGCTGCGCTCCCGTCGGAGCATCGGTGGGCCTGCGCTG
>CAYYJM010000320.1:0-6632 GCA_964471755.1 uncultured Alcaligenaceae bacterium
GTGCGCTTACTCCGCTCGGCCTGCGGCCTCGCTGCGTGCGCGGCTCTGACAGACCACGCCGGAATACTAGAAATGAAACCACAGATCGGGCCGGAAGGAACGTGAAAAATGAGAGCGGGTCCGAGAGTATTTCTCCCGGCCCCGTGCGTTCCTAATCCTCGTCCGTGTCGGCCTCGACGGTCGCCAGGAGGCGGGCGCGGAGACGCATCCAGATGTCGGCCATGAGGACGCCGGGGATCGCCTTGCTATCGCGCCGGGTGCGGTGGGTCAACGGTCGGGGTGCCGTCGAGAGCAGGGCTTCGCGGGCGTTCTCGTTCTGCTCCATCTTGGCAGCGGTCGCGCGTTCCATCAGTTGCCAGTGAGGCCAGGTGCCGACTGGGATCTCTGCACCGGCGTAAGTGAGTGTCGCGGCGTAGCCGACCTTCTCGCCCTCCTTGCGGGCGCGCGGGCCGGGCATCTCGGCGATCTCCAGCCGCTCGCGTCGGCTGGAGAACTTCAGCCCCTGCCAGAACGACTCGACCGAAGCGTAGCGGATGCCGTCCAGCTCGAACGGCGTTGCCGCGAAGTTCGACAGCAGGTCGAGCGGAGCCGGGCTCCGACTGGTGATGTTGATTGGCTCCCGGCAGACGATCTCTTGCGAGCCGAGATCGAGCAGGGCAATGCCGGTGCCGCGCAGACCGAGATGCATGACGTGACCGTCGCGCCCTTCCTTCCACGCGGCCAGTTCCAGCTCGTCGTCGGGCGTCTCCGGCACGACGATCAGGTGCTTCTCCTTGAGGATGGTACGCATGGGCGAACGACCTCCATCAGACACGGCGGATCAGGCCGATCGGTTTGCCGCACAGCGAAAAGTCGGGAATCTCCGGCGGAATCACGCTCTGAAACGCCGCTGGCGGTTGAGTGCGTAGTTCCTGGCGCAGCTCCATCCAGAGTTGGCCGAGTTGATTCGTCCCTTCGAGCGAGTCGGCGTCCTTTTCGATGGCCCCCCAGAAGCGGTCCTTGGGCGAGCGCTCGACCAGGGCGCGTTCGGCAGTGCCGCGCAGCAGCGGCCCCATCCGCTCGAAGTGCAGGCAGAGCTTGACGCGCAGCACCCAGCGCATGATGGCGATTTTGACCTCGGCCCAGTCGGGCCGGGACTTCTCCTTGCGGCCGGCCTTGTGGGCCAGACGCTTGCACATCATCGGGCTGTTCTGGTCGATGATCTCGCGCTGCCACTCCGGTTCATGCGGAAACCGACACGCCTGATAGAGGGCCTCCGGCGTGCGGATGGCCACCTTCTCGACACGGAGCAGAAAGCCACCGGTCATGTTGCCCAGGTCGCCGTAATCATCGGTCGCCTTCTGGAAGTGGATGACGTTCTCATGAACCGTGCCATCGTCGGCGATCCAGCGCATTGCAGTAGCCCCCCGCCAGGGTGGAATCTCCGATCGGCACAAAGCCTACGCCGAGCGGGGTGAAGTGTGACAGCGAACCGAACGATGAACGATGAATGAAGACCGACGCCAGGACGTCGAATACTTCCCCTCCCGGTCTTTATTCATCGTTCATCGTTCTTCGTTCTTCTGAAAGGATAGAGGATTTGGCCGAGGAAGTCGCTGGGAAAGTGGACATCGTCGATGCCGAATGGCGTTGGATGTCGATCGGCCGGGTGGAAGTAGGTCCCGAAAAGAACGTCCCACAGGGGGCAGAGTTCGGCGAAGTTTTTGTCTCGCCCCTCGGCCCGGGTGGTGTGGTGCCAGTGATGGTATGCCGGACTGACGACCAGCCAGCCGAGCGGGCCGAAGGTCCAGCTCAGGTTCGCGTGAATGAGCAGTGAATGCAGCGTCATCAGCGGCAGACACCAGGCCACGACCTGAGGTGACAGACCGAACAGCAGGACCGGCAATGACTGGCCGATCCGCAGCGAGACGTCGTTGATCGGGTGGTGTCGAACCGTCGAGAGCCAGTCGAGCTGCCGGGAACTGTGGTGGATCGCGTGGAACTTCCAGAGGGCCACGCCGTGGAACCAGCGATGGACCCAGTAGCTGCTCAGATCGAAGAGGACCAGGAAGAGGATCACCTGCACCCAGACCGGCTGGGCTCCGAGTGGGCCGAAGCCGTCGCGCAGCCAGCCCGCGGTGGACAGACCGCACGCCAGGGCGATGAGCAGGACCAGGCCGAGGAGCGCCCCGCGGATCGCCGGCATGCACAGCAGATAGAGAACGTCGAGGTGTGTGTCCGACCGCCAGAGCGGCTGGCGGTACGCCGGGAACAGCCGTTCGAGCGGCCACAGAAGCAGGATCGGCAGCAGGAGCGTCAGGGCCACGGAGACGAGGTGCGGCTCCATCGGTCACCTCGGTCGGCCCAGGAGGGCCGCGGCGGGCTTGACGAGCGACTCTGGGCCGGGGACCGGGGTGAGGCTTGGCCCGTCCAGTGTCGGTCCTTGCGGGGTCGGCGGCGTCGGCTCCGGGAAAGGCGTCGGGGTCGGCAGCGTTGGCGTCCCGGATCCGGGGCCGGGGATGCTGGCCGGCGGAGGCACGAGCGGTGTCTGGTCCGTCGGAGCGGCCGGCGTCGGCGGAGTCGCCGAGTCCTTCGGAGCCGGCAGGACGGACTGTGGGCCTGCCGTGACCACCGGGATGCTCTGCGGGAGCGGTGCCCCTCGGGGCCGACGAACGGTCACGTCGCGGTCGGCCTCGAACAGGCGGCCGTCCTCCAGGCGGAATTGCAGCATCAGCCGGAGCTTCTCCGTCGAGGGGATCACCTTCCAGGGCAGGATCAGGTTGTACCCCTGGGAGAGCAGGCCCATCCGCCACGATGCCTTGATCTGGTCCTTGTCGATGTACCACGTCGAAAGCAGGCGCTTGTGCCCCTCGGTGCTGACCTCCAGGACCTGGAGCATCGCCTCGCCGGGAACCTGGATCGGTCGGCCCTCCGCGTTCTGCGGTTCGATGATGACCTGGAGGCCGTCGTCGCACTGGCCGCTGGGAGAATCATGGCCTCCCGTCTGCCGACCCAGGACGACGGAGCGAACCGGGAAGATGGCGACCGGTTTGCCCGGCTGGCCGTTATAGACGTCGCCACGGATGATGCGCATCTCGTGTTCGAGCGCGGCCGTGTAGACGCCCTGACGATGGAGCTGCTCGCGGGTCTCGCGCAGATGCTCCTCGGTCTGACGCAGAGCGGACTCGACCGGGCCGCAGGAAGGGGTGTGACACCCCGCCAGGGCGGTCAGCAACAGAGCGGAAATCAGCAAAGCAAGGAGCCGGTGCATGGTGCGATTTCCTTCCGCCGCTGTCGTCGGACCCGGAGACCGGGAGAGAAACCGCGGGGGCGTCTCCCGGTCTCCGGGCCAGAATTACTCGCCGGCGGGTCGGGTCGGAATCTGGCTGGGCGGCAGACGTTCCAGCACATGATCGACCAGCCCGTAATCACGGGCCTCCCGCGCGCTCATGAAGTTATCGCGGTCGGTGTCCTTCTCCACCCGCTCCAGCGGCTGCCCGGTCAGGTCGGACAGAATCTGGTTCATGCGGGCCTTGGTGCGGAGCAGGTGCCGGGTCCGGATCTCGATGTCCGTGGCCGGCCCGCGTGCTCCGCCCAGCACCTGGTGGATCATGACCTCCGCGTTGGGCAGCGCGTTCCGCTTGCCCTTGGTGCCCGCAGCCAGCAGGGTGGCGGCCATGCTGGCGGCGATGCCGATGCAGTACGTCGCCACGTCGCAGGTGACGTAGCGCATCGTGTCGAAGATACTCATCCCCGCCGTCACGGAACCGCCCGGCGAGTTGATGTACAGGTGGATGTCCGCCTTGGGATCATCGAACTGCAGGAAGAGCATCTGGGCGACGATCAGGGCGGCCATGTCGTCTTCCACTTCACCCTGCAGAAAGATGATCCGGTCCTTGAGGAGACGGCTGTAGATGTCGTACGCGCGCTCCTCCCGGCCACTGCGTTCCACCACAATCGGGATCGGGGGCATGGATTCGTTCTCCAGCCGGCCCGTCGCCGTTGCTCTGCATCGGCCGACGGGGCGGGGTGGTATCAGAGGGAATGCCGGTTGACGACCCATCACGCGGGATGGGCCGCCGCACCAGCGCCACAGCTGGCAGGATCGTTACTCAGGCCTTCTTTTCCGCCGACGGCATCTTGCCGACGACGTGATCGACCAGGCCGAATTGCTTGGCCGCCTCGGCCACGAAGTACTTGTTCCGCTCCGTCTCCCGAGCAATCACGTCCAGCGGCTGCTTGGTGTGCTGGGCCAGGATTTCGTTGAGACGGTTCTTCTCGCGCAGGATCTCGGTCATCTCGATCTCGACGTCGGAGGCCTGGCCACCGATGCCGCCGTGCCAGGGCTGATGGATCATCACCTTGGCATGTGGCAGGATGTGCCGACGGCCTGGCGTGCCGGCCGCCAGCAGGACGGCGGCACCGCTCGCCGCGATGCCCATGCAGTAGGTCGCGATCGGACACTCCAGGAACTGCATCGTGTCGTAGATCGCCAGCGTCGAGGAGACCGAGCCGCCCGGCGAGTTGATGTAGAAGCTGATCTCCTGGGTACGGTTCTCGTACTGCAAGTAGAGCATCTGCTGGATCGCCATCGCGGCCGTCAGGTCGTTGATGACCGGCTCGTAGATGCTCGAGCCTGACGCGCCGAAGAAGATGATCCGGTTATCGAGCAGGATGTCGCCCGTCCCGTAGCTGCGCTGCCGCTGATAGTCGCGGAAGCGCTGGCTGCGCAGGCCGTGCGCCAGGGGGTCGTGCTGTTCGGACATGGTCGTTTCCCTCATTTAGCCGCCGGCAAGCCGGCGGTGCTTCTCCCACGCCGACCGCCGGCAAGCCGGCGGCTAAATGGGCGTCAATTCGTCGCTTCCGGGGTGGTCGTTTCTGCGGCCGGCGGCTGGGCCAGCGGGTCGGGCATCTCGCCCGGCACCGTCTGCGTCTCGACCGCCTCGACGTCGCCGGCCAGCTCATCGGCGGCGGCGTCCAGGGGCAGATCCTCGTACTCGGCGCTGTCCAGGATCAGATCGAGGGTCTTGCGCTCGATCATCTCGGCGGCCAGCGAGTCGAGCAGATCCTCGCGTTCCAGTCGAGCCCGCAGTCGCCGTGGCGTCTCCTCCGACTGTGCAGCCAGCCGCTCAATCTCGTCGTTGATCTCGTCGTCGGACAGGTCGATCTTCTCTTCCTCGGCGATCTTCTGCAGGACGAAATGCTCCTTCAGGGCGACGGCCGTGCTGGCCAGAATGTCCTGCTGGAGCATCCGTTGCCGCTTCTGGATCTCCTCTTCCGCGATGCCGTCGGCGCGCATTTCCATCACGCGGCGCATCAGGGACTTGCGGGCCTGACGGCGGAGCAGGTCTTCAGGCAGTTCCCACTGGGCCGAGGCGGCGATCTTCTCCACGACCTGCTCGCGGGCGCTGCGGCGTTGCAGGTATTCCAGGCGGCGGTTGAGCATGCCCAGAATCAACTCATCGAGCTGGGCCTCGTTGTCCACCGCGAATGAATCCAGCAGGAACTCCGGAGTCAATTCCGGCAGACGCAGCGTCTTGACGTCCTTGACGTGGAAGTGTCCCTTGAGGTGTTTCCCGGCCAGGGCCGGATCGGCCGACGTGGTCGAGAGATCGAGATCGACCGTCTTCACGTCGCCGGCCCGGGCTCCCTCGACCTGCTCGGCGAACTTCTCAGCAATGGCGTCCTTGAACACCAGCCGCTTCTCGACGCGGTAGTTCTGCTCGGCCAGCCGGTTCACTTCCTGGTCGCCGTCGGTGATGACCAGTTCGGCGACAATGAGGTCGCCCAGGGTGGCCTTGCCGTCTGCCTTCGGGATGATCTGCCCGGCCCTGGACAGGAGCCGACGCTTCTCTTCCTGGACGTCCTCGGCCGTGTAGGTCTTGGTCGGCCGATTCAGCTTCAGCCCGCGGTATTGCGGCAGGTCGAACTGTGGCCGGACCTCGACCTCGAACTCGTAGACGAGTGGGCCGTCCTTGGGCAGTTCGATGTTGGATGGGTTGAGGTCCGGCGCGGTTAGCGGTGCGACGTCGAAGTCCTCGGCGAGCTGTTCCAGGCTGGCCAGGAGCAACTCATTCTTGACCTGCTCGCCAACCTCGGAGGCGAAGCGCTTCTCGACGATCTTCCGCGGAGCCTTGCCGGGGCGGAAGCCGGGGATGTGGGAGTCCTTGACCAGATCCTTGACCTTCTCGCCGATGCGTTCCTCGATGTCGCTGCGATCGATGGTCACGAGGATGTGCTTACGGCAGGGCCCGATGTCCTTGATCTCGACGGTCTGGGTCAGTTTTTTCGGGGCCTCCTCCGTCGCGGTGGCGGGGGCCGTTTCCTCGGGGCCATTGTCGGGAGGGAGTTCGTCGCTCATGGCGGTCCTGCTTTCTCGCTTTGGCCTCAGGGAGGCGGTCGTCCATTGATTCGTGAAACCTCGGCCCCGAACAGGAAGCCGTCCGTGAAGGGCGGTGAGGCCCGTTCCCAGCAATGCGTTGTATTGTAGGACGGTCCGGGCGGGAAGAAAGCCCCCGCAAGAGGGAACCGGGAGAACAAGGTGGGAAAGGAAAAAGCCGAGGGGACGCCTCGGCTTTTAGAGCGGGTGATGGGACTTGAACCCACGACATTCACGTTGGCAACGTGACGCTCTACCACTGAGCTACACCCGC
>CAYYJM010000321.1:0-2050 GCA_964471755.1 uncultured Alcaligenaceae bacterium
GGCGGGCTGACGCCCCGCCGCTCGCCGGGCTACATACCGGGATGAGGTTACTTCAGGCCAAGGTATTTACTGAAGAGTGGATCATGAACCTCTGGCAAACGCTGTTCTCGGTGCGGTCCGCAGAGGCCCCCAACTTCGTCGGCATCGAGCCGACCTGGCGGCTCTGGCTGCCCGTCCTCTGGACGGTCTTGACCGTCGCCGCTGCCGCCCTGGTCGTCGGCCTGCTCTACTGGATGGAGCCGCGCCGCATCGGCTGGCGTCGCCGGGCCGTGATGATCACGCTGCGTCTGCTCGGCGTCCTGCTCCTGGCCGCCTTCCTGTTTCGGCCTCTCCAGTTGACGGCCATCTTCCAGGGCGAACGCGCTCGCGGTGTCGCCGTGCTGATCGACAACAGCCAGAGCATGAGTCTCCAGGATCGTCGTCTGACCTCGGCCGATCGGCTGCGCGTGGCCCTGGCCCATAACCTCGTCCCGCTCGGTACGCCCATCGAGGGGGATCTCTCGAAGGTCCTGCCGACCGGTCTGCCCGAGAATCCCGGTCGGATCGATCTGGTCCGGGCCATCCTGCAACATCCCGAGTTGAAGCTGATCGAGAAGGCGGGAGAGAAGGGGCCGTTGCGGCTCTACACCTTCGGCTCGCGTCTGCGACGGGTCAATCCGAAGGAGGGCCTGGACCCGACCGAATTTCTCCTGGCCGAGTTGGCCGCCAGCGAGTCGGAGACGGCCCTGGCCGACGCTCTCGACGAGGTTCTCTTCCGCGGTGACGGTGACCTGCCAGCGGCCATCATCGTGGCGACCGATGGCCTGGATCACGACAGCAAGCTCGCTCTGGGCGACGTCGCCCAGGAGGCCGGCAAGCTCGGCGTGCCGATCCACTTTCTCGGCATCGGCTCGCGCGAAGCCGGCCTCGTACAGCTCCGCGAGGCCCCCACGCCGGACATGCTCTTTCTCGATGACGCCGTCGCCGTGCCGTTCCGCTATCGCGTCCAGGGGCAGAAGGGGACGGTCGTCCTGTCCGTCCTGCTCGGCGATCAGGAGGTCGCCAGCAAGGAGGTGCCCGTCGAGGAGGGCCAGGAGGTCCGCGAGGTCGTCACCTTCACGCCGAGCAAGGAGAAATTCCCCGAGCAGGGCATGCACCTCCTGACCACTCGCGTCACGCTCAAGGAGAATCGGAGCATGACCGACGAGCTGCAACGCTCCGTCCGCCTGGTCGATCAGAAGATCAAGGTGCTGGCCGTCGAGAACATCGCCCGCTGGGACTTCCAGTTCCTGCAACGGGCCCTGATCCGCGATCGTCGGGTCGAGGCCAGCTTCCTGATCCTCCAGGGCGACAAGGAGGTGATGGCGTCCGGCAAGCCGTTCCTGCCGAGCTTCCCGACCTCGCGGAAGGAGCTGTTCGAGTACAACCTGCTGATCCTCGGCGACGTGCCGGCCGACAAGCTCGGCGGCGAGGCGATGGGCTGGATTCGCGAGTTCGTCCAGGAGGGCGGCGGCCTGGTCTGCATCGCCGGGCGCATCCACGCTCCGTCGAGCTGGAAGGGGACGCCCCTGGAAGGGATGCTGCCCGTCGAGTTTCAGCCGCAGTCGTTCGCCCGCAACGGCGAGACGCGCACCGCCGGCTTCCAGGTCGAGCCGACCCGTCTGGGCAAGCAGAGCCAGATGCTCAGCCTCGGCGACAATGCCGACGACAACGAGAAGGTCTGGGAGGAGTTGCCGAGCATCTACTGGCACTACCCCGTCACCCGACTCAAGCCCGGAGCCATCTCCCTGCTGGCCCATCCGAAGGAGAAGGTGAATGATGACGAGCCGATGCCACTGCTCGCCCAGCAGTACTTCGGCAAGGGCCAGGTCCTGTTCGTCGGCTTCGAGGAATCGTGGCGCTGGCGATTCAACAGTCAGGACTCGATCTTCGCTCGCTTCTGGGGCCAGGTCGTCTACCAGATGGGTCTGCGTGGCAGCCTCGGCACCCTCCGCACACAGCTCACCGTGGACCGCACCCAGGCGACGCTCAATCAGATGGGCAAGGTCTACGCCCGGCTGCTCGACGCCGA
>CAYYJM010000321.1:2060-6629 GCA_964471755.1 uncultured Alcaligenaceae bacterium
TTCACATGAGCGACCTGCTCGGGGGCAGCAGGAACCTCGACGCGAAGCGCGGCGAGCCACGGACACGCACCGTCGAGCTGCGCCGCGTGCCGGGCACCGAGGGCGAGTACCAGCTGAATCTCGTCCACGATCGGGAAGGCCGCTTCGCCCTGAAGCTGAGCGGTGACGACCCGGCCCGGATCGACTATCGCGTCCAGGCTCCACCGGGCCACGAGAAGGCTCCCCTGCCGCTGCCGACGCGATCGCTGGAGGAGGCCGGCCAGGCCAGCGGCGGCGGCTTCTATCGCGAGGAGGATCTCCAGCGCCTCGCCGAGGCAATCCAGCCGCAGAAGGCGACCTTCACCGAGCGGTCGAGCATCCCACTGCTCAATCCGCTGACGTTCCTGCTGTTCCTGGCGTTGATCACGGGGGAATGGGTCCTCCGCAAGTTCTCGAACCTGAGCTGAGCGGAGTTGACACATGGTCCCCAACTCGATCCTTTATCGCCTGGCGATGCTCGCCCAGCGGGAGCGCATTCTCCGCCTGATCTGGGGCGGAGCCCGTCTGCTGACCGTCGCCGGGGTGCTGCTCTTCCTGGCCGGCCTGTCCGACTGGATCCATGATCGCTTCGCCGACACGCCCTGGTGGTTGCGTTACGGCCTGGCCGGTTTGCAGATCGTCGTCGCCGTCGTCCTCCTGGTCCGGGTCGTGCTTCGGCCAGTCTTCGAGGCCTTGCCCTACGACCGCCTGGCCGGCTGGGTTGAGCAGGCGTTCCCGGCCCTGCATGGCCGTCTCCGCTCCGCCGTCGAGTTGAACAGCGACGGAGCGAAGACCGAGGGCATGTCGCCGGCCCTGATCCAGGAGACGACGCGGCAGGCCGAGGAGCAGCTGAAACAACTGCCGCTGGGCGGGGCCCTCGATCGGCGACGATGGAAGTGGGCCCTGGCTGTCATCGCCCCGGTGGCCCTCCTGCTCGGCGGCCTCTGGGCCCTGGCTCCGGCGACCTGTCTGGCCCTGTTGCAGCGTCAGCTGCTGGCCGACGTACCGATCCCGCGTTCGGTCCAGCTCGTCGCCGCAGGGCGGTCGATCTGGCCGACTGGCGACGACATCCAGTTACAGTTCCGCGCCACCGGCCCGGGAGCGGCCCGGGCCGGCAGCGGCACCGTGATCATCGCCGGCAACGAGGTGGTCCGCGAACGCTTCACGCTCGAACCGGTCAAGACCGACGACGAGGGCACGCTCTATCAGGCGACGATTCCCTCGCCGGGCAACTCCTTCGAGGCGTGGGCCTGGGTGAGCGATGGCCGATCACGGGAGCCGGCGGCGATCCGGCTCGAACCCCGGCCGGACCTCGTTCGCAACGACGTGAAGCTGATCCTGCCGACGTTCGTCGGCACCCGGCCCGATGGCACTCCGTACGAGGAGCCGCAGGGGCGCGGCGACATCGTCGGCTTCCTCGGCTGTCGGGCGCGCGTCATCGTGACGGCCAATAAACCGCTGGCTCAGGCGACGCTGGAGATCCTCGGTCCGGAGACGGACGGTCCCGGTGAGAAGATCGCCCGCACCCTGGCGATGGCCTCCTCCGACGCGGAAAAGCTCCTCTGGACCGGCGAATTCGAGCTGAAACCCGGCGAAACGGCCTATCGCATCCTGATGGCCGACCAGCATGGTTACGAGAACCGCAAGGTGCCACGGCGCTCGATCACGCTACTGCCGGACGAGGCTCCGCACGTCCTGCTGATGCCGGATCGCTTTCCGGGAGCGACCCAGACGAACTTCCTGGAGGACAGCGAGGTCGATGGTCTGCCCGTGCTGATTGGTCGGGGGATCCGCATCGGCTACCGGACGCGAACCGACCTGGCCCTGGATCGGGCGGTGCTGCGCTATCGCATCCTGAAGCCGGGCACCGAGGGGATGACCGACTCGATTCCGTGGACGCCGCTGCCGCTGATCGAGGTGCTGCCGACGGCCGAGGCGGGAGCCTTCGACCTGAACCTGGGCGTCTGGCAAAACAACAAGAGCGATGAGACGCAGTTCACGGCGATCCCGTCGCCGGCCCCGGAGCTGTTCCGCGGACGCAAGGAGGGCGGCGGTCGATTCGACTTCAAAACACGCGAGCTGCCGGAACTCAAGGTCGGCGATCGGATTGAATACTTCGTGGAGGTCTTCGATCGGCGACCGGGCAGCAAGCCGGGAGCCTCCGAGGTCCGCGTCAAGGAGGTGGTCAACACGGAAGGGTTGAGCCTCTGGATCCGGGCCAAGCTCGATGAATTCAAGCGTCTGCAAGAACTCGCACAGCGGCAGCGAGATGTGTTCGAGCCGCCGAGTCCCGGCTCGCGTTGAGCGATCGGGCAAGTTATACTTGTGGTGAATGTCCCCCAACGACCCGAGGGAGGCTGTCGGGATGCTGATCAAACGTGGGTTAGCTCTTTGCCTCAGCGGTAGCCTACTGCTGATGATCCTGGTGTTGCCCTATCTCCGGGCCGCGGAGAGCAATGTCAACGTCGCGGAACTCGTCCAGAAGCAGGAACAGCAACGCGCCATCCAGGCCGAGACCGATCGCATGGTCCGCCAGATGGAAGCGATGATCCGCGTCATGCAGTTCTACAAGCTGGACAAGGACGAAGAGAAACAGATGCTGGCCGAGGCGGCCAAGACGCTCTCCGGCCTGAGCCGTGAACAGATGGAGACGGTCATCCGGAAGTTGCAGGAGGCCGCCCTCGCCGAGACGCCCGACAAGAACGAGAAGGCGACGATCGAGGCGTACGAGAAGCATCGCGACGTCGTCTCGGCTCTCAAGACGCTGCTGGCCCGGCAGGACGCCCTGGCCACGCTGGAGCAGGCCGCCGAGCGCTGCGAGAAGTTGGCCGCCCTGCAACAGGAAGAACACCTGCGCGCCGCCGAGCGTCTGCGTGAAGGCCGTGACACGAAGGACGACAAGCGCGCGGGCACCAATTTGACCCTCGTTCTTCGTCAGATCAGCGACCGCGAGGCCGACCTGGTCAAGGACGTCGATCGCCTGCTGAAGAGGCTGCTGCCGGAGTTGGGCAGCCGACTCGTCTCCGAGCAGAAGGCCCGGCTCGATGCCGGTCTGGCGTTCGCCGAGAAGGCCCAGTTGCTGGCCAACATGCAGGCCGCCGTCATCAAGTTGAAGGCAACCGGTTACCCGGACGTCCGCAACAAGGCGTACGAGCAGGGCGTCGAGCTGCTGTTCAGCACGACCGGTGATCTGCGTGACCTGGCCGACATCCTGCGCAAGCCGATCGACCGTGTGACGGCCCTGAAAGAGCTGCGCGACAAGGTCGATCTGGCCCTGGCCAATCAGGCCGAGATCCGTGAGAAGACCGAGGCCAAGCCGGAGCCGGCCGAGCGGAAGGAACTGACCACGCAGCAGGCCCGGATGGAACACACGGCACGCGACCTGGCCCGAGCCGTCGCGCAGAAGGCTCCCGAGGCGACCGAGGCCGTCAAGCCGGTCGAGCAGGCCACGAAGGAAGCCACCAACGAGTTGCAGAAGCAGCATCTGAAGGAGGCGACCGAGGCCCAGCAGAAGGTCGAGTCGGCGCTCAAGGAGACGCGCTCCGCCCTGGACAAGGCGATCGCCGAGGCCGAGAAGCTCAAGTCCGATCCGCTGGCGGCATTGAAGAAGGCGGCCGAGAACCTCGACAAGATCATCGCCGAGCAGAAGGAAGCGAAGGCCAACACCGAGGCGAAGGCCAGCACGCCGGAGAAGCTGCCGGAACAGGCTCCGATGCAGAAGGACCTGGCCGGCAAGACCGAGGCGTTCAAGAACCAGCCGCTGCCGACGACTCCGGAGACGCAGAAAACCCTGGAGGCGGCGAAGCAGGCCCAGGTGGAGGCGACGAAGGCCCTGGAGCAGAAGAACGCTCCGCAGGCGGAGGCCCAGCAGCAGCAGGCGGTGCAGAAGCTGGAGCAGGCCAGAGAGCAGATCGAGGGCAAGATCGCCGAGATCGAGCAGCGCCGCGATGACATCGCCAAGCTGCAAGACGCGGCCCAGAAGCTTGGCGAACTGGCCAGGCAGGAAGGCAAGGTCGCTGAGGAGGCCAAAAAGCAGGCCGAGGCCGGCAAGCCGATGGAGGGCAAGAACGCCGAGATCGCCCGGGAGCAGGCGAAGATCACACCCGACACGCGGCAGGTCGGCATGATGATCGAGCAGGCCGCTCCCGAGGCGGCCAAACAAGTCGAGGCCAGCGCCAAGAACCAGGAGACGGCCAAGGCGAACCTGGAGAAAAACGAGGCCAAGCCGGCGACCAGGGAAGCGACCACGGCCAAGAAGAACCTGGAAGAGGCGAAGAAGGGCGTCGAGAACGCCCTGGCCAAGAAGATGGCCGAGGAAATCGCCGACCAGGCGAAGCTGAACCCGGAAGCCGCTCCGATGAACGCCGCCCAGCAGGTGGCCAAGGCTCTGGAGCAGGCCCAGCAGGCCGCCCAGGAGGCTCAGAAGGCCGAGCAACTTGTCCGGGCCAACCCGATGCAGCCGATGCAGGGCGAGCCGATGCAGGGCGAGCCGATGAAGGGCGAGCCGATGAAGGGGCAGCCGATGCAGGGTGAGCCGATGAAGGGGCAGCC